>JADIMS010000154.1 GCA_017694555.1 Candidatus Avitreponema avistercoris
CAGCGGCATACAAGAGTGCGGTCTGTATTCGCGCCAGAAGGGCTGGTTCGCCTAATGGTGAAAACAAGAAAACTAGCGGCGCAATTGTATGCCGCAGTGAGGCGCGCTGTTAAGCGGCGGCGTGCGCTTGCCTTCGCACTAAGAAGACCCTTCTTCCTGCACTATGAAACACCCTCTTTCTGCAGTATTAAGACCCTTAATAGAGCTCTATTAGCCTGCTTA
The DNA here is from genome assembly GCA_017694555.1 of Candidatus Avitreponema avistercoris. Taxonomy (GTDB): domain Bacteria; phylum Spirochaetota; class Spirochaetia; order Treponematales; family Treponemataceae; genus Avitreponema; species Avitreponema avistercoris. The sequence continues at coordinate 223 of JADIMS010000154.1, forward strand.
ATAGTGCAGTATTAAGAGGTCTAATAGAGCAGAGAGTGCCTCCCTTTTGACGCGTTTTAAGTGAAACAGTTTTCTTTAACAGCGCGCGAAATGCGCGTTTTTTCCGCATTTCGCGACAACGTGGGTGCGGATTCTTTTTTTTTGTTTTCACTTGCGTGCGGACAAGCATGATGTTTTCCGGAATGTAGTTGATGATTTCAGTTGGTTCCATCTGTTTTATCCTCCGATACAACAGTCTATAAGGCTGTTCCCCGCCGGGGTATGCTATTCAGTATACTGCCGGAGCGAGAGAGGGGGCAGGTATTTTCCGTCCCGCGGATTCCTGTGAAAACCCGTTGCCGAACGGGCGCTTTCATTATATAATATATAATTAATGTGCATTTTATCTATAAAATTTTATCGATAAAAGCACCGTGCGGGGCTCCGCCATATTGATTTTCTTGGGGGTTTACATGGCAAATGCGTGCGGGTTCTCTGACGAACTCAATGCGTTTATCGAGGAATGGAAGCAGAAACCCGGAAATCTCATCATGATCCTTCACAAGGTTCAGGAAGAGCAGGGGTATATTTCCAAAGCAGCGGCGGTGGAGGTCGCGGAACGGACAGGCAATCCGTTGGCCCGCGTGTACGGGACGATGACCTTCTATCACTTTTTCAAGACGGTAAAACCGGGAAAAAACAAAGTCAGTGTGTGTCTTGGCACGGCCTGCTATCTGAAAGGCGGGCAGGATTTAATTGACGAAGCCAAAGCCCTGCTGAACATTCCGGGCAGCGCAATTACGACGGAAGACGGCCTGTTTTCGGTTGAGCCGGTCCGCTGCATCGGCTGCTGCGGTCTTGCGCCGGTGATGTCCGTCAACAACGATGTGTATGGCAAACTGACCAAGGATCAAATCAGCGGAATTCTGGATAAATACAGAACCTGAAAACCGGACCATGCATTATTCGCTTTGCGATATGTTCAGTGATTTGACGCAGAATTCCATTGAGGCGGGTGCGTCCGTCGTGACGGTCCGGCTGATCCAGGATGAAGCGTCTGTCCGCTTCAGCGTGGAAGACAACGGCAAGGGAATGAGCCTTGCCACGCTGCAAAAAGCCTCGGATCCGTTTTATACCGACGGAGTCAAGCATCCGGGGCGGAAAGTCGGGCTGGGCATTCCCTTTCTGATCCAGACAGCCGAAGAAACCGGCGGATCGTGGAAGATTTCTTCCCGCGCTGCCGGAGCCGGAACGGCTGAGCTGTCGTCAGGCGGGGCTTTCGCCGCGGATACGCATCCGGAAAGCGGGGAAGGGACGGGAACGTTTCTTGCCTGTGCGTTTGATTTGACAAACATCGACCTTCCTCCGTTGGGGGATGTGCCGGGGTTTTTCCGTCAGTGCCTCGCTTTTCCGCAGAAATACGAAATGGTGGTTGAGCGGAAGGCGCCTTGGACGGAATACACGCTGAAACGTTCGGAGCTTCTGGACGCGCTCGGTTTGGACGGGCCGGAGGATTTTTCCGAAGTTTCCGTACTGCATTTGATGGGAACATATCTGGAATCGCTGGAATCCGAAGAAGGAGAGAAAAAAAATGGCTAAAATGACATTGGAAGAATTGCGGAAATTGCGGGAATCGACGCAGCAGCAAATTAAAAAACGGGTGACAGACGGTAAAACCGCGCAGATTATTGTCGGGATGGGAACGTGCGGTATCGCAGCCGGCGCAAAAGAAACGCTGGATGCGTTTGTTAAGGAAATTGACGCGAAAGACATGGGCGGTTCGGTTATCATCCGGCAAACCGGATGCATGGGACTGTGCCACAATGAACCGACGGTGGAAGTCGTGATGGCCGGAATGCCGAATATCATTTACGGCCGCGTGGATGCGGCAACGGCGCGTGAGATTGTGGAGAAGCATCTGGTGAAAAAGCAGCTGCTGGAAGACCGGATTTTGGATCGTCCTGCCCGCGACATTCTGCAGGGCTAGTTTGAAAGGATAGGAGTAAGCAATGGCGTACAAGCATTATATCCTTGTGTGCGGGGGAACCGGTTGCGAGTCCAGCAACGCAGACGGCATCTACACCAATCTGCTGAATGAGGCGAAAGCCGCCGGTGTGGCCGAGGACGTGCAGATTGTCAAAACAGGCTGTTTCGGGTTTTGTGAAAAAGGTCCGATTGTGAAGGTTCTGCCGGAGGATTCGTTCTATGTCGAAGTCCGGCCGGAAGACGCAAAGGAAATCATCAACGAACAGATTGTCAAAGGCCGTGAAGTTCCGCGCCTGCTGTATAATAAAGAAAAACACAGCACGGAATCCGTGGAAGAAATCCAGTTTTACCAGAAGCAGCTGCGTATCGTTCTGCGCAACTGCGGCGTAATCAATCCGGAAAATATCGAAGAATACATCGCGCGGGACGGTTATGCGGCGCTGGAAAAAGCGCTGTTTGATATGACGCCGCAGGAAATCGTGGAAGAAGTGAAAAAATCCGGTTTGCGCGGCCGCGGCGGCGCCGGATTCCCTACCGGTTTGAAGTGGGAAGCCGGTTTCAAGGCGCCCGGAGACATCAAATACGTGGTCTGCAATGCCGACGAGGGCGACCCCGGCGCGTACATGGACCGCTCCACGATTGAAGGCGATCCGCATTCGGTTCTGGAAGCAATGACCATCTGCGGCAAGGCGATCGGCGCGCACCAGGGCTTTATCTACATCCGCGCGGAGTATCCGCTGGCGGTGGAACGCCTGCGCATCGCCATGGCGCAGGCCCGGGACGCCGGACTGCTCGGCAAGGACATCCTCGGATCCGGGTTTGATTTTGACATCGAAATCCGTCTCGGCGCGGGTGCATTTGTCTGCGGGGAAGAGACCGCGCTTTTGCGTTCCATCGAAGGGCAGCGCGGTATGCCTACGCCGAAGCCGCCGTTCCCGGCGCAGTCCGGTTTGTGGGGTAAGCCGACGGTTATCAACAATGTGGAAACCTGGGCCAATATCCCGGTGATTCTGACCAAGGGCGCGGACTGGTTCAACAAAATCGGCACGGAAGATTCCAAAGGTACGAAAGTGTTCGCGCTGACCGGAAAGGTAAACAATTCCGGGCTTGTGGAAGTTCCGATGGGGACAACGCTGCGGGAAATCATTTTTGAAATCGGCGGCGGCATCAAAAACGGCAAGAAATTCAAAGGCGTACAGACCGGCGGCCCGTCCGGCGGTATCCTGACGGAAAGCGACCTGGACACGCCCATCGACTTCGGCGCACTGCAGCGGCTCGGTTCCATGATGGGATCCGGCGGTATGATCGTGATGGACGAAGACGACTGCGTGGTGGACGTTTCCAAATTCTATATGGAGTTCTGCGTGGACGAATCCTGCGGGAAATGTTCTCCGTGCCGGATCGGAACGCGCCAGATTCACGCCATCCTGGAGAAAATCTCCCGCGGAAACGGCGAACTTTCGGATTTGGACAAGCTCCGGGAAATCGGCTTTGCGATGCAGAAATCCTCGCTCTGCGCCCTCGGCCAGTCTGCGCCCAATCCGACGCTTTCCACGCTGCGGAAATTCGAGCAGGAATATATCGACCACATCGTGAATAAAAAATGCGCATCCGGAAAATGCCGGAAACTGATCCGCTATGTCATCACCGATAAGTGTATCGGCTGCGGAATGTGCGCGCGGCGCTGTCCTGCGGAATGCATTTCCGGCGAGAAAAAAATGCGCCATGTGATCGATCAGAGCAAGTGTCTGAAATGCGGCGCATGCTTCACCGCCTGCAAATTCAATGCCATCGTGAAAGAGTAAAGGAGCACAGAATGATCAATCTGAAAATAAACGGAAATCCGGTGACGGTGGAAGAAGGAACCACGGTTTTGCAGGCCGCCCGCCAGGCGAATGTGGACATTCCGTCCCTTTGCTATAACGACGATCTGCCGGCGTGGGCTTCCTGCGGCATCTGCATTGTACGCATGGAAGGCACGGCGCGTATGATCCGGGCGTGCAGCACGAAAGTCACCGAGGGAATGAGCATCATTACCCACGATCCCGAAATCACCAAGGCGCGCCGCACGGTGCTGGAGCTGATTCTCTCCAACCACCCGCAGGAATGCCTGTCCTGTACGCGGAACAACCGCTGCGAGCTGCAGAAACTGGCGGCGGATTTCGGGCTGACCACGCAAAAATTCGAGAACTATATCATTGACCGGCCGTTTGACGATTCCAACCGCGCCATTGTGTTTGACCGCAACAAATGCATCAGCTGCGGGCGCTGTGTGGAAGTGTGCCAGCAGGTGCAGAAGGTGAACGCGATTGAGTACCAGGGCCGCGGCGGGAAAACCGTCATCGGGCCGGCGGATTTGGCACAGTTGGAAAATTCCCCGTGTATCCGCTGCGGACAGTGTGCCGCGCATTGCCCGGTCGGCGCCATTTACGAGCACAGCGCGCTGGATGACCTGCAGAAAGGGCTGGCTGATCCGGAGCTGGTCAGCGTGGTGCAGATTGCCCCCGCCGTGCGTGTGGCGCTGGGCGAGGAATTCGGGCTGGAGCCGGGCGCAATCTCCACGAAGAAGATTTACGCTGCGCTCCGCCGCATCGGCTTCCGGTATGTCTTCGATACCAACTGGTCGGCTGACCTGACAATCATGGAAGAAGGGAACGAATTTGTGTCCCGCTTTGTCAAACACGGCGGCGAGATTCCGCTGTTTACTTCGTGCTGCCCGGCGTGGGTGGATTATGCGGAGAAAAACTGCCCGGATTTGCTGGCGCATGTTTCTTCGGCAAAAAGCCCGCAGCAGATGATGGGCGCCATGATCAAGAATTATTGGGCCGGAAAAGTTTCCGTTGCGCCGGAGAAAATTTTCTCTGTTTCCATCATGCCCTGTACCGCGAAAAAATACGAATGCGACCGGGACGCTTCCATGCATTCGTCCGGCGCGCAGGACGTGGATCTTGTGCTTACGACGCGCGAGCTGGCCAAGTTGATCCGGATGTACGGCATCAACTTCAACAATCTGCCGGAAGAAGAAGCTGACAATCCGCTGGGACCGTATTCCGGCGCCGGCACGATTTTCGGCGCAACCGGCGGTGTGATGGAGGCTGCCCTGCGGACGGCTTACGCGGTCATCACCGGAAACGAACTGGGTGATGTGAACTTCCGGGAAGCCCGCGGTCTGAAAGGCGTCAAGGAAGCAAAAATCGACGTCAACGGAACCGAAGTCCGGATTGCAATTGTACACCAGATTGGCAATGTGGAGCCTGTCCTGGCAAAAGTCCGCGAGGCCAAGGCTTCCGGCGCCGAGCCGCCGTACCACTTTATCGAAGTGATGGCATGCCGCGGCGGATGCATCGCGGGCGGCGGTCAGCCTTACGGTGCGACGGATGCGGTGCGCCAGCAGCGCATTGACGGTTTGTACAAAGACGACGAGCAGAGCGAAATCCGCTGTTCGCACAAAAACGAGGCTGTTCTGCAGGCTTACCGGGAATATCTCGGCGAACCGCTCGGCGAGCGCGCACACCGGCTGCTGCACACCCATTACACCAAACGCCCGCTCTATTCCTGAGCGCGCGCAGGTTCTTTTCCGCCCCGGGTTTCCGGGGCGTTTTTTTTTGGCAGTCTCATTCTTTGCGACCCCGGCGCGGTATAGTTTTATATTGGTGGGAGCGCGGACAATATTCCGGAATAGGGAGACATGCCGATGAACAAAAGGTTCCTGTTTTTTTCTTTCGCCTTTGCGCTGGTTCTGCTGGGTGTTTCCGTGGCGCTTTTACTGCGGATTCTCATGGTTTGACGGCGGCGGACGGCTCTGCGGAATCATAAAGCGCTGCCGTTTCCGCCGCCTGCCGCCGGATTTCTGCTGCAAGTTCCGGCGGGGCTAATACCTGGGCCAGCGGCCCGAATCCCAGAATCCACGGGGCGGTTTCCCGGATCCGGCTGATTGGAAAAGACAGAATGACGGCCCCGCCGTCTTCCCGCCGGATGGTCTGGTTTTCATGCCAGGATCGTTCTTCGATGTAGCGGGCAACCGACGGCGAAAACCGGATTTCCGCGGTTTTTTGCACGGGCTTGCTGTCCCAGACGCCCAGCATCGTGTCCAGGTACCGGTTGGGGTCAAAGTCTTCCGGAACCGTGTAGCGTTCTTCTTCCAGACGCGGATCGGAAATCCGGGCGAAGGCGAATGTGCGGATTTTCTGGTGGCGGCGGCAGAAAGCAAGCATGTACCAGTTTCCGCGGTGGCACACCACATGGTACGGCAGCGCGCTGCGGCGGTTTTCCTTGTCCGCCCCGCTTTCTGCGCCCGGCCCGGAAGTGTAATGAAACGAAAGCCTGCGCCGGGACTTCAGCGCCCGCAGCACGCATTCAAACACCTGCCGGTCAATCGCCGGAAGCGGGTCGCTGATCAGGGAAATCTCTCCGCTCAAAAACGAAGCGTCCACCGTCACTTCGCCGGGCAGCAAATCCGTGATTTTGTCAAACAGGGAAAGCATATTTTTTTCGATGGGCGTGTTTTTGTATTGCCGGAGCAGCGGATAGACGATGGAGATGGTGAACAATTCCCCTTCGGTGAGATTCAGTTTTTGCAGACTGTAGGATGCGTCGGAATAAAAATAGCCGTGCCTTGTCCGGTCAAATTCCAGCGGCGCATGGTAAAAATCGCGCAGGAATTCGATGTCGCGGCATATGGTTGCCCGTGAAACCTCAAAATGCCCGGCGAGTTGTCTGACGTCCGGATAGCCGCCGTCCCGGATCATCCGGTCGATTTCCAGAATCCGCCAGGTTTTGATCCGGTTTTCCCTTGGGATGCGCATGGTTCCAGTGTAGCGCCCGTTTTCCCCGTGCGCAACAAAAATCCCGCTTATTTTCCGGTTTCACCGGTTTGCACGCGAAAAGGTTGCCAACGGCCGGATTCGGGGTTACAATATCCGTATGCTGACCATCCCCATTAATCAGGATAATTCGCCGGAAGCGGTGATGCAGATTCTGTTTGAGCTGAAAGTCAAGGACGTGATGACCCATCCCATTCTGACCGCATCGCCGTCGGACACCATGCGGCACATTCAGCAGATGATGAAAAAAAACAACATCACCGGAATTCCGATAACCGGTGAAAACGGCAGCCTGATCGGCATTGTATCGGTGGACGACATCATCAACGCATTGGACGGCGGCTGGATTGAAGATCCGGCTGCGCTGCATATGACCACGCAGGTTATGGTTTTACAGGAAACGATGCCGCTGTCTTTCTGTGTGTCTTATTTCAATAAATATTCGTTCGGACGTTTTCCGGTACTGGACCGGGATTCCAAAGTCACCGGCATCGTAACCGCTTCCGATGTGATTTCCACGCTTTTGGTTGCGCTGAACCGGGAAGTGGCAAAGATTGAAGAAGAAAAGGGCGGTTTTTCCGCTGAAAATCCGGCTTCCGCGCCGGAAAATTCCGGGGGAGACCGCCGCGTGATTGAATTCAAAACGGAACCGTTCAATTTTGAATTGGCGGGGCAGGCTTCCACGGCAATCAAGAAATTGCTACGCGGTTCCGGCGTCAGTCCGGAAGTCACGCGGCGTATCGGCATCGCGAGTTACGAGCTGGAAATCAACCAGGTTGTCCATTCAAACGGCGGCGTTATGCGGTACATCGTCCTGCCGGATTCCCTGGTTATTGAAGCGCAGGATTCCGGGCCGGGTATCCCCGACGTGGAAAAGGCAATGACCGAAGGATTTTCCACGGCCAGCGAAAAAGTCCGCGCGCTCGGGTTCGGCGCCGGTATGG
>JADIMS010000155.1 GCA_017694555.1 Candidatus Avitreponema avistercoris
TGCAGGCCGTTGCAGACCGCCTGAAAGGTTTGCGGGATGTGCTTGACGTTTCCGTGGAAGAAGCCGCCGCTGTGTGCGGCCTGACGCCGGAGCAGTACGCAGAATACGAATCCGGCGAAAAGGATATTCCGGTGAGCGTCCTGCACAGTATGTCCAAAAAATACGGGATTGAAATGACGACGCTGCTTTCCGGTGACGAGCCGCATATGCATTCGTATTTTCTGACCAAGAAGGACAAAGGGCTTTCCGTGGAACGCCGCGCGGATTACAAATATCAGGCGCTCGCCCACGGTTTTATGAACCGGAAGGCGGAGCCGTTTATGGTTACGGTTTCGCCCGAAAATACGAAGGAGCTGCACTTCAATTCGCATCCGGGACATGAGTTCAATTATATGATTGAAGGCTCGATGCGCATTGTGGTGGACGGGAAGGAGCTGGTGCTGGAAGAGGGCGATTCGCTGTATTTTGACGCCACCAAACCGCACGGGATGCAGGCGCTGAACGGCGCGCAGGCCAGGTTCCTTGCCGTGATTATTTAACCGCAGGGAAACGCAGGTTTCCCGCATGGATTCCCGTTTTACCGGAGACTACTCATTGGAGATTGCGCAGAATGGAAGAAGTATTTTTGCCGCGTGTGGAATTTGATTCCTACGGGGATTTTTTTAACAACTACCGGGTGAATGTGCCGGAACCGTTTAATTTTGCCTACGACGTCATGGACGTTCTCGCCGCAAAATCGCCGGACGCCCGCGCGCTGGTCTGGACAAACGACGAAGGCTGTTTTTGCGAATTTTCTTACGGCGAACTGAAACGCCGCACGGATGCCGCCGCTTCGTTTTTCCGCGCGCAGGGAATCGGCCGCGGCGATATGGTGATGCTGATTTTGCAGCGGCGTTATGAATTCTGGATTTCCATTCTCGCGCTGCATAAGCTGGGCGTATCGGTAATTCCGGCTACGCATATGCTGACCAGGGAAGACATCGAATACCGCAATAACGCGGCCGGAATCAAGGCTGTGGTTGCGGTTGCCGACGGCGACATCCTGCGCCATGTGGACGGCAGCCTGCCGGTTTCGCCGGCGCTGAAAGTACGGATTGCGGTAAATCCGCACGGCATCGATGTTCCGTTCGGACAGGCCTGTGTTTCCCCTGACGGCACGGAACATCCGGCTGTGGATTTGCCGTCCGGCTGGCTGGATTTTACGGCCGGAGCGGCTGCCGCTGCTCCGTTTACGCCGCCGCCGCGTGCGGAAGTCAATGCCAACCACGACATCATGCTGGCGTATTTTACGTCCGGCACCACGAGCCATCCCAAGCTGGTTGCGCATGATTTCACGTATCCGCTTGGGCATATCGTGACGGCAAAATACTGGCAGCGCGTGCGCAAAGGCGGCCTGCATCTGACGGTGGCCGACACCGGATGGGGTAAGGCGGTCTGGGGGAAATTGTACGGACAGTTTATCTGCGAATGCGCGGTGTTCGTATACGATTACCACGCCCGCTTTAAGCCGATTGATTTGATTCACAAAATCGAAGAATACCGGATCACATCGTTCTGTGCGCCGCCGACCATTTACCGCTTTCTGATTCAGGAAGATCTTTCCGGGTTCGACCTTTCTTCGCTGGAACACTGCTCCACTGCGGGCGAGCCGCTTTCGGAAGAGGTGTTCAACCAGTGGAAAAAACTCACCGGGCTGGAACTGAAAGAAGGATTCGGGCAGACGGAAACGGCGCTTTCCCTGTTCAATTTCGGGGACGAAAAAGTGAAGCCCGGGTCGATCGGCAAACCCGCGCCGTATTACAACTGCGTGCTGCTGAATGACAGCGGCCAGGAATGCCAGGACGGCGAAGTGGGGGAAATCGCCTTTCCCCTGCACAGCGACGGTTCCGCTGGTTACAGCACGTTCCGCGGGCGCGCCGCGTTCCCCGGCCTGTTTCTGGAATATTTCCGCGATGAAGCAAAAACCGCGGAAGTGATCCGCAACGGCTATTATTTTACCGGCGATACGGCGTGGCGGGATGAGGACGGATTTTTCTGGTTTACAGGACGCAGCGATGATGTTATAAAATGTTCCGGGTACCGTATCGGAACGTTTGAGGTGGAAAGCGTCCTGATGCAGCATCCGGCCGTGCTGGAATGCGCGGTGACGGCGGCGCCGGATCCGGTGCGCGGACAGGTGGTCAAGGCAACCATCGTGCTGACGGAATCGTTCCGTCCCGGCAGCGAAGAGCTGAAAAAAGATATTCAGCGCTTTGTCAAGGAAACGACGGCTCCGTACAAGTATCCGCGTATCGTGGAGTTCACGGACGAACTGCCCAAAACGATCAGCGGAAAAATCAAGCGTAAGGATATCCGCGCCAAAGACTGACGCGCGGATTCGCCCGGAATCATGGCAAGGAGCGGAAAATGAATGCGGAAATCAAGGCGGTAGCAGCCAGACTGAAAGGCCTGCGCGACATGTTGGACATTTCGGTTGAGACGGCGGCAAATGTGTGCGGAATCTCCCCGAAAGAATACATGGGCTATGAGTCGGGGGAAGTGGATATTCCCCTGAGCGTGATGTTCTGCATGGGCAAGAAATACAATGTGGATTTGACTTCGTTTATTTCGGGGGAAGAGCCGCATTCCGTTTCGTACTTTGTGACCGAAAAGGACAAGGGCATTGCCGTGGACCGGCTGGCGGATTACAACTTCCAGTCCCTGGCATACGGCTTTGCAAACCGGAAAGCGGACCCGTTCCTGGTGACCATCAACCCCGGCGATATTCCGGAGATTCATTACACGACGCATCCGGGGCAGGAATTCAACTACGTAATTGAAGGAACGGTACGCATCGTTATCGGGGAGAACGAAATCGTCCTGAAAGAAGGCGACGCGCTGTATTTTGATTCGTCGAAGCCGCACGGAATGCAGAACGCGGATGATAAACGCTGCCGCTTTCTGACGGTTATTCTGTGAGTTTCCCCGCGGGCAGCGAGTCCCGGCAGATATTTTGTTACCGGTAACAGGAACGCGCAGAAGAAGCGGAGAATCCGAGTTAGAAACAGGGAAAGAGATGGAAGAGAATTTTTTAACCCGCACGGAATTTTCCTCGTATAAGGAATTTATCCGGAATTATGAATTGCGTATTCCGGAGAATTTTAATTTCGGATACGACGTGATGGACTTCCTTGCGGAAAAATCCCCGGATGCGCGGGCGCTGGTCTGGACAAACGACGAAGAAGAGTATTTGGAGCTTTCCTTTGGCGAAATGAAAACGCGCAGCGACCGGGCGGCGTCTTTCTTTTTGCAGTGCGGCGTGCGGCGCGGGGATTTCGTGATGCTGATTTTACAGCGCCGTTATGAATTCTGGATCAGTATGATTGCGCTGCATAAAATCGGCGCCGTAGCCATTCCGGCTACGCATATGCTGACAAAAGAAGATTTGGTGTACCGCAACAATGCCGCTTCCGTCAAAATGATTGTGGCGGTCAATGTGCCGGACGTCGTGCAGCACATCCGTGCTTCCCGGGCGGAATCCCCGTCGCTGCGCGTGTGCGCGCTGGTGAATGAATTCGGCGTGGACAAACCTGTGGATCCGCTGCCGGACGGCTGGGTGGATTTTACGCTCGGCTGCCGGAACGCGCCGCCGTTCCCTGTGCTGCCCCGCAGCGAAGTTTCTTCCAATTCGGATTACATGCTCGGCTATTTTACGTCCGGCACCACGAGCCATCCCAAGCTGGCGGTCCACGATTTCCTGTATCCGCTTGGGCATATTGTGACGGCAAAATACTGGCAGCGCGTGCGCAAAGGCGGCCTGCACCTGACGGTGGCCGATTCCGGCTGGGCAAAAACCGCATGGGGACGTCTGTACGGGCAATGGATTTGCGAAACTGCGCTTTTTGTTTACGATTACCATTCGCGCTTCAAGCCGACGGATTTGCTGCATCAGGTGCAAAAACACCGGGTCACCACGTTCTGCGCGCCGCCGACCATTTACCGCTTTTTGATTCAGGAAGACCTTTCCGGCTTCGACCTTTCTTCTCTGGAGCACTGTTCGACTGCGGGCGAACCGCTTTCGGAAGAAGTCTTCAACCAATGGAAGCGGATTACCGGCCTGCAGATTACCGAAGGATTCGGCCAGAGCGAGACAACCGTTTCGC
>JADIMS010000156.1 GCA_017694555.1 Candidatus Avitreponema avistercoris
GGAACGGGCCGAAGCCGGCCGCCGTTACGCCGGATATGCAAAACAGTTTTCGCTGGCCCGCTCCGTGGAAAAAATTGAAACCGTTTACCGGCAGCTTCTGGAGGAAAAGCACCATGCACAAAAACCGGAAAAACTCCGGAACGGGAATCCTGCTTCCGCTTCTTCTCGGTTGGGCCGCCGTTTCCGCTGCTCCCGGCGTACAGGCTGCGGAAGCGGGGAAAAAAACTCCGGTTGCTGAATCCGCACTTTCCGGCCTTCCGGACGGCTTTCCGCTGCAAATTGCGGAAGGCCAGGACGGAAACGCCGTGCCGGATTCCGGGCGGCGCGTTCTGTTTGTGCCGGTTCCGTATACCGGCGCGGACGGGCAGCTTTATCCGCTGCGGCAGGCGGAACCTGCGCCGGAATTCCTTGCGCGGTTTCCGGAATTTGCCGGGCGGACGCTGGATCTGGCGTCCGGGGAAGAAGCCGTTCTGCGGGATCCCGGAACCGGCCGCGCGGAATTCTGGATTATCCGCGGCGGATACCAGCTGCCCGGTTCTTCCTTCCGGGAATGGCACGAAGAGCGGGTGACCGGCTTTCTTTCCATCGGAACCAGAAAATGCGCCGAAATGGCGGGCGCGGATGCGGATTCCGTCTGGGATAACGGCAATCCGGCCTTTGCCGCAACCGGAAGCCGCCAATGGCCGACCCGGCGGCTGGTTTTACCGGACGGGTCGTCCGCTGCCGAATTGATTACGCGCAAAGTGTTCGGCGTAATTGCCAGCGGGAACCTGTTTACCGGGCGCATGATCCGCAACCTTTCGCTTTCGCAGCTTCTGGACGGCACAAAGGGCGACGGCAAAGACCTTGTCCGCTGGGGCGTTCCGTTTGAAGCCCGCCCGCGCGGTATCCGGGTGAAATTCCGCTACGACGGCCTCGGCGACGAATGCACCGTGAGCGCCTGCCTGGAAAACCGCGCATCCGGCGTCCGGCGCTATATTGCCACAGCCTGGTACCGCAGCAGCGGGGACGGGGAAGCCGGCGCGGAAGGCGTGCTTTCGGTTTCCGGACCGGATGCAAACGGCCTGCGTACGCTGGAGGCGGAATTCCTCTACGGCCGGCCGCACCAAAACGCGGATCCCCTGCCGGCTGACGCCGTGTACGGGCGGGCGGACGAACCGGTAACGCACGTCAATGTGGTATTTGCGTCCAGCGCGCGGGGCGACTGGTTTGAAGGCGTGGAAGGCGCGCGGCTGGTGGTACAGGATTTCGAATTCCTGTATTAAAGCGCAGGAAAACGCACGGAATCCGTAAATTTGCTTCCGGAGTGTTGCCGTACCGCCGGATTTTCAGTATTTTAAAGGAACAAGGAGATAAAACAATGGCGAAACAGCTTATGTTTAATGAAGAAGCCCGCAAGAAGCTTCTTTCCGGCGTGGAACAGATTTCCCAGGCCGTAAAAGTTACGCTTGGCCCCAAAGGCCGCAATGTCCTGCTGGACAAGAAATTCGGCGCGCCGACCGTGACCAAAGACGGGGTTTCCGTAGCCAAAGAAGTCGAACTGGAAGATCCCTATGAAAATATGGGGGCGCAGCTTTTGAAAGAAGTTGCGACGAAGACGAACGACGTGGCCGGCGACGGCACGACGACGGCGACGGTGCTTGCCTATTCCATGGTCCGCGAAGGACTGAAGGCGGTTGCCGCCGGTATGACGCCCATCGAACTGAAGCGCGGAATGGACAAAGCGGTTGCGGTTGCTGTGGACGACATCAAGAAATCCAGCAAGGAAATCAAAAGCTCTGATGAAGTTGCCCACGTCGCTTCCGTTTCCGCGAACAACGACGAGGAAATCGGCAAAATCCTTGCGGATGCGATTGAGAAAGTCGGCAAGGACGGCGTTATCACCGTGGAAGAAGCCAAAACGATGGAAACCACGACGGACTATGTCGAAGGTATGCAGTTTGACCGCGGCTATATTTCTTCCTATTTTGTGACCGACCGCGACCGCATGGAAACGGTTTTTGAAAACCCCTACATCCTGATTCACGACAAGAAAATTTCCAACATGAAGGATATGCTGCCTCTGCTGGAAAAGATTGCCCAGAGCGGCCGCCCGCTGCTGATTATTGCCGAAGACGTGGACGGTGAGGCGCTGGCCACGCTGGTGGTGAACAGCCTGCGCGGTACGCTGAAAACCTGCGCCGTCAAAGCGCCCGGATTCGGCGACCGCCGCAAAGCCATGCTGGAGGATATCGCAATCCTGACCGGCGGCGAAGTCATCACCGAAGAACTCGGCCTGAAACTGGAAAACGCGGATATTTCCCAGCTCGGACAGGCGAAGAGCGTCAAAATCGACAAGGACAACACCACGATTATTGACGGCGCCGGAAAGCAGAAAGAAATCAAAGACCGCATTGCGCAGATCAAGGCGCAGGTGGAAGAATCCACGTCCGATTACGACAAAGAAAAACTGAAAGAGCGGCTGGCAAAACTTGCCGGCGGCGTTGCGGTGATTAACATCGGCGCGGTTACCGAAGTCGAGATGAAAGAGAAGAAGCACAGAGTGGAAGACGCGCTGTCCGCCACCCGCGCCGCTCTGGAAGAGGGCATTATCCCCGGCGGCGGCGTTGCGCTGATCCAGGCGGCTGCCGCGCTCGACAAGGCTGAAATCGGGGAGCTGACCGACGACGAGAAAGTCGGCTTCAAGATTGTCAAGCGTGCGCTGGAAGAACCGATCCGCCAGATTGCCATCAATGCCGGTGCGGACGGCGGCGTAATTGCCGAACGCGCCCGCAATGAGAAGAAAGGCATCGGCTACGATGCAGCGAAAATGGAATGGGTGGATATGCTCAAGGCCGGAATCACCGACCCCGCCAAAGTCACCCGCTCGGCTTTGCAGAATGCCGCTTCCGTTGCCGGTCTGCTGCTGACCACGGAATGCGCCATCACCGACCTGCCGGAGAAGAATCCGCCCGCGCCTCCCGCCGGAGGAATGGGCGGCATGGACGGTATGTACTGATTCCTGTCCCGGCAAAAACTCCGGCTCCGGCCGGAGTTTTTTTTTTCGAAACTTTCCGGCCGCCGGATGGTTTTATTTGCATACGCTGCGCGCGGCGGGTCAGGCGTGCGGCAGAATCCGCTTCTTGCCTTCCGGGGCGCTATGCTTTAGAATGGCGGAAGCGTGTCCGTTTGCGGGCAAACCGGAAACGGAAAACAGGAGCGTAATGCATGAAACAGAAAACCCTTTTTGCCTGTCTGGCCGCCTTTGCCGCGGTCTTTGCCTTTTCCGCCTGCGACGGTTTTGACGACGACGATACGCCGATCAATGAATATGTTGCAGGCTCTTGGCGCGCTAATTCCAGCGCTGCGTCTTGGACGTTGTCGCTTACGCAGGGGGGAGCATTTAATTTATCCGGTTACGATTTGTCTTCTACTTCTATTTCACCTTTTGTCACTCTGATCGGCGACTATTATGGTGACATGGATCGGGACGATGTTGACGGAGATATGGATTTGTGGGGAGAGGACGGCAGTCAGATTGAAATCAACTACCATCGCGGTTTAGATAGACTGTCTGTTGAGTCGGTTTTTTCCTCGAAAGAACCGCTTCGCTATTTGTACGGAGTGAGTTTTTCCAGACAGTAACTCCCGCCTTGTTCTGACAACGCGGCGCGCAATGCGCCGCGTTTTTTTTGCGTCTTCCGCCCGGTGGACTTTTTCCCCGTTTTCCGGCTATAATGCGGCATAATCAAATAGAAAAAACGGATTGCTTGCAGGCGGGAAAATATGTCGGATACAATTCAGATTTTCGTAGCCATGGTGATTTACATGGCCATTGTGATTTTCATCGGGATTGCGTTTGCCCGGCGGGCCAACCAGAATTCCGATTCCTATTTCCTGGGCGGACGGACGCTCGGCCCCTGGGTGACGGCTATGAGCGCGGAAGCTTCGGATATGTCCGGCTGGCTTTTGATGGGGCTGCCGGGCGTGGCGTACTGGTGCGGGGTTGCCGACGCGGCGTGGACAGCCATCGGGCTGGCGCTCGGGACGTACATCAACTGGCTGATTGTTTCCAAACGCCTGCGCCGGTACAGCGTCCGGGTAAACGCCATTACGCTGCCGGAATATTTTTCCAACCGCTTTCATGAAAAAAGCAAAATCGTAATGTCCATCGCCGCCGTGTTTATCCTGATTTTCTTCACGGTTTATGCTTCCAGCTGCTTTGTTGCCTGCGGCAAGCTGTTTTCCACGCTGTTCGGGCTGCCGTATGTGCCGATGATGCTGGTGGGCGCGGCTTTTGTCCTGCTGTATACGCTTCTCGGCGGTTTTCTGGCGGAAAGCGCTTCCGACTTTATGCAGGCGCTTGTGATGATTACCGCGCTTTCGATTATCGCGGTTGCCGGAACGGCGGCAGCCGGCGGACTGGACGCCGTGCTGGACAATGCCAGATCCATTCCCGGCTTTTTTTCGTTTTTCGGTATCGCATCGCCGGTTACGGCGGACGGCGTGCAGCAGGTGGACGCTGCCGGACAGCCTTTGTTCGGCCCCGCCGGAGAGTACGGCCTGCTTTCCATTGTGTCGATGCTGGCCTGGGGGCTCGGCTATTTCGGTATGCCGCAGGTGCTTTTGCGGTTTATGGCTATCCGGAAAGAGGGCGAACTGACCCGTTCGCGCCGGATTGCCACCGTGTGGGTTTTGATTTCGCTTTCGGTGGCGGTGTTCATCGGACTGATGGGCCGCGCGCTGTTCCCCACCGGGCTTCTGACTTCTTCCTCGGCGGAAAACGTGTTCATCCTGCTTTCCACCAATCTGCTGCCGCCGCTGTTTGCCGGATTTGTCATGGCGGGCATCCTTGCGGCGACCATCAGCTCTTCCGACTCCTATCTGCTGATTGCTTCGTCCGCGCTGGCCAAAAACCTGTATCAGGGCGTCGTGCGCAAACAGGCCGGGGACCGCGAAGTGCTGGTTCTTACGCGCATTACGCTTCTGGTGATTGCCGCCGTGGCGATGTGCATTGCGCTGGACGAAAACAGCATCATTTTCACGATTGTGAGTTTTGCCTGGGCCGGATTCGGCGCGACGTTCGGGCCGCTGATGCTGTTCAGTTTGTTCTGGAAGCGCGTGAACCGGGCGGGAGCCATTGCCGGTATGACCGGCGGCGGCGTGATGGTGTTCGTATGGAAGCTTCTGGTGCGGCCGTTGGGCGGCGCGTGGAATGTGTACGAACTTCTGCCGGCGTTTGTGTTCTCCAGCCTGTGCATCGTTCTGGTTTCGCTTTTGACCAAAGCGCCGGATGAAGAAACCGCTGCGGATTTCCGGGCGGTTTCGGAAGCGCGCGGCGTCTGATTCTCCGGGTTTCTGCCCTGCCTGCGGTTTCCGGGAACCAAAAAAAGCCTGCCGTTTTAGGCAGGCTTTTTTGTTTTTTACGGTTGCCGGAATTTCCCGGCATATCAGGCACGGCGTACGGCTTCCCGGCGCTTACAAATAGAGCGTTTCCACCATGTAGCGGACGGAGCTGCCGTCTTCGTTGAACATTTCTTTTTCCACAACGAACACCAGCGCGCGGTTTGTCCCGTCGGTGAGGATGCGGCTGATGCGGTAACCCAGTACGCCCGCGCGGCGGAAGTCCGGATGCCCGACGGTCTTGGTGACCGTGTTTCCTTCGCTGTCGGTGATTTTTGCGGTGATGTAAAACGAAGAAGACACGTCCGCGTTTTCGCCCCGCACCAGCTGATGGAGGGAAATGCTGTAGCGGTTGCCGGTTTCAAAATCGCGGAAATGCATGGACAGTCCGTCGCTGCGGGGTACGGAAACTTCTTCGGCGTAAACCGCCCGGCCGGAATTTACCGCACCGTCCGTTCCGCCGGTTCCAATCGAAAGGCGTTTCATCGAGAGGGACGCGCGGGATTTCAGGCTTTCAAACAGCGCAGCCGGATCCTGGCGGCCGCTTTCTGCCGGGGAAACGGAAACGTTGGCGCCGGGGACGAATTCGTTTTTTGCCACGTCGACAAAGAACAAATCCCCGTAGGGTGAAAGCGTTTTGCTGTCTGTTCCGTATTGCCCGAATGCAAAGGTTTTGCCGTCGGGAGAAAAGCCCAACTCGACAAAATTGGCCACATCGCCGGCATACAGCGCGGCGCACACGGCGGTCAGAATCATAAAAACAATGGCTTTCCGCATATTGTCCACTCCCTTTTTTGGTATTTTGAATATCGGCCCGTTCCCGGGCAAACTGAAGGGCAAACGCATAAAGCGGCGCGAAAAGTGCGCTTACGGCGTATCCTCCGTATCCGCGCTGTCTGTTCCCAGCCCGAAAAGGGCAAAATCGCCGCGGCAGGGATCCTGCGGCCAGATTTGGCGGAAGACGCCGGTCAGCAGGCAGGCGGTTTTGCGGTTTCCGGGACTGCCCGGCGGCAAAAGCCCGAGCCGCGCCGCTTCCTGTAAAACGTGCGTGTCCAGCGGAATCACCAGCTCTGCCGGGGAAATCCAGTCCCAGAGGCCGGCGTCCACCGGCGAACCGCGGCGCACCATCCAGCGGAGGAAGAGATTCAGCCGCTTGTTGGCGGTGTTTTTTCCCTGCGGAACAAGGGCGCAGCCCGGAAAACAGCGGGCAAGGACTTCTGCCGGCAGCGGCACGTCTTTTCCGGCAGTCTGCGCCGCTTCCCGTTCCGCCTGCAGCCGTTCCCGGAAAAACGCGCCGAGGGAACCTTTGTGCAGCAGGATTTCATGCAGGCGGTCAAACAGCGCCCGCAAATCCGCATAGGAATAAAACCGGTAGAATTTTTTCTGCGCC
Source organism: Candidatus Avitreponema avistercoris (assembly GCA_017694555.1). Classification (GTDB taxonomy): domain Bacteria; phylum Spirochaetota; class Spirochaetia; order Treponematales; family Treponemataceae; genus Avitreponema; species Avitreponema avistercoris. The sequence continues at coordinate 6,773 of JADIMS010000156.1, forward strand.
CGCGCGCCGCGGCCCGGAAACGAATGCGCGTAGTGTTTTTCTTTCAGCCAGCGGACCGGCCCGCCGGAAGCGCCGGCTTCTGCCAGAATTGCGCCGGTTTTGGCCAAAAACTGTTCCCGGCGTCCGAATGCGAGCAATGCCGCCAGGAGCGCGGCGCATTCCGTATCGGCGCGGTTCCGGTAGCGGCGCAGTACGCAGCTCGGGTCGCCGTCGGAAAAGGCTGCGGTTTCGTACCGGTCCGCCAGATCCGCCAGCCGCCGCTTCAGCGTTTCCGGAAGTGCAGGCGGCTGGATGTCTGCGCCCCGCGTTTTATTTCTCCAAAATGGTGATTTCCACGCGGCGGTTGCGGGCGCGGTTTTCTTCGGTATCGTTGGGCGCGCACGGCCGTTCGGCGCCGAATCCCTGCGTAAAGACGTTGTGCGCTTCCCGCGCGCCCGATTCAATCAGCATGGCGGCAACGGTTTCGGCCCGTTCCTCCGAAAGCCGCTGGCGGGCTTCCGCGGTGCCGGCGAGGGCAGTATGGCCGGAAACCAGCAGGTCGTGGCCGGGATAGGCGGCCAGGATTTCCGCAATTTTCCGGATTTTTTCTTCCTCGCCGGGCAAAAGACGCGCGGTGTCGGCCGCAAAATGGATATTCTCGATGGAAATGGTGACGCCTTCTTCCGTAGCGGAAACGCGGGCGTTTTCAATCCCGCGCCGGTGCAGTTCGCCTTCCATTTCTTCCACCATCTGTTCCCGGTCCAGGCGGGGATTGTCGTGTACCGCCGCGCTGGACGTCCCCACGTAGTCAATCACCTGACCCGTGCTGACTTCGATCTGGATATGGAATTCTTCGGTGTAGTGGGAGAGCGCGCCCGCTTCGTTGTCCCAGTAAAGCTGCTGGCGGGAAACGCCGCGGATTCCCAGAGGGAAAAAGCCGCCGTCCTGCTGGCTGCGCAGAATTTCTTCCGGCGTGGCGAATGTCATTTCGTATTCGGCCTGGATGTGGTGCAGCGTGCCGGTTTCGGTTTCTACCGGCCCGATATACGCATATTGCGCCGTGAAAGGGATGCGGTAGGGTTCCGGAATCCCGAAAAACTCGCGGAAGTCGTGGGCTTCTTCCCCGTCGGCCTGCCAGCGGTCCCCGGGCTGCAAGTCCATGTCGGGGAAAACCGGAATGTCGCGTACAACCGGCATAAAGTATCCGGCGGAAATCCGGTAACGGCCGTTTTCTTCCCGGCGGAAAACGCTTTCGTACCGGCGGTTCCAGGCAAAACCGCCGTTTTCGTTCCTTTCGCTTGTCATAAATGTGCAGTCGTGGCGGGCGGAAACGCGCCCGTTTTCGGTCTGCACGCCGGAAACATTCACCGTAATGCGGTTGGTGATTTCCGCCGTGTGGGAATGGACGCCGTCCAGATAGACTTCTTCGTTAACCAGCGAATTGATGCGGTATGACTGGCCTTCGGTAAAGCGGAACCGGAAAACTTCTGCCCCGGCGGGCAGGACAGCCGCCAGAAGGCATACGGCTGCTGAAAAAAGAAATATACGGACTTTCATGCCGGTATTATCGGCGTTCCGGGCGTGTTTGCAAAAGGAAAACGGCGGGAAAAATATAACAGATTTTTTAAGGGTTTTTCTGTAACTTTGCCCGTCCGTCCGCCTTATTAGGGTGTAAGTTACGGAGGCACCGTGCAGCTTCCGCCTTGCATAAAAACAGACGGCGTCCGCGGTTCAGCCGGGGCGCTGCGGAAACCCGCCGGTCAGGCAAAAAAAGTTTTTAGCCGGAAGATTTTTCCTCCTTTTATCTTCCGGCTTTTTTTTGTCCGCAAAGTATGGAACTTGAACGCCGGAAAAGAGGAAAGCGTTCAAGTTCCTGCCGCGCCCCGGCAGCGGTATCCTTAAAACGAAGCCGGACGCCGGTGTTTAACAGCGCGCCTCCTTGCGGCATACAATGGCGCCGCTGGTTTCTGCCCTTGCCGCCAGACGAACCAGCCCTTTGGCGCGAATAGAGGCAGCCCTCTTGTATGCCGCCGGGAAGGCGCAGATATACAAGTGCCGGTATCTGCGGAGCCTGTTGACAAAAATCCTGCATAGAGGTATACTCCTCCTGCATCGCAGGGTAGAGCAGTTGGCAGCTCGTCGGGCTCATAACCCGGAGGTCGCAGGTTCAAGTCCTGCCCCTGCAATACAACCGGCTGGAATACAGCCGGCTTTTTTTTGCCTGCACGGCTGTTCTGCGGGTTTTTGCATTCTAAGAGTGTACGGCGAAGCTTTTTTTGTAGCGGTTCGGCGTGGATCCCGTCAGATCCTTGAATACCTTGATGTAATACGCCGGGCTGTTGAATCCGGACAAAAAAGCGGCTTCTGAAACCGTGGCGTGTTTTACGCAAAGCAGGTGCTTGGAGTATTCAATCCGGTAGTGCATCAGGTATTCCACCGGGGAATAGTGGGTGATTTCCTTGAAAACCTGGCAGAAATAATTCGGCGACATATTGGCTTCCGCCGCCATGTCTTCCAGCGTGAGCGGATCCCGGTAGCGGCTGCGGATGAGCTTGAACACGTTCTGGAATTTGCTGATGTTGCGCGCGTTTTCCACTGTGCGGTCTTCGGGTTCTTCGCAGAACAGGCTTTTTTCCAGCACCGTACCGGCAAACTGGAACAGACAGCCGATGGTTTGCAGCTGCCAGCCGTCCGCGCGGTTGCGCATTACGCGGAACAGGCGTTCCATCAGCGTGCGGATTTCGGGGTCGTCCCTGCCGTACAGGTTTTGAATCTTTTTGCCGCCGGAAAATATTTCGGCATAAGCGCTGAATCCGGCGTTCTGCTGCAGCATACCCAGAAAATCGCAGACAATGCACTCGTATACGCATCCTGCTTCCGGCTCCCCGCCGTGGACGGTATTCTGCGGAATGTAGAGGACGTCCCCTTCTTCCAGCCGGAAACGGCGGCTGCCGGAAAAGATGGTCAGCGCGCCCTGAACCGGCCGGATGATTTCGATTTCCGGATGCCAGTGCCAGGGCATGACGTAACGCGGATGGCTCCCGGCAACGTGGTGGAATTCAATCGGGAATTGCAGGGAACCCCTTCTCCGGTTTTCAAAATCATACCAATGATACATACGCAGTCTTTCCTGAATCCCTTTCATTGTACCGCTGCTTTGCCGCCGGCGCATTAATTTTTTTCCGGTACAGGGCCGGAAAACAGAAAATATTGATATTCAAGCGTATTTTCACGATACAGCAGACGGAAAAACGGGTGCAAGATAAATTTGCCGGGGAAAAACCGGCAGGAGGCAGGGGAATTATGGCAAAACGCAAATTGGTTGGCAGCTATCCGGCAATCGGTATCCGCCCGATTATCGATGGAAGAACCGGTCCGATGAAGCTCCGGAGCAGTCTGGAAGACCAGACCATGGAGCTGGCAAAGGCCGCGAAAAAACTGTTTGAAATGAATCTCCGCTATTCCGACGGATCGCCGGTAAAAGTAGTGCTTGCAGATACGACAATCGGCCGTGTGCCGGAAACCGCCGCGTGTGCGGAAAAATTCCGGAAGGAAGGCGTTGCCATTACGCTTTCCGTTACGCCGTGCTGGTGTTACGGTTCGGAGACCATGGACATGGATCCGATGACCATCAAGGGCGTATGGGGCTTTAACGGTACCGAACGGCCCGGCGCTGTGTATTTGGCTTCGGTTCTGGCTACCCACGCGCAGAAAGGGCTTCCGGCTTTCGGAATTTACGGGCATGAAGTGCAGGACCGGGATCAGGTAACGGAAATTCCGGAAGATGTGAAAGAAAAACTGCTGCGCTTCGGCCGGGCTGCAGTGGCTGCCGCCAGTATGCGGGGCAAATCTTACCTGCAGATTGGTTCCATGTGCATGGGAATCGGCGGTTCCATCATCGACCAGGCGTTTATGGAAGAGTATCTGGGAATGCGCGTGGAATCCGTGGACGAAGTGGAAATCCTCCGCCGCATGGAAGAAGGGATTTATGATCACGCGGAATACGAACGGGCGCTGGCCTGGACAAAGGAGCACTGCAAGGAAGGCCGCGACGACAACCCGGATTTTGTGAAATTCAGCCGCGAGCAGAAAGACAAACAATGGGAATTCACCATCAAAATGTACTGCATCATCAAAGACCTGATGCAGGGGAATCCGAACCTGCCGCCGCAGTTTGACGAAGAAATGCTGGGGCACAATGCGATTGCCGGCGGTTTCCAGGGACAGCGCCAATGGACGGATCATTGGCCGAACTGCGATTATCCGGAAGCGGTGCTGAACTCTTCTTTTGACTTTGAAGGCAAGAAAGAACCGGTTATTCTGGCCACCGAGAACGATGTGCTGAATGGTCTGGGTATGCTGTTCATGAAGCTGCTGACAAACCGCGCGCAGATTTTTGCCGACGTGCGCACGTACTGGTCGCCGGAAGCCACGAAGCGCGTGACCGGTTATGACCTGGAAGGCCGTGCAAAAGAGAACGGCGGTATTATCCACCTGCTGAATTCCGGCGCCGCCTGTCTGGATGCATGCGGCGAGTGTACGGATGAGAACGGCAACCACGTGATGAAGCAGTGGTGGGATGTAACGGACGAAAATATCCGGAAGATGACGGACGCTACCGTATGGTGCGAAGCCGGTTTTGATAATTTCCGCGGCGGCGGATTCTCCTCTCACTTTACGACGCGCGCAGAAATGCCGGTAACCATGATTCGCCTGAATCTGGTGAAAGGACTCGGCCCGGTGATGCAGATTGCAGAAGGCTGGACTGTGCATCTTCCGGACAATGTGTCCGACGCCCTGATGGAGCGTACGAATCCTACCTGGCCGTGCACGTGGTTTACGCCGCGCTGTACCGGCGAGGGCGCTTTCAAGAGCGCGTATGACGTGATGAACAACTGGGGCGCCAATCACGGCGCAATCAGCTACGGCCATATCGGTGCGGACTTGATTACGATGTGTTCGATCCTGCGCATTCCGGTCTGTATGCATAATGTGCCGGAAGAAAAGATTTTCCGCCCTGCGGCATGGAACGCTTTCGGTATGGACAAAGAAGGACAGGATTACCGCGCCTGCGCGAATTACGGTCCTTTGTACAAGAATATGCGGTAAAAGGGGCGGACGGTGAAGCAGGTACTGGCTTTTGATTTCGGGGCGTCCAGTGGCCGGGCAATGCTGGGGAGACTGGAAAACCGTTCCCTGGTGCTGGAAGAAATCCACCGCTTTCCCAACGAGCCGGTTCTTGTTTCCGGGACGCTGTACTGGGATGTCCTGCGGCTGTTTCATGAAGTGAAGCAGGGCATCCTGCTGGCGTCCCGCGCCGGAATCGACAGCATCGGAATCGACACATGGGGTGTGGATTTCGGTTTGCTGGATAAACACGGCGTTTTGCTGGAAAACCCGGTGCATTACCGGGACGCCCGCAACAACGGTATGGCGGCGGTTTGCCGGGAAATGATTCCGGAAGCGGAATTGTACGCGCTTACCGGCATTCCGGCGATGGACATCAATACGCTGAGCCAGTTGCTGTATCTGGTACGCAGCCGTCCGGATGTGCTGGAGCGGGCCGAAACGTTGCTGATGATGCCGGATTTGTTTGTGTATTTCCTGACCGGGACAAAGCAGAGCGAATATACGGAAGCGTCTACCAGCCAGCTGCTGGATGTACGCACAAAAACCTGGTCGCAGGAACTGACGGACAGAATGGGAATTCCCCGCCGCCTGTTTCCGGATGTTGTGCCGCCGGGAACGCCGGCCGGCGTCCTGCGCGGTGAAATTTGCCGGGAGCTGGGCGTTCCGGAAATCCCGGTGGTTTCAGTGGCCGGCCATGACACGCAGAGCGCGCTGGCGGCAGTCCCGGCAGAAAGCGGTAATTTCCTGTTTATCAGCTGCGGAACCTGGGCGCTGATGGGAACGCACTGCCCGGCGCCGGATGTGTCGGAAGCCGCGCGGGCCGCCGGTTTCTCCAACGAAGGCGGCTTTGACGGAATTTCGCTGCTGGCCAATATTACCGGAACCTGGATGATTCAGGAATGCAAGCGGCACTGGCTGCGGCAGGGGGAAAATGTTTCTTACGACGGGCTGGACGCGGAAGCGGAAAATGCAGAACCGTTTGCCTGTTTTATCGATCCCTGTTCGCCGGAATTTGTGGCGCCGGGGGATATGCCGGAACGCATCCGCAGCTGGTGCAGGAAAACCGGACAGCGCGTGCCGGAGACAAAAGGCGCCGTCATCCGCTGTGTGTACGAAAGCTTGGCGTTTACTTACCGGCGCGTGAAAGAGCAGATTGAGCGTTTGACCAATATGGCGTATCCCTGCATCCATCTGGTGGGCGGCGGCGTAAAAAGCGCCATGCTGTGCCGGATGACCGCCTGTGCATGCGGCGTGCCGGTGGTTGCCGGGCCGGTGGAAGGCGCTGTGCTGGGCAATATCGGCATCCAGTTGATCCGCGCCGGCGCTTTACCGGACATCGCGGGTTTCCGGGAAATTGTGCGCGGAATGCCGGATATCCGCCGCTATGAAAGCAGGGACTGGGAAGCCTTTGACAAGGCTTACGGAATTTTTCAAGGAGTGGTGAAATGCTGAAAGGAATTCCTTCTGTTCTTTCGCCGGAGCTGCTGAAAGTTTTGTGCGAAATGGGGCACGGGGACCGGATTGTCATCGGGGACGGGAATTTCCCCGCGGAGTCGGTAGGCGCTGCGCACAAGGTTATCCGTTGCGACGGGCACTCCGGCTGCGAATTGCTGGAAGCCATCCTGCGCGTGATGCCGCTGGATACGTATGTGGAAAAACCGGTAACGCTGATGCAGGTGGTTCCGGGCGATAAGGTGGAAACCCCGGTTTGGGACGAATACGGGAAAATCATTGCGCGGTATGACGCCCGGGGTGCAGATGCCGTCGGGCACATTGAGCGTTTCCGGTTTTACGATGAAGCGGCAACCGCTTACGCCGTCGTTGCCACCGGCGAGACGGCGCTGTATGCAAACGTGATGCTGCAAAAAGGGGTTGTGATTCCGGAGTAAACGGAAACGGCCGGAAAAACGGATGGATAACGGATGGAAGCGGAAATGAAAGACGGGAAAGAACTGAATGCATTAAAAGAGCAAATTTGCGACGTCTGTCATAAAATGTGGCAGCTTGGATGGGTGGCGGCAAATGACGGGAATGTATCCGTGCGCCTTGGCGACGGTACGTTCCTGGCAACGCCGACGGGAATCAGCAAATCATTCATCACGCCGGAAAAACTGGTGCGCATCGATGCGTCCGGCGCGGTTGTGGAAGGCGAGCCGGGATACAGGCCTTCTTCGGAAATCAAAATGCATTTGCGCTGTTACGAAAAGCGGGAAGACGTAGGCGCCGTGGTGCATGCGCATCCGCCGACAGCTACCGGGTACGCCGTGGCGCACATTCCGTTGGACCGCTACTGTATGATTGAAACGGTGATTGCCGTCGGTTCGGTGCCGGTTACGCCTTACGGAACGCCGTCCACTTACGAAGTGCCGGACGCCATTACGCCTTACCTGCCGCACCACGATGTGATGCTGCTGGAAAACCACGGCGCGCTGGCAGTGGGCGCGGACGTGATTACGGCCTACTACCGCATGGAAACGCTGGAACTGAATGCAAAAATCTGCCTGACCGCGCGGCTTCTCGGCGGCGAAAAGGAAATTTCCGGCGAGAATATCGACCGGCTGATCCGGATGCGGGAACAGTACGGGGTCACCGGCAAGCATCCCGGATTCAAGCATTACATGTGATGTTTGCTGTGTTTTTGTCATTCCTGTTTTCAGACGGATGATTGATATAGAAGGATTTTGAAAACCAAAGGAACCATTTCTTTTCGAGGAGGTAGAAAATGAAAGGAAGATTGGGAAAAGGTTTGTGCGTTTTGCTGATGGCGCTGATGGCTGTCGGTGCGTTTGCGGGCGGAAGCCGGGATGCCGGCGAAAAGCTGGTGATGGGCGCACTGATCCGCAACATGAACGAAACGTTCGTTGCCAACTATGCGGCCAACCTGCAGTCGCTTGCGGCTAACGCCGGCGTGGAATTGCGGCTGATGGACGGCAACAGCGATGTGGCGACCCAGCTGGACCAGCTGAATACGCTGCTGACACAGGGTGTGAAGTACTTCGTGATTATCCCGCAGGACACTGCGGCCACGGAACAGATGTGCCAGCTGATTGAAGCGCGCGGCGGAGCGGCTGCGTTCTCCAATATCCAGCCGTCAGTGGAAGCGCTGAAAGTCGGGAAAAACTTCTACCTTGCTTCTTCCCCGGAAACCGTAGCCGGCGACATCCAGGCGGAAATTGCCGACGAATACTTTACGATGTATCCGGAAAAACTCGGCCCGAACCGCACCGTTAACCTGATGATCATCAACGGCCAGCTCGGACATCCTGCGCAGGTGAACCGCCGCCAGGGCGCGATCGATGGTCTGGAAGCGCGCGGCTACACCGTCAACCTCGTCGCCGAACAGACGGCCAACTGGGGCGCTGCCGAAGCGCAGGCGCTGATGGATACCTGGCTTGCCGCTTACAAGGATCAGTTCAACATGGTTTTTGCCCAGAACGACGACATGGCGATGGGCGCGGTGGAATCCATGCTGATCAACCTGTATGTGGACGATCCGGCTGACATCACGAAAGATACGAACGGCGACGGCACCGTGACCAAAGTTCCGGTAATCGGCGTTGACGCGACCCCGGCCGGACAGCAGTCCATCCGGGAAAACAAAATGTACGCCACCGTTCTGCAGGACGCTGTCGGACAGTCCACAACGGCTTTTGAGCTGATGTACACGACTGCGACCAAAGGTTCCGCAATCGGATCCACGGCCGGCGGCATTCAGGCGACGACGGAAATCGGCGAAGCTCCGGCTACCGATCCCGCAATCCTGGATCAGTGCTTCCTTGTGCCGTTCAAGAAAGTCACCAAGGCAGAACTGGACAGTCTTTGACATGACGGGCCGTCCGGCGTGATGAAATATCCGCCGGACGGAAAACCAACGGGCCGGGCGGCGGATGTTCCGTTTTCCCGGCCCTGTTTGAATCCAAACGGGGTTGCAGAATGAGTAATGAATATGTCCTGCAAATGAAGGAAATTACAAAACAGTTTCCCGGTGTACTTGCCTTAAACAAAGTTTCCCTGAATGTCCGGCCCGGCACGGTACACGCTTTGATGGGGGAAAACGGCGCGGGAAAATCCACCTTGATGAAATGCCTGTTCGGGATTTACCATCCCGACAGCGGGGAAGTGGTTTTTCACGGCAAGCCGGTTAAATTTTCCAGCGTAAAAAATGCGCTGGACGCGGGGATTTCGATGATCCAGCAGGAATTGTCGAACGTTCCGCTGCGGACGGTCGCGGAAAATACCTGGATGGGGCGCGAACCGTTGCTCCCGGTGAAAGGACTGCATCTGATTGATCACCGTAAAGTTATGGAAGAGACTGTCCGGCTGATGAAAGGCCTGGACATGGATGTGGATCCCGGCGCCAAGATGTCGTCTTTATCTATTTCTCAACAGCAGGGATGTGAAATAGCGAAAGCCGTATCTTACGGCGCTTCCGTAGTCGTGATGGACGAGCCGACTTCTTCCCTGTCGGAAAAGGAAGTGGAGCATCTGTTCCGCATCATCAACGACCTGCGGAAAAAGAATGTAGCCATCATTTATATTTCCCACCGCATGAATGAGATTTTCCAAATTGCGGATGAAATTTCGGTTATGCGCGACGGCGAAATGATCGGTACGTACGACGCCAAAGAGCTGGACACGGATAAGCTGATTAACCTGATGATCGGACGCTCTACGACGCAGCAGTTCCCCGAAGTAACAGCCGTTCCCGGCGATGTCTGCCTTTCCGTGCGCCACCTTTCGTCCGTCAACCCCCGTTCGTTTCAGGATGTGTCGTTTGACCTGCACAAATCCGAGATTCTCGGCGTCGGCGGCCTGATCGGCGCGCAGCGCTCGGAGCTGATGGAAGCCATTTTCGGCCTGCGCGGCGTGGTGGCCGGGGAAATCGTGGTCAACGGCAAGCAGGTGACAATCCGCTCCCCGAAAGACGCCATCCGGCACGGGATCGGTCTGATTACCGAAGACCGGCGCGGATCCGGGATTTTCCCGCTGATGTCGGTGATGAGCAACACTTCCATCGCCTCGCTGGACAAGTACCGCTCCAAACTGCGCTTGATCCGGCACGCGGAAGTTTCCAAAGACGCGGTAGGCGTCAACAAAACCCTGCGGACAAAAACCGCATCCATGCAGACGCAGATCCAGAATCTTTCCGGCGGCAACCAGCAGAAAGTGATTCTGGGGCGCTGGCTGATGACCGTGCCGGATATTCTGATTATGGACGAACCCACGCGGGGTATCGACGTAGGCGCCAAATACGAAATTTATACGATTATGGCGGAACTGGTGAAGGCGGGAAAATCCATCATCATGATTTCTTCGGAGATGTCTGAGCTGATCGGAATGTCCCACCGGATTATGGTTTTGTGTAACGGAAAAGTCACCGGCTTTTTGCAGAAAGAAGAAGCGACGCAGGAAGCGGTTATGCGCTGCGCGACGCAGTTTTCGTGATTCCGCTTCACCGCAGGAGGAAAAATATGAATGTTTTGAGCGGCAACAAGATTAAAAACGTGATGTCGAAATATACGACATATGTCATTTTCGTGGTTCTGTTCGTGCTGTTGGGATTCCTGACCGGTTTTGATTCCTGGAAACTCCCTTCGCTGCAGAATCTGGTGATTGCGGAATCCATCCGTGCGTTTGCCGCGCTGGGCGTCGGCGTAATCATCATCACGCGGGGAATTGACCTTTCCATCGGCTATGCAGTCTGTCTGACGGCGAGCATGGCGGCGTCCCTTTCGCAGAGCGTAACTTACGAAGCTGCCATGTATCCCGGCGTCGATTTTCCGCTGTTCCTGCCGGTTCTGGTCGCGGTACTGGTTGGTATGCTTGTGGGCGCCGTCAACGGTTCGCTGGTGGCCTACGCCAAACTGCCGCCGTTTATCGCTACGCTGGGTATGATGTCCCTGTGCCGCGGCGCGCAGCTGATTTATACCAACGCGACGGTTGTGGGCAGCGTCAAGAACGAATACAAAGCCATTGCCCAGGGCTACATCGGGCCTTTCCCCCTGCTGATGATTTACGTTGCCATTGCGGCTTTGCTGGTATGGGTGATCCTGCGGCACACCCGCCTGGGCGCAAACCTGTACGCCATCGGCGGAAACCCGCAGGCTGCGCGCGTGGCCGGTATTGACGTGGAAAAAGGCCTGTTGTTTGCCTACACTTTTGCCGGTGCGATGTACGGTGTGGCAGGCGCATTGCAGACAAGCCGTCTCGGTCTTGCCAACTCGCTGACCGCTGTCGGTATGGAAATGGACGCCATCGCGGCGGTTACAATCGGCGGCGTTTCCCAGTCCGGCGGCGTGGGAACCATGGGCGGTATGATATGCGGTGTGCTCACGATGGGTATCATCACGTACGGGATGAACTTCCTGAATATCAATCCGTATTTCCAATATATCGTAAAAGGTAGTATAATTATTGTAGCGGTATTCTTTGACATGCGTAAGCATTCCCGCAAATCCTGATAAAAGAGGTGGATTATGGCCCGTTTCGTTTTGAATGAAACATCTTACCATGGTTCCGGCGCGATTCAGGAAATCGTGACGGAAGTCAAAACCCGCGGATTCAAGAAAGCGTTTGTCTGCTCGGATCCCGACCTGGTGAAGTTCAATGTCACGTCAAAAGTGACGGATCTGCTGAAAGGCGCCGGCCTGGATTTCGAGCTGTACTCGAACATCAAGCCCAATCCGACGATTGAAAACGTGCAGACCGGCGTTGCAGCCTTTAAGAAAAGCGGCGCCGATTACCTGATTGCGATCGGCGGCGGCTCGTCGATGGATACGGCGAAAGCCATCGGTATCATCATCGCCAACCCGGAACACGAAGACGTGCGTTCGCTGGAAGGCGCCGTGATTACGAAAAACAAATGCGTGCCGATTATCGCCGTGCCGACAACGGCGGGAACCGCGGCGGAAGTGACCATCAACTACGTGATTACCGACGTGGAGCGCCGCCGCAAGTTTGTGTGCGTCGATCCGCATGATATTCCCGTTGTGGCGGTGATTGACCCCGATATGATGAGCAGTATGCCGAAAGGCCTGACCGCCGCCACCGGTATGGACGCGCTGACGCACGCCATCGAAGGCTATATCACGAAAGGCGCATGGGAACTGAGCGATATGTTCCACCTGAAGGCGATTGAGATTATCGCCCGCTCCCTGCGCGATGCTGTGGCCAACACGCCCAAGGGACGCGAAGATATGGCGCTGGGCCAGTACGTAGCCGGTATGGGTTTCTCCAATGTCGGGCTGGGCATCGTGCACTCCATGGCGCATTCGCTGGGCGCTTTTTATGACACGCCGCACGGCGTAGCCAACGCCATCCTGCTGCCTACGGTTATGGAGTACAACGCGCCCGCTACCGGAAGCAAATACCGCGACATCGCCAAGGCCATGGGCGTTCCCGGAACGGAATCCATGTCCGAAGCAGAATACCGCAAGGCTGCCATTGACGCTGTGCGCAAGCTGTCGGCGGACGTAGGCATCCCCGCCGACCTGAAGGAAATCGTTAAGCCGGAAGAGGTTCACGCGCTGGCTGAATCCGCGCTGGCTGACGCCTGTACGCCGGGCAATCCCAAGGATCCTACCGTGGAGGATATCGAGCAGCTTTACCGCTCCCTGCTGTAAGCGGCCGGTTTCTCTGCGTGCAGCATTGCGGGACGTTCCCCGGATTATTCCCGGGGAGCGTCCTTTTTTTTCCGCGGACGCTTTTCGTGGAGGTAAGTCCAGCGCGCAAAAGCGTACCGGGGGATCAGGCGGCTGAGAAAGGCTTTGATTTTCCATTTGGGAAGGCAAAGCGCCTGCGCCTTTCCTTTGCAGGCTGCCCGGATGGCATGCGCCGCCACGCGCACCGGATCCGCGCCGCCTTTTACTTCCATGCGCGCGCCGTTGGAAGCCACCGCGGCAAAGTTTGTGGCAACCGGGCCGGGGCAGACGGCGCAGACAGAAATCCCCCGGTCCGCCAGCTCCGCCCGCAAGGCGAGGGAAAAGCTGTACAGAAAGGCTTTTGTTGCGGCGTAAACGGCAAAATTGCCCAGCGGCGCAAAAGCGGCCAGGCTGGCTGTATTCAGAATTACGGAACCTGCTGCCATATACGGGACTGCAATCCGGCATAACCCTGCCGCCGTCACGGCGTTCAATTCAATCATTTCCATCTGGTCTTCCGTTTCGGTTTCCATCACCGGGCCGTATGTGCCGGACCCTGCATTGTTGGCAAATGCCCGCACGCACAGGCCGCCGCAGCGCTCCGCTTCCTGCCGCAGCAAATTTTCTACAGCCGCCACGCCCGTCCTGCCCGTCAGGCTGCCCGGAAACACCCGCGGCAGGATTTTTATTCCGGCTTTTTCCGTCTCTTTGCGGACTGTTTCCGCCGTTTCTTCAAGCCGGGATTCCGTGCGGGCAAACAGCCACAGCTCGTCCGCCGGGAAAACCGCCGGCATTTGGCGCGCAAATTCCCGCCCCAGTCCGGAACCTGCGCCGGTTACAAGGATAATCTGCTTCATGCTGCGATTATCCGGCATTCCGTCCGGAAAATCAAGGACGGGGAATGCAGCGCAAAAAATCCCTTGTGCGGCGCGCTTTGTTGGCAGACTTCCGCTTTCCTGCTATACTATGGGCATGAAACGCATACAGAAATATGTTTTTGCAGCAGGAAAAGTTTCCGTGCTGTGCCTCGCGGCGCTGTGCGCCCTGGTTTTTGCTTCATGCAAGAGTTCCCCCCGGACGGTGGAAGGCCGGACGGTTATCGCCGACGTGGATCCCATTGAAACGGCTTCCGTAACCATCCAGCTTCTCAATTTCCTGGGAACCGCCGTTGAACCGACGGTGCTCACGGTTTCCTTTGCACCCCGCACGGACGAGGCGCTGCTGCAATTCAAGATGGGCGGCAACACCTATTACCTGTATATGCCGGAGAATGTCCGCGCGCTGGTGCGCGACGCCGCCGTCCGGTACAATGAGGATTTTGCGGCGTTGAATCTGGACCGGGATTTGAGCCAGCGCAAGAGCGAAAAGATTTACGGCGAAGCCGAAGGCAGCTATATGCGCTGGGGATTGGGACGGCTGGCGATGAATGGCGAAGGCTATCCGAAAATCGGCGTCGGTTACCGGTTTGAAGGCAAAAGCCCGTATTTTGTGATTACGGTGTACAGCGCCGAAAACCCCGGCTATAAGAGCAACTGGAGCAACATCGAGAAGTCCATCAAATACGCTATTTATATGAATAAAGCGCAGTCCCTGGCGCTGGCCGACGCCCTCCGGGAAGAAAACCTGATGAAGGCGCTGGACACGCTGCCGGTTGTGCCGTATGCGGATCCGGCAACCTATGAGGACGACTACGCCGGAACAGGTGCGGCCGCGGAACCTGAAGCGGAAGCGGAGCCGGAAGACTCCGCCGATGCATACGGCGCTTAAAAAGGCCGCGCGGGTTTTGGCCCGTCCGGGGTAAGTGCAGCAACAATGATGGAAACGGTTTCCAGCCGTTCGGGGGGAAGCCGTTTCAGGTCTTCCAGAATCTGCTTGTACTTTTTGCCGGCGGAATCCGCGCGCCGGTCTGATCCGGTTACCAGGTATTCCACGGAAACGCCGAGTTCTGCGGCAATTTTTACCGCCACGTCCGCCGTCGGCATCGTCTGCCGCGCGCCCAGATAGCAGTCCAGCGTCGCCTTAGGGATTCCGGTCCGTGCGGAAAGCTCTTTCACCGTCAAATCCTGATAATCCAGTTCCTCCCGGAGATTTTCCCTGAATGTCTTCCCCATGCCTTGCATGATACTGATATTTCCCTATTGTCAGATTGACAGCACGGATAAATCAATATATTATGTTCCCGGACAATGATATGTCATTGTCCGGTTGTTGATTTTGCATTGGGTGCCTGTATCCGGAGGGACGCTGTTTTGACCCGTCACGCCGTTTTGATCAGCGCCGGGAATATCGAAGATTCCCTGCCTGCCAGTCTTTCTGCCTTCCACGATTTTCTGACCAGTCCTGCCGGCGGTTCCTGGCGGGAGGAGGATATTACGGTTACCGGTCCGCTTTCCTGGCCGGTTGTGCAGCTTTTGCAGGCGAGGCTGCGGGAATACGCTTTTGTGCTGGTTTACCGCTGCGGATTTCCTGCGGCGGATGGCGGCGCGGACGGCGATTTCAGCGCTTTGCTGCGCTCGTTTGCAGCAGAAGGACGCGGCATTTATATAGAAGACAGCCAGGAAACTGTACGGAACCGGGAAAATGCAGGCCGGGCGGGTTTTGCGGCGGGTGCGCGTGCCGGGGCTTTGTGAGCTGGTTTTGCATGGCCGTGCGTACCGGCAGGGAAGAAGGATTCCTTTCGCGGATCCGTCCGCTTTTTCCGGACGGGCGGCTTTTCTTTTTCCGCAAGCTGATGCGCACAAAAAAGGGGAAGATTTACGACGAGCCGTTTTTCCCCGGCTATGTGTTTTTGGAATCCGCCGTCCTTCCGGAACCTGCCGGGCTGCGGAAGGCAGAAGGTTTTTTGCATTTTCTGCCGAAGGAAGGCAGGCCGGAGCCGCTGTACGGTACGGATTTGGCGTGCATACAGTCGCTGGCGCGGTACGGGGAGACGCTGGGGTTTGCGCCCTGCGTGTTTGATGAAAACGACCGGATTGTGATTGTTTCCGGCCCGTTTAAGGATTTGCCGGGGACGGTTGTGGCCGTGAACCGGCGCAATCAGCGGGTGAATGTGCGGCTGGAAGTGTTCAACCGGGTGATGGTGACCGGACTGACGTATTACGACGTGCGCAGGGAAGACTGGAGCGCAGACGCGTCGGCTTTTTTGCAGAAGCATGGGGCTGCCGCATATTCCCGGGAAAAAGCGGAAACCGCCCGGGGATAACAGGATTCCGTTCTGCAGCCGGAGCTTGGTTCAAGCGCGGTATGCGGGCGGGGGACAGAACGCCCGGCGGACGCCTGCAGCGTTCCCGCCGGGCTGTATTTCTTTTATTTTCCGCTTCCTGCGGAAATGTCCTGCCGTGCCCGCATGGCTGTACAGACGCAAAAAAAAACGCCCGCCCTGTCCGGCAGTCCGTCTGCCTTCCGGTTCCGCCGTCCCGTCCGGGTTTCCCCGGTTTTACCTGAAACGGTTTTCATTGCCACGCCGCCGCGCGCGCTGCCCGCGGTGTTTTTCCATAAAGCATATATTCCATACCGTAACAGCTGTTTGTTCTTGCAGCGTGTAACATAAGCCTGTCCGGAGAATGCTGTAAGCCTTGCAGGAGAATATTCTAAGGCTTACAGGAAAATGTTCTAAGCTTATCAGCAAAATATTCCAAGCTTATCCGGAGAATGTTGTAAGCCTTACGGAAAAGTATTGTAAGCCTGTCCGCGGCACGGCCGGACAAACGATAGCTTTTTATAAAATAGCGCAGCGAATAAATACAGACACCCCATGACCAACACCTCCCGCATAGCAAAAAATACGCTGATGCTGTACTTTCGCCAGATACTGATTTTGCTGGTGAGCCTGTACACGGTGCGGGCGGTGCTTGAGGCGCTGGGGGCTCAAGACTACGGCATCTACAACGTTGTGGCGGGCGTGGTGGTGTTGTTCAGCTTTGTGAATAACGCGATGGCAAGCTCCACGCAGCGGTTTCTGAACTACGCGCTGGGAGAAGGCGACGAAGAGAAAGCCCGGGATGTGTACAGCGCAAGTCTTGCGGTGCACGCGCTTATCGCGCTTGGGTTTGTGCTTGCTGCGGAAACTGCCGGGCTGTGGTTTGTGCATACGAGGCTCAATATTCCTGAAGCGCGGAAAACCGCAGCGGAGCTGGTGTACCAGTGCACGGTAGCGACGACGGTGTTCAATATCATCCGGGTGCCGTATCACGCGGTGATTATCGCGTATGAACGGATGGGTTTTTTTGCGGGATTGAGCATAGTGGAAGCGGCGCTCAAGCTCGCAGTGGTGTTTGTGCTGCTGCCGGCGAGAGCGGACAAGCTGGAACTGTACGGCTTTTTGCTTGCCGCTGTGGCGCTGGTGATTCTCGGGTGCTACAAGGCGTACTGTAACCGCACGTTTAAGCCGGCGCATTACCGGCGGGTGCGGGATAAGCGGCTGGTAAAGGAGATTCTGTCGTTCTCCGGCTGGAGCCTGTTCGGCGGCGCGGCGAATGTGGCGAACAGTCAGGGAACGAACATTGTGCTGAATCTGTACACGGATGTGACGGTGAATGCGGCGATGGGGATTGCCAATCAGGTGAATGCGGCGGTGTACAGCTTTGTGGGGAACTTTCAGACGGCGTTTAATCCGCAGATTGTCAAAAGCTGGGCGTCAGGGGATAAATCAGATTTTTTCCGGCTGATTTACCTTACAGCGAAAACTTCATTTTTTCTGTTATTGTTCATTGTGCTTCCGCTTTATCTGAATGCGGATACTGTACTGCGTGTCTGGCTTACGGAAGTGCCTGCGCATTCGGTTTCATTTGTACGGCTGATTTTGATTTGGTCTTTAATAGAATCGTTAAACGGTCCATTGGTGATGTCGGTACAGGCGCAGGGGCAGATCCGGACTTATCAGCTGATTGTCAGCGTGTTCATTATGCTGAATCTTCCCGGCACATGGATTGCTTTTATGCTTGGGGCAAGCCCGGAATGGCTGCTGTATATCCGGATTCTGCTTTTGGCAGCGACCGGTATATGGCGGGTATTCTACCTGCGGAAAAAACTTGGTCTTTCTGTCCGGAAGTTTTTCAGTACCGTGCTGTTCCGCTGCGTCGCTGCATTCGGTATGTCTTTTGCTGTCAGCTGGTATATATGGCGGTGTTTTGCGGATAATGTGACAGTACAGTTTTTTGTATCGTGCGCTGCAGCGGTTGCTGTCAGTGCGGTATGTATCCTGTTTGTGGGTTTTTCCCGGATGGAACGGAAAACCGCCGCTACCGCTGTCAGGCAAAGACTGGTACGGAAATAAAATCACTATGAAAAATAATATTGTGCAGGTGGAGCAGAACAAATGCTTCGGATGCCGTTCGTGCGAACAGCGCTGTCCGCAGTCATGTATCACGATGCAGGAGAATAAAGAAGGATTCCTGTATCCGGCAGTTGAAGATAAGCAGTGTACGGACTGCGGGATATGCGTGAAACATTGTCCGGCGCTGAGTATGGAAACTGCTGAGGAAACTTCACGGTGCATCTGCAAAGTCTGCTGGCTGAAGGATGAAAAAAAGCTTCTTGAAAGTACGTCAGGCGGAGTGTTTGCCGGTATCGCAGAACAGATAATTAAAGCTGGCGGTGTGGTGTTTGGTGCGGCGTATGATGAGAATCTCTGTGTCAGACAGACGACGGCGGACACGGTTGAGGCGCTTGGCGCACTGAAAGGTTCGAAGTATGTAGAAAGCGATACAGGAAATACGTTTTGCAGAACGAGAGAATTGCTTGAAGCAGGGAGGTCAGTGTTTTATACAGGAACGCCCTGTCAGATTGCAGGGTTGAAAGCGTATTTGGGACGTGAGTATGACAACCTGCTGACGGCAGATTTAATCTGCCATGGTGTACCGTCGCGCAAGCTGTTTAAGAAATATCTGGAATGGCTGGGAAAAAAGACCGGCGGAAAGATCATCTATGTGGGCTTTAGGGATAAAGATGTTGGGGGATGCAGCTGTCTTGACGGGAAAATAAAGACAAAGACAAAGACAAAGACAAAGACAAAGACAAAGACACTGTCTTCTCTTCTTGATCCGTATTATGCGTCTTTTATCCGGTGTGAAACATACAAAGAAAGTTGTTACTCCTGTCCGTTTGCCTCTTTGCAGAATCGGTATGCGGATATTACTATCGGAGATTTCCATGAGTTGCACCGGATACCGGAATATCAGGATAAGCCGTTTGATATGGAAAAAGGCGTGAGTCTTGCTATTTTTCATACAGATAAGGGTATCCGGTATTTTGAGAAAATCAGGCAGAAGTTTGAATGTTTTGATGTCCATGCTGAAGATTTTATTGACATAAAAAGCAATGTACGGGTTCCGAGCGCGAGGCCTGCGGTACGCGGGATACTGTATACCGGGATAGATGTCCTTCCCGTAAAAGAATTTTTTAAAAGATTCAAAGAAGCAAATTGTTTTTACCCGCTGTATTTTTATTCCAGACGGCTGCTGGCAAAACTGATCCCGCAGCCGGTAAAAAACAGACTGAAAGAACTGTTGAAAACATAAAGCAAATACGGTATGGAAACAGCAATAAAATCACATACAGAAAGACAGTCGAATCTGGAACTGCTGCGGATTTTCTCTATGTTCCTGATTGTTCTGGGGCATTACGAAGCGCACGGTGTTCAGCATGTATCGGATCCGGCAATGAATATGCTGTGGCGTTCCGGCAGTATTGTCAACCAGTGGTTCTGCCATCTGCTTGCGCCGGGCGGCAAAATCGGGGTTGGGATTTTCTTTACGCTTACCGGTTATTTTCTGTGTACAGGTTCCTGGTCACTGCGCAAGCTGCTTAAACTGCTTCTGACCGTTTATTTTTATGCCGTTCTTGCGTTTCTGGTTCTGACGGGGGGGGGGTAATTGCAGGTGTCTTTCCGTCTGCTGCCGGGGATACAAAGCAGCTTTTAATAGCCTTTATCCATGCGGTGATTCCGCTTACCTCTGAAGGCTGGTGGTTCGTAACGGCATATTTTCTGCTTTACTTATGCATACCGCTTATTAACCGCTGTACATCGGCTTTGAACCTGAAACAACTGTTCGTTCTGCTTGCGGTTACTTGGGGCGTCTGGTATACGTCCACGGTGTTTGAGTTCCGCTATATCGGATTGCAGCGGGCGCTTTTCTTCTATTTATTGGGCACTTGGATAAGGCGAACTGATTTTTCGCTCGGTAAAAAATGGTGTGTTCCGCTGTTTCTGGCGGCATGGGTGCTTTCCACTTTTACTTATATCAGAATCGATGAACTTCGGCCTGCCGACGGCGTGCGGGCGCTGTTTTTGGAAGTCCTGTACGGCGCTGTCAATGTCGCGGTGTGCGTGCCTGCCGCTGTGATCGCGCTGTTCTGTTTTTTTAACCGTTTGAACATAAAGCACAGCCGGTTCATCAACACTGTTTCATCGACAACGTTTGGGATTTATCTGATGCACGAATCGGTGCTGCGTGATTGTATTTGGGATGATGTGTTCCATTGCCTTGACGTGCAGTATGCTTCTCCGTTTTTTCCGCTTCTTGCGCTTGGCAGCTGCGCGCTGCTGTTCAGCGTTCTTTCCCTGCTGGACTATGTGCGGCAGCGGTTTTTGGAAAAACGGGTTATGCCGGCTGTCAATATGCTGCTGGACCGGCTGATTCTGGCAACAAGCGGTAACGCTAAAAATAATAGATAACAGGGTAAACAGAAAGTGAAACTGGCAATCGTAAACCAGCCGCTGGCGAACCGCGGGGATGAAGCGGCGCACAAGGCGTTTGTGCGGGAACTGGCAAAAGCTTTCCCGGAAAGCAGCATCGATGTAATTTTTCTGGGGATAAAAGATACCGCCCTGATCGACAGTATCCGGGTTGATGCGGTCAATGTACGCTGCCGGAATATCCGCCGATGGAGGCTGTGGGGGCGGACACAGAAATATACATTTCTGCTGCATATGCTGCCGCTTTCGCTTTTGCATCCGTCTCTGCGGAAATTCCGGAAAGTATTGAAATCCTATGACGCCGTAATCTGTGCGCCCGGCGGTATCTGCATGGGCGGATTTATGAGCTGGGATCATATCTGGGAACTTGAAACGGCGCGGCGGCTGGGCAAGCCGGTGTTCTACTGGGGACGCTCCATCGGGCCGTTTACGGACGAAGACTACGCGCATTCGGTTTTCAAAAAAGAAAGCTTGTCTCTCCTTTCGTATTTTTCTTTTTTAAGCCTGCGCGATGATGTTTCCGTTCGCATTGCGCAAGAGCTCGGCGCGCATCCCGTACCGGTTGTTGACTCGGCGTTCCTGGAGACGCCTGATGCGGTAATCCCGGAAGCGGTGCGGACGCAGCTGGGGGAGCGCTATGTGGTGTTTGTACCGAATGCGCTCACGTGGCATTACCGCTACCGCGATGTTCCGCAGGAACGGATCGACCGTTTCCATCTGGACGTAATGGAGCTTCTTTCTGAAAAATACCCCGGGCATACAATCGTGATGCTGCCGCAGACGTACCGTTCCGTCATCAACGATTACGGGTATTTCAGGCGTCTGTCAGAACGCGCGGCGGGAAAACCGATCGTGGTAATTGATGAAGATCAGAGTTCCGATGTGCAGCAGAAAATCATTGCCGGGGCGCGGATGGTAATCGGGGAGCGTTATCACTCGGTTGTATTTGCCATTAACAACCGGACGCCGTTTGTTTCGCTCAGTTATGAGCACAAGATGACCGGACTTTTAGAGAAACTGGGACTGACGGAACGCTCCGTAGACGTGCAGGGGATTTTTGCGGATGAAAGCGGCGAGGCGTGCCGCCATGCGCTGGAACAGGTTCGCTCTTTGCTTGAGCAGGATGTTTTCGTGCCGCCGCAGCTTGACCCGCGCGCGTTTGTGCGGGAAGGATTCGACAAGCTCTGCCGGAGTATTGAAGAGTTGGTGCAGGGAAAAGCGGGATGATAAGCATCGCGATGGCAACATACAATGGCAATCCTTAAATTAAAAGTAAAACAATAGAACTGTCAGCGTATTTTAATATTATGCTTCTTAAACCAAAAGCCTTTCCATTAGAACGGGGATTCGTCAATTTCAGTTTTTTTTATATAGGCTTGATGACCGGTCTTTTGGTATTCAGAAATTTCCTGTCGCCTTTGGGTATCCTTTATAATTTATGTGTCGTTTTTCTTGCGGCACGGTCCTTGTGGCTTTGCCTAGAGGCAAAATCTTCCCTTACAATTTGGCCGTTCCGGTTTAAGCTTTTAGCATTATGCTTATCCCTTACCTTTTCACTTTGCTTTTCAACTACATTTTTTATTAAGAACTTGATTGCCTTGGCAAGCCAATTCCTGATGTGCTTTATTTTTCTCAGAATGCCTGGAAGAAATGAACCCCGGATGTTCATCAAGGGGTTTAAGATTGTCCTTGCAATCAATTATATTTTTGCTGCAATTCAACTTATAATTATCAGGCTTTATGGCGTAAATATTTTTTATTATTTTGGCTTTTATTTAGGATTGTATGACAATGTAAGTGCGGCGGAAACCTCTGTTTCAAGGATTACCGGACTTATTTGGGATCCGTATGTTCTGGGTATGTTTTGCGCAATAGGATTC
>JADIMS010000157.1 GCA_017694555.1 Candidatus Avitreponema avistercoris
GCGGTATTTGCCGCGGATATTGAATCGTTTTCCGCAGACGGTCTGACAGTCAGGAAAAAATCCGGCGGAACATATACCTATCCCGGGTAACGGTATGCTGCCCGCGGCGGTCCGCGCCGTTTACCGTTCCCTTTTTTGGATGCCGAGGATAGTCAGATCGTCGTATTGCGGGTCTTCCTGCATGTTTTCATAAAACAGATATTCCGGATATTCCCGGTGCGGGGATTTTTGCCCGCAGTATTCGCGGTAGCCGGTGAAATGTTTTTCGAGGAAGGCGTCGATGCGGCAGTCCGTTTGTACGCGGTCAAATTCCGTAGCTTCCGGATCTTTATACATACGGAATATTTTTTCCACGGAAACAAGCGCAATAACTGCTTCTTCCAACGTACCGCTGCAGGAAGAAAAATCGAACGTGTATGTTTTTCCGTCCCCTTCCGGATCGCACTGCTTGGTAAGGACGAATGTTCCGCGGCGGAGGACGGCTTCCAGAACCGCGCATACCCGTCCGCTGCCGAGAAGTTCGCTGTTTTCGTTTCCCTGCATTGTGATTTTGAATGTATGGTCGCGGAAATACCGCTTTGCTTCATCAATGCCGTCGGTGTAAAGGAACAAAATGTCGCCGGGATCCAAATGCATTTTTTCAACTTTGAAACCGCCGCTTTCATTAATCATCCGCATGGGGAAGACGCCTGCGGCAGATGCAGGATGCAGCCGGTGATCCGTCATCTTTTGTTCACTGGCATCGTAAATGTGTACCAGATTGTCCCCGGCGTTACAGAAATACAGATCCCCGTTTTCCGTGTTGAATAAACAGAGCGTGAATGCGGCAAAGCGTCCGTGAAAGCCGCGCGATTCGATGAGGTCGTTTATCCGGACTGCCAGCCGTGCAAGTTCCCCGGCATCTTTCCCGGAATCCCAGTCCTGGAAAAAGTCCTGGAAAATCGTGGCGACTTCAATCATGATCAGTGCGGCGGGAACGCCTTTTCCGGCAACATCGCATTTGATGATTGCATAGTTTTGCCCGTCGAGCTTAATGTAATCAAAATAATCCCCGGAAACACCTTTTGCCCCTTCGTAATAACCGAAAAATTCCACGCCGTCATCAATAAGGTTTCCGCAGGTGAGCTTTCTTCCTTTTTCATCCGTTTCAAGAGGAATAAACATTTTTTGGGTTTCTTTGCCGACGGTAAGTTCCTTTGCTGCAATCGCTGCGTTTGCCAGTGCGCGCGTCATTTCGTTTACGGTTTCGCCGAGCCGTCCGATTTCATCCCGCGTGCGGAAGCTGATTTCCATACCTTCCAAAAGCGATTTGTCTTCTGTATCCCGTATCATGGATACATAAGCGGCGAGCCGCCGGATTGGCGAAATAATGATATGCGCCAGAACAAGCGAACCGAATATGCCGAGAAAAAGCGCGATGGCGGCGGTATATGTTGTCAGTATAACGATGTTGCCGCCTTCTTCGCGCAGGGATGTGAACATACCGGCGGTTGAAATTTCCACAATGGCATTCCCGTGTACATAAGACGGACTTCCGTTCTGCCGGTATAGGATGGGCTTGAAAAATAAATAGCGTTCGATTTCCGGATCCGGATTTTCGGGATCAAAATGCGGATACGAACCTGCGCCTGCATCGGAGAATTCTGCCAGCCGGGAGGCAGTCTCTTCTTCCAGAATATGCAGGACAGTCTGAATCTCCCTGCTGCGGAGGACGGAAACGGCGTCGGTTTTTTGTGCGAGTGAAGCAGCCTCTGCAGAAAGGAAAGCAACGGAATCGGAAAGCGGTGAAAGGCTGAGGGAAGCCCGGTTGTCAATATCCACATTCATGCGGGCAATTTCGGCGGCGGCCTGCGTGATCAGCCGGGATTCGCCGGGAATGTATCCTTCTGTGTCTGTTTTGTCTTGCACGCCGGCATCGTTGCTGGCCCAAATGAAATCCGTACCTTCCCGGTTTTTTCCGATAGCCGGTCCGGTGATGGTCACGCTGACTGCTTCCGGAATGGAGGCAACCTGCGCCGGCAGGAAGCTGATTTCCATTAAATTTTTTCCGGGGAGGTACGCCCGTCCGCCGGAGACAAGACTTTCCAGCAGCACATTGGCCCTTGTCTGCAATCCGGCAGTCAGCGTCCGCTTTTGAATGCGGAAGAAGCGCCTACCGAGCAGGACTGAAATTAAAATTACAACAAACAATACGAGGATACCGGTGAAGAAGATGAACTTAATGCGCAGGCTGGCGGCTTTTTTCCGTCCGGGTTTCCGTGCTTTTTTGTTTTCCCCTGCATTGTCCGGAATTTCACGCGCCTGTATGTACAGGTTTTTTCTGTGGCGCAAAGGAAAGCGGAATGATATGAATCCGTATACGCCTCCCGTCAGCAGCAGAATCAGGAAAAGAAACAGCATATATGTACGCAGCTGTGCGGAATCCCTGTTTTGGCCGGCGTCCGCGGCTGTGCTCTGCATGGGTTCCCCCGCGCAGGCAATCCGGAACTGCGGCGTTCCGGAACCGGCTTCGTTTTGGACAACGATTGTCTGGCCGGCGGAATACATTCCCCGCACGGGATGGCAGAGTATGAGATGGTATTCGCCCGTACTTACCGGCAGATTGGCCGGACGGATACCGGTAATGAGATTGTCGCTTTCAACCTGAAAATCCTGATTGGCGGCCGTCAGCGTAAAATCGAACGGCGCGGCGCCGTCCCGGTCAAGCATGATTTCGTAAATTTTCCCGCCGCGGACAAAGCCTTCCCCGGTAATCCGCAATTCGCTTTCTGCCGGTTCTTCCGCAGAAAAATTCAGGCAGGCGACCGATGTCTCTGTCCGCTGTTTGTTAAGCGCGAAAAAATATACGGCCGGTTCGCCTGTGTTTCCGGCTTCGTCAACTGCGGAAACGGAAAGCGCGTAAAGTCCGTTTGCGCGGTTGCCGAGCGAAAGGGAAGTCCGCGGCGAGCACCGGTTGGACGCCGGTAATCCGGGCGTAAAAATCCCGGCGGCTTTCTGCTGGAAGTCTTCCGCGCCCGGATCGAGAATTCCGCTGTAATCTTCGCAAAGGCCGAGGTAGTCCAGGTTCCAAATATACTCTGCATGTTTGTCCCCGGCGCTTTGCCAGGTGATTTCTTCCGAATTTGAAAGCAAGAATCCCTGCGCATCTTTTTCCGGCCCGGGGATATACGGGCGCGGCGGCGGTTCGGTATCGCGTACAATTTCCATAAAGCGGGTGTTTCCCCATACGCCTTTCCGGTCCACTGTCCGCACGCCGAGAATCCATGTACCGTCTTTTGTGAGCGTTTCGCGGATTATGTTGTCGTCTGTCAAACGCATGACGGTACGCGGAGCATCCGGCGCTTTGTTATAACCCCAGGCGAAGGAAAATCCCGCCGTGTTTTCCGGAAGTCCGCAAACCCGGATACGCGCATAAGCGCCGGCGGTGTATACGCGGCCGCCCGGCCGGAATTCCGGATTGGAAAGCATATGGGCCGGGGTAAAACGGTCGTGGGAAAGGCGGACAATTTCTGCGGCGCTGCCGGTTTGTTCCTGCGTATTTCTCTGCCAGTAAATTTCCAGACTGCCGTCTGTCCGGACAGGAAGGACAAAAGCCGCGTTTTCCCGGTCTCCGGAAAGCTTCTGCGTGATCCAGTCCGATTCGTTTTTTACCGCTAAAAACGCCGTCCCTGCATTTTCCCCTGTGTCAAAATATGTAACAGCAGGTCTGTCTTGAAAAAATACAATACGGGGATATGCGGCGCAGGATCCGTCCCGTGTGATTTTTTCCGGCGTCCCTGTAAAGTGCAGCTGGGTTTTGCCGATTTCCGCAAAATAAATCCCGCTGTAGCCGCCGGACGGCCGGGAGCGTTCCCAGACGGTGTACAGTTTGTCCCCGTGACAGACCAGGTCGGGGCGCTGGTTGTTCCAGGCAAAAAACGGATCGGTATTCCCGTGGTTACCCGGCAGGGAAAAATTCCTGCGCCGCTCAAAAGAAGAAAGCAGGGACGGCCGGCTCCACGTTTGTCCGCCGTCTGTGGATTCCGTACAATAAAGCTGGAACGTGGATTGTTGTTCGGCCGGATACAGTGCCTGGAAAACCAGGAAATCCTGTCCGCCGGAAGAAGCATGCGCAGGAAGGAATGCATGGTTCAGGTCTTTTGCCGGCGCAAATTCGGCGACCGGTTCCCAGGATATTCCGTCCTGAGATCTTGTGCATACAAGCGTAAATTTTTCCCCTCTGCTTTCCGTGGCCAATAAAAGCAGATCCCCGCCGGCCATGGAAAAAACCTTCGGGTTCAGGAATGTCCGCTGTCCGCCGCGGATTATGCTGCGCCGGAATGTTTCCCCGCAGTCATCGGAAATAAAAACCGAAATTTCCCCTGCGCCGCCGGCTGCGGCAATCAGGATTTTCCCGTCTTTTCCGACGGATACGGATGCGATGGCCGGGCGGATGCCGGAATACGGATAGGGCCCGGCAAACATTTTCCTTTCTTTCCGGATTCCTCCGTTGAAAATCCGGGCGGACAGCCAGATTTTTCCGCCGTCGCCGGTGTCTTCAAATTCCTGCCAAATCAGTGCGGATACGGAACCGTTGGAAGCAGCGTCAGGAAATGCGCAGTCCGCCGCTGTGATGGTTTCCGGCGTTTCCCAGAGGAATTGCTGTGCGGCAAGCTGTGCGGAAAATACGGCCGCCAGAAAGAAAAAGAAAAATGCTGCGGTTCTCCGCAGATCCCGGGAAATGCCTGTGCCGGGTGATTCCGTTTTTGTCATAATAAAGCGTCAATCCT
Source organism: Candidatus Avitreponema avistercoris (assembly GCA_017694555.1). Lineage (GTDB taxonomy): Bacteria > Spirochaetota > Spirochaetia > Treponematales > Treponemataceae > Avitreponema > Avitreponema avistercoris. The sequence goes on from JADIMS010000157.1 coordinate 4,770, forward strand.
TTTTTGTAATTCCTGTACTTTCGCTGCATTTGCGGCATCCGGACTCTGCATAAGGTGTCGGATAATGGCTGAGGCGTAAATGATATTCCCGGACTGCAATTCATACAGCGCCTGCTGGTATTTTTCTTCGTTTTCACTGTTCAAGATTACCGTGCGGCTTCCGCCTGTGCTGCTCAGGATGCTGTCTTTCAGGGCAGCGGCGCGCGCGTTTTCCGGATTGAGAATGAGGGCTTCATTCAGGAGACGGACGGCTTCATCTGCCGTTCCGGGCTGTGACGGAGTGTAAATCCTGCGCGCTTCCTGTGCCAGTCCATCCGAACGCCGGGCGGCTTCCGTTCCGCGCGCCATAGGATTCACTCCGAGATACGATTCGACTTCCGCAATTTGTCTGCGCAGCATTTTATTTTCCGGGCATACGCTTCCCAGATCGAGGAGTTCCGTGTATGCAGCCTGCGCGTTGTTTTTGTAAGAACTTTGAATTTCTGCCAGCCTGCGCAAAAGAAAAGCGGCAAACGCCTGCGGATTTTCCGTTTGCCGGATGCGCAGGGAAAGCCGGGCCGCATTTCCGTTATGCGGATAAAGAAGCTGCACTTGGCGGAGGGATTCTTCCGCCTCCGCAAGCAGATGAATCCCTTCTGCGCGGTTTCCGCTTTCGATTTGTCTTAGCCCCTGCCGGTACAGCAGGTGCGCGGTATTCAGCATTTGACCTGCCTCCCGGAACAGCGGATCGGAAGCGGAAAGAATCCGGCCGGTATGAAGACGCAGCGCGGAGTTTGTAATTTCCAGCCAGTTTTCAATTTCGGGATTCACGCCGGCGTTTGTGGTATTCCAAAGATCTTCCGCAGTAAGAAAATGATTTTTTGCCCGGGAAAAACCGTTTTCCCTGTAACAGTTTTTCCCGGAAGTAATTTCTTTGCGGACTTCCTGTATGACAGCTGTGTTTTCCAGACGTACAATTTCTCCGCCCAGACTTGTAAAACGCGCATCGGTTTCTTTGCGGAATTCTTCGGACTCGCGCAAGGCAAGCGATTGCAGCGCGGCTTCCTGCGCGCGGATCAGATGTTCCCGTGCGCTTGCCGTCCTGCCTGCATGGAAGTGTCCTTCTGCCGTTTGGTAAAATGCATCCGCAAGTTTTGCCGCTTCTTCTGCCTGTTCAATCCGCTGGTCCGCTTCCGCCGACGCCCGGAAAATCTGTTGCCGGAGCGCTTCAATGGAAGCGGCAAATGTTTGCAGCTCCCCGGCCGCCGCGCGGTATTCTGCGGATTCAAAAACCGCCTGCGGTGCGGAGGATACAGTTTGGATTCTTTGACGCAGGGTTTGGATTCCTTCTCCGGCTCTTTCCGCCAGCCTGTGGAGCTGCGAAAGGCTTTCGTCCGGATATTTCCGCAGCAGAGACGGCGGTTCTCCGTTTCCGCCGTTATCCTGCTCTGTTCCGGTTTCTACGTAATAGAAGGAAATGCCGTCCAAAAGATTTTTGGCATACAGAAACTGGTTATTCAAATTGGAATACAGCGTCCGGGCAGAAATTGCGTGTATGGATGCTGCGGTTTGATATATGCCCATAAGATCTTCTTCCGCCGCAACGGCCAGATTCCGGAATCCGCGGAGAACGCAGTCTGCATAAACGGAATCCCCTGCCTGGTACGGAAAATTTGCGGGAAAATCCTCCGCTTCCGTCTGTACGCCGTCCAGTGCGGAAATGATGTTCCTGAATTTTCCGGAGTTTGCGGCAAAATGGGTATAGCCGTTCTGCGCTACTTCCCGCTCATAGTTCCGGCTTTCTTCTGTCAGCGCGGTGCGGATTCCGTTTTGTTCAATCAGGGTCTGCACCGCGGAAGCAGATGCCGCTGCGGATAAAAAACGGACGTTGTTTTCTGCATTACGCTGTATTTTTTCCGGAGAGCCTGCAAAAAGGGCGGTCAGCGTATTTAAGCCGGACAGATAATCGGTGGCGATGACAATTTTTTCCAACGGAAAATCTGTGTGTGCGGGAATCTGCCCCGCTTCCGTCTGTTTGATGGTTTTTGCCCATAACCCTACCAAAAACCTGTATCCGGTTTCTTCCGCCGGGTATAAAATTTCCGCCGCGCAGCCGTCAATCAGCCCAAGGATACCCCCGCTGTTTTTTTGTTCCGGCCCGCCGGTGGTAAGCAGGTATGCGGATTGTAAAAAATCCGTCACGGCATCCGGCAGGTCTTTCCCTCCGTTCCGGTTTTGCGCGGCGGCAAAAAAACGGCCGGCTTCTTCGACTTTTTTCCGCCGCCAGGCGAGCTGCCCGATTTCCCGGAAAACCGCCGGAAAAACGGCGTTTTGTTCATTTTCCGGCGGAAGGGATCCGGAAGGCAGGCTGATCCGCTCCAGGATTTTTTCTGCTGCATCCGCCGCACGGTGCAGGCGGATGCCGGCATTGTCCAAACCGCGTACAGCGTCCTGCACGGATTGAATCGCTGTGCGCGTCTGTGCTGCCAGTCCGGATTCCGCTTTCTGGAGGAAAGAATCAAAATTCACGGAATACCCGGCGGAGAGTTCCCGCGCAGCCTGTTCCCATTCGCCTTTTTCTGCAAGATTTCCGCTGCGGGCAAAAACAGCCGGGAGTCCGTTTTGCGGCAGGCGGTCAGAACGGTTGTGCCCTCCGGTTTCCCGGACGCCGGAGGAATACAGGGAAAGCAGCGCCGCTGAAAAAACAAAAACCGCTGTAAAGGTTTTTCCGCGCAAAGCCAGTCCTCCCGGCTGTATCAGCGCCCGGTTTTCCGGAAGCCGTCCACGCGCGGAAAAACGGAAACTGTTTTTGGGCTCCGGTCCCCGCGCGCCAAATACCGGAAGCCGACGCCGGCAATCATGGCGCCGTTATCCGTACACAGCTTTAATGAAGGGAATATGCATGTCAAATCTTTGCGTGCTGAAAGTTCAGCGCGCAGCAGGGAATTTGCCGCCACTCCGCCTCCTGCTACGATTGTTGTCAGCCCGGTGTCTTCCACGGCGCGGAACAGCCGCGAAAGCAAAATATCCACCGCGGTTTTGCGGAATGCCGCCGCGATATTTTCCGGCGTTTTTTCATAAGCCGGATTCCAGAATTTATCCAGCTGGTTGATGACGGCAGTTTTCAGCCCGGAATACGAAACATCATAGCGGTGCGACGCGCTCTCTTTGTGCAGCCGGCCCGATCCGTCCGCGCTCTTGTCGATTTTCGGCATGGGAAACGCGGCGGCATCCGGATTCCCCTTTTCAGCCAGTTTGTCCACGGCTACGCCGCCCGGATACCCGAAGTTGTAAAATTTGGCGACCTTGTCAAATGCCTCTCCGGCAGCATCATCTACCGTTGTACCGAGTACTTCGATGGAATCGAAACCGCTGACTTTGCAGATGATGGAATGCCCCCCGGAAACGAGTAAACCCAGGTAGGGGTATGGAATATCCTGTTCCAAATGGGCGGCGTACAGATGGCCGAGCATATGGTTGACGGCAATAAACGGTTTGTTTTCCGCTGCAGCCAGCGTTTTGCCGAACGTCAGCCCGACCAGAAGCGCGCCTGCAAGCCCCGGCCGGTTGGACGCCGCAATGCCGTCGATGTCGCGCAGCTCCAGTCCGGCTTCCCGGACAGCCTGCTGTACCACCGGGAGGATCCATTCGGTATGTTTGCGGCTGGCGATTTCCGGCACGACGCCTTTAAATTCCGCATGAAACGGGATTTGTGTGGCAACTACGTTGCTCAGGATTTTCTTCCCGTCTTCTACCACGGCGGCAGCCGTTTCGTCGCAGGAACTTTCAATACCCAGAACTTTCATCTTCCGTCCTCTTCTTGCGTCCTTACGCGCAAATCTGCAAGTTCCGAAACGGTGTATCCGGCGCGCACCAATGCAGGATACACACCGGTTAAAATTTCCGCAAGATGTTCCGACCACACATGCCCGATCAGCACCGCATATCCGTTTTGTGCGGCAATCTGCGCGCCTTTCCGTACCGCCTGCAGGATTTCCGCCTCTTCCTGGCTGTTATCCAGAAAAACCGACCGCGAAAAAACCGGTATCCGCCTTCCGGCTGCGGCTTCCGGAACGGCAGTTTCCGCATTTGTCCGGGAATCCAGAAAATACAGGCCGCGCGCTTCCAGAACATCGAATACGGCGTCCATGGCTGCCCGGTCAGCCGTGATGCGGGAACCTTCGTGGTTGTTCATGCCGCTGACCGGCCCGACCGCGTCCAGATTGGCGGCTACCAGCATACGGATGTCTTCCGCCTGCATATCCGGCAGGATGGCGCCCGGCCCGGGATCCATCTGCGGATTCAGCGCCTGCATAGGCTGGTGGAGGATGGCTTCTTTGCCCGCTGCCCGGATGTTTTCCGCACATTCCGCCGAATGGGGAAGAGCCGGCAGGACTGCGATTGTGCACGGAAAGGGTAGGCGCAGGAAAGGCTCCAAGTGGAACAGATTATGTCCGGCGTCGTCAAATACAAAGCAAAGCGTTCCGCTTCCGGGCGGAATGCCTGCGTTTTCTGCTGTTGTTTCCGGCTGCTGCGGGTCGTCCGGCATTCCGGCCGCAGGCTGCGCGGGCTGGGGATCCGGCTCTCCGGACGGAAGCGCAGGCGCAGGGGGTTCCGGCTCCGGTGTTTCCGGCAGCTGCGGAACCGGCTCCGCGGCAGGCTGATCCGGGACTGCGGCAGGCTCCTGTACGGGCAGCGGTGCGGGCGCTTCCGGTTCTGCGCGGAAAAAGAGCACCTTAATGCCCAGAAGCGCCGCCGAAAGTCCGAAAAACACCGCCAGCAAAAGCAGGGCTTTGCGGATTTGCTGCCAACGCTGCTTTTTTTGCCGTTCGGCCCGTTCCATGGCGGAAAGTTTTTTTGCCGTGGAATGGCTGCGCAAACGCTCCGGCGACGGCTTTGTACGGCGGTTTGCCTGTTTTTTGGCAGCAGGTTTCCGTTTTCCTGTCTGCCGGACGGATTTTCCGGTTCTTCCTTTTATCATGTTATCCTTTTATCTACTATTAGAAGATAATAAATAGGTGGAAAGGAGTTGTCAACCGGATTTTTGTGCCGCGTCCGTCCGCACCGTTTTGTGTATTTGACAATCCCGGGCGATTGGGCTATCCTGAACCCATATACGGAGGCATTTATGATTCTGGAAGAATGCAAAATCCCCATCGCGGAGCTCCGTGCTTCTGTCGATGAAATTTGGGGGCGTCTTTGACCCGGATGCGGTCAAAGAAAAAATAGCAGAAAAAGAAGAATTTTCTGCCCAGCCCGGATTCTGGGATGATCCGAAGAAAGCGGAAAAAACAATGTCCGAACTGCGGACGCTGAAAAACCGGGTGGAGCCATGGGAAGCCCTCCGGAAAAAAGTGGACGATTTGGAGGCATTGTACGAACTTGCGGCAGAATCGGGCGATGATTCGCTGGTGCCGGAGCTTGCGGCAGAAATCGAGGCAGCCCGTTCTTCGTTTGAAAAACTCAACATCCGCAATTTGCTTTCCGGGGAAGTTGACATCAATAACGCGTTTCTCACCATTCACGCCGGTGCAGGCGGAACGGAAGCCTGTGACTGGGCGCAAATGCTTTCGCGTATGTACGTCCGCTGGGCGGAACGGCACGGCTACAAGGTCGAAACGGTGGATCTGCTGGAAGCGGACGGCGGCATTAAGTCGGTTACGCACCGCATTTGCGGCGATTACGCGTTCGGATACCTGAAGGGGGAAGCCGGCGTACACCGTCTGGTGCGGATCAGTCCTTTTGACGCCAACGCGCGCCGCCATACGTCGTTCACGTCGGTGTATGTGTTTCCGGAATTGGACGACACCATCGAGGTCGAAGTCCGTCCTGAAGATTTGCGCGTGGACACTTACCGTTCCGGAGGGGCCGGCGGGCAGCACGTCAACAAAACCGATTCCGCCGTGCGCTTTACGCACCTTCCAACCGGTATCGTGGTCGCCTGCCAGTCCGAACGCAGCCAGATTATGAACCGGCAGATTGCAATGAATATGCTGAAAGCCCGGCTGTACGAATATTACCGGCAGAAAAAAGAAGAAGAAAACCAGCGTTTTGCTTCGGAGAAAAAGGACATCTCCTGGGGAAACCAGATCCGTTCCTATGTTTTCCAGCCTTACACGATGGTGAAAGATCTGCGTACGCGCCATGAGACGGGGAATATCCAGGCGGTGATGGACGGCGATCTTGACCCGTTTATGGAGGCTTATCTGAACGCCAAGTGGAAAAATCTTCCGATGGACGGAGAAGACGGCGGGGAGTGATGACGCTTTCTCCGCGCCTGTCCGCGCTCTGTTCCGTTCTTGCCCTGTCCGTATGTTTCCCCGTGTTTGCCGCGGGGAATGACGTTCCGCCGGAGGAATCCGGATCCTGGGTGCTGGCGGCATCGGCTTTTACCCTGAAGGGCGTACCGGAACCGTTCGCCGCTTATGCGGAACTGACGCCCCGCCTGCTGCTGGAAGAATTGGGCGTTGTACAGATCCGTTTTGTGGGGTTGGAAGAAAGCCGGGCGCAGGAACTTTTGCGTCTGGCGGAAGAACGGGACCGGCTGGCGGCAGTGCGCCGGGATTTGATTTTCAGCCGGGATCTCCTCTTCTTTTCGCTGGACAATCCCTCCGCCCGGCAGCGTGCCCGCAAGGATTATGACGGGCGGCTGGAGGAAACGGAACGGGATCTGGCGCTGCTGGATGAACAGACAGAAGGCGTTTTGGCTGCCGGAACGGAAAAAGCCGGCGGGGCGGCGGATCCGGCAGACGACGGGATTTCCGCCGGGGATGTGCCGGTAACATTCCGTTCTGCGGAAGACGGCCTGTACACGCCGCGGGAAGGAATTTCCCTGGCCCGCTCTTTGCACCAGGACGGGATTTCCGGTCTTTTATGCGGGGAAATCCGCGATGTGGGCGGTTATATGCACATTTCGGTTTCGCTGGAAACAGGAAACGGCGCGCCGGCTGAGACGGTTTCGGTTACGGCGCCGTATGCGGATTTGGAGGAAGCTGTGTACAGGCTTTCGCTTTCCCTTGTTCCCCGTTTGTCCGGACGGCAGCCGGTACAGCTTTTCTTTTCGGTTTTCCCGCAGAATACTTCGGTATTTGTAGACGGCGTGCCGGTGGAGGATTTGCAGGCGCCGGTGACGGTTTTTTCCGGCCGGCATACCATAGAAGCTTCCGCGCCGGAATTTTCCGCTTCGGTCCGGACAGAGGATTTTACGGAGAGCGGGGAATACAGCGTGGAAATTTCGCTTGTGCCGCAGGAGACTGTGCGCGTCGTCTTCGATACCGGCGGGGAATCCGCCGCGCTGTTTTTCCGCACGCGCTATTTCGGGCATACGCCGGCGGAAATCCGGATGCCTGCTTTGCCCCGTATCGGGGAACTGGTCCGGAACGATGTGCAGACTTTTTTCCTCTTTGATCCGGCCGGCGCAGGAGCGGATCCGGAACGCGTCCAAACGGTTTCGGTTTCTTTGGACGAAAAAAATGCGGAACAGCGTATCGAAAAACAGCGGAAAATATTATACTGGTCTCTGGGCGCTTTGTATCTTGCGCTGCCTGCGGCGTTTTTAATCCGGGGGGAAGCAGATTCCCGGTTGAATGCGCGCGCCGGCGGGCGGCTTCCGGATTCAGAAAACGTGGATCCGTGGGTAATGGCGGGGAATGCCGCCACCGGGGTTTGCATCGGGTTGGGTGTGAATCTGCTTGTGCAAATTATACGTTATGCCACTGCGGCGGAGCAAGTCACGCCAAGGCGCGCGGAATTCCGGTGACAGCCGGCCGGAAAGGGGGTAGGGATGAAGAAATTCAAATTCGCAGAAAATTTGAAAAAACTGTTCAGCCGGAAATCCGCAGCTGATATTTCGTTTTTTGAAGATTTGGAAGACAGTCTGATTGAAGGGGACGTAGGGGTGAAAGCCGCTATGGAAATCACCGGAACCCTGGAGAAAAACTGCCGGACAAAAAAATTATCCGGGGAAGCGGATATTCTGCTGGAATTGCGGGAGATTCTTTCCGGCTGGATCCGCAGCGCGGAACTGACGCCGGAAGAAGGCGCCGTATCGGTGTATTTGCTGCTCGGCGTGAACGGCGTGGGGAAAACCACGACGGCGGCAAAAATGGCAGTCTGGTACCGCGAACGGCTGCATGAACCGGTGATTCTCGCCGCCGCCGATACATTCCGCGCGGCAGCCATCGAGCAGCTGCAAATCCACGGGGAAAAAACCGGCGTGCGTGTTGTGGCGCACCAGCACGGTTCCGATCCGGGCGCAGTGGTATTTGACGCAGCGCAGGCGGCGCAGGCGGCAGGCGGCGGGCTTGTGATTGCCGATACGGCGGGCCGGCTGCACAACCGGGAAAATCTGGTGCGCGAGCTGCAGAAAATTGACCGTATCGCTGCGCAAAAGGCTTCTCCCGGCGGTTACAGGAAGCTGCTGGTACTTGACGCCACCACCGGGCAGAACGGTTTCCGGCAGGCGGAAGTGTTTCACGAGGCGGTCGGTGTGGACGGTATCGTACTGACCAAATACGATTCGACGGCAAAAGGCGGCATTGTGGTTTCCATCGGCCGTGAATTGAATTTACCGGTTGTATTTACCGGCACCGGCGAAACGTATGCGGACTTTGCGCCGTTCCGCACGGAAGACTGGCTGAATGATTTTCTGGGTATCAATGCCTGACCGTTTTTTTCCGCACATACGCCGTATTTTCCTTTTTCTCTTTTTGCTTCCGGGCGTGCGGTTTTTCCCGGAAGACGCCGCCCGGCCGTTTTTGCGCGGGCATTCCGCTTCCGGAATTTATACCCGGACGGACGGACGCTGTCTGGTTCTGGCGGACGGAGACCGGCTTCTTGTCGAAGAGTGCGACGGATCCTTCCGTCCGCTGGTCCGCACGGAATGGCTTGCCCGCGAACAGGTTTCCCGCATGGAATGGATATACCCCGGAGAGGGTTTATACCCCTGTACCTGTATATCCGTTTCAGAGCATGGATCCGAGCGCGTCCGGTTTGACCATAGGGGACGGGAGACCGAAGTGCTCTGTATGGACGGGGACGGTGTTCTCCGCAGCCGTACCCGGACCGAATACCGGGAAGGGGGGACGGCAGACGGAAAAACCGCGGCCGTTGTGCGGGAAACGTTTTCCCCGCAGGGAGAAACGGAGTCTGAAACGGAGACCGTTTTTCATTATCATGCCGGCGGGGATTTGGAATCGGAAGATTTTTTTTCGGATGGCGTATTGCAAAAACGCATCCGTTATCTTGGGGAAAACCGGCGGATAGAAACGGTGTTCGACGGCGGCCGGGAATTGTTTTCCCAGGAATACGCGGACGGCGTTCCTGTGCAGAACGCTCCTGACGGGCAGCGGGGAGGCTGAAATGAAGCCAATCGGCTGGATCCCGTTTGTGGCGGGACGCTTCGGGCGGGTGGACGCAAAAGGTAAGGCCGCCGGTACGGGAATCGTTTCGGTGCTGGGTATTGCTTTCGGTGTGGCGGCGCTGATTGTTATTTTGTCGGTGATGAATGGACTGCAGGAAGGCTACATTCATTCTATTTTGGAAGTCAGCTCTTCCCATGCCAGGGTACGCGCATCCCGTGCGGATTTGGAAAAAATCGCCGTGCAGGACGGCGTGCGCGCGCTGTATGTCTTTACCGAAAATCAGGCGCTGGTTGCCGGACCTTCCGGACGGCAGGCTTCCGTGCTGGTCCGCGCCGTTCCGCCGGATGTGCGGGAACGCGATACAGGATTTGCGTCTGCCCTGACGGTTGCAGACGGGGTTTTTGATTTTTCGGAGCCGGGAACTGCCGTCATCGGCCGCGAACTTGCGCGCCGGCTCGGTATACCGGTTGGCGGGGAATTTTCCCTGCTTGCAGTTTCCGGATCTGCGGATACCGATTTGTTTCCCCGCAACGGGAAAATCCGCGCCGCCGGCACGTTTTACACGGGATATTATGAAATCGACTCCACATTTGTTTTTGTATCCGCTGAAACCGGCGCGCAGGTGTTCGGTACATCCGCCCGCGGCGGAAAAGAACTTGCTGCGGTAAAACTTCAGGATCCTTATGAGGATATTCCGTTTGTTTTGGAGACCCGGAAAAACGCGCCGGCCGCAGAAGTGGAAACGTGGCGTTCTTATAACCGTGCGTTTTTCGGCGCGCTCCGGGTTGAAAAAAACGCGCTTGTTCTGGTAGCGGTTTTGATTTTTCTTGTGGTGGCTGTCAATCTCTACAACAGTATGCGCCGGGCAATATACGAACGGCGGGAAGATATCTGTATATTTTCCGTTGCCGGCGCGCCGCCGCAGGAAATCCGGCGTGTGTTTTTGCTCAACGGACTTGGTATCGGTTTGACCGGATCCGTTCTCGGTCTGTTGTGCGGTTTGTGTATTTCCGTCCGCATTCAGGATGTGTTTACTGCCGCGGAAGTTCTGGTCAATCATCTTGCCGGTTTTGCGTCGCTGCTTGCCGGTGCAGAAGAGCCGCCGGTTTTCCGGTTGTTCGATCCGCGGTATTTTTATATGAACGGACTGCATGCGCGGATTATGTTTCCCGAAGTGTTGTTTGTGTTTGTGTTCGGCGTGTTTTCTGCAGCGGCTGCTGCATCCATTGCCGGCAGGAAAATTACGGCTTTCAGACCGGGGGAGATTTTGCGTGATGAATGAACCGTCCGCTGCAAACCGTGTTCCTGTCGCGGAATGCAGAAATCTTTGCAAAACTTTTACCAGCGGCGGCGAACATATTGCCGTTTTACGGAATCTGAATCTGGAAATTTTTTCCGGTACGACGAATGTTGTGCTGGGCGAATCCGGCTGCGGGAAAAGCACGCTGCTGAATATTCTTGGCGGACTGGAAGCCCCCTCTTCCGGCAATATTCACGTCGGCCCGTACCGTGTACAGGATTTGGATGAAACAGAGGCCGCAGAATACCGCAAGCGCTGCATCGGCTTTGTGTTTCAATTCCATTACCTGCTGAAGGATTTTACAGCCCTGGAAAATGTTGCGCTTGCAGGCATGATCGGCGGTATGAAGCGTTCCGCCGCCGTGGAACGGGCCCGCGAACTGTTGTGCCAGGTTAATCTGGAACACCGGATGCGCCATGTGCCTTCCCGTCTTTCCGGCGGGGAACGCCAGCGTGTTGCCGTTGCGCGGGCTTTGGTGAACCGCCCCCCGCTTGTGCTTGCAGATGAGCCGACCGGCAATCTGGATCCGGCGAATTCCGCTGTGGTGCGGGACGCCCTGTTTTCTGCTGCGGCGCAAAACGGCAGCGCCCTGCTGATGGTGACGCATGACCGTTCCATGGCCGCTCTGGCAGATAATGCCTATATGTTGTCCGGCGGCGTATTGCACGGGGTAGATGCATGAATGCCGCCGTTGCTTTCCGTCTCGCGCTCGCCTGGCTGGGGGTCGGGCCGTCCCGCGGTTTGTCCAATGCCCGCCGCAGTTTACACGGTGCGCTGCTGGGGATTGCGGTCAGCCTGATTCCGCTGCTGGTGATTCTTGTGGTGGCGGACGGCATGATTTCCGGAATTTCCCTGCGTATGATTGAGCTTTCCCGCTCGCATATTTCCGCCGTTCCCGATCCGCGGTGGAAAGATTCTTCCGGCAGTTTGCCGGAAGCCGCGGCCCGGATTGCTTCTTCCGGCGTTTCCGGCATTACGGACGCCTGGCCGGAAATACAGGGTACCGGTATCGCTGTCGGACCGGCCGGACGGTCCGGCGGTCAGATCCGCGCGGTGCCGGATAATTTTTTCCGCGCGGCTGTCCGGGATACCGGCCTGCTCCGCTTTTCTTCCGGTACAAAGGCGGAAGAGCAGGGCGCGGAAAACGCGTTTACCGGCCGGACGGCTTTTATGGGCAAAAAACTTGCAGCGGATCTTGGCTTACAGCCGGGCGATGTTTTCCGCCTGCTGACAGTCCGCACCCTTCCCGGCGGACGTACCGTTCCGCGCCTCACGCCGTTTACCCTGCTGGATACCGTTTCTTCCGGTTATCAGGAAATGGACGGCCTGTGGATTTTCATTCCGTTTGAAACCGGTTCCGGCCTGCTGGACGCCAATTCCGCTTCTGCATTCATCAGCGTCCGCACGGACGACCCGTTTTCGGGATTGCAGGAAAATCTGCGCACGGTCAGCCGCCTGCTTCCGCCCGGTTTTTTGCTGTATACGTGGGAGACGCTGAACCGGCCGCAATTGCATTCCTTTGAAACCGTGCGTACGCTGCTTTTGTTCGTGGGGGTTATGATTCTTTTGGTAGCCGTAGTGAATATTTCCTCCGCTATGGTCATGCTGGTTTTGGAACGCCGCCCGGAAATTGCTGTGCTGAAAAGTACCGGCGCATCTCCTGCCTGTATCCGTCTGTCCTTTTTGTTTGCCGGTTTTCTCACCGGACTGGGAGGCCTTTTGATCGGCCTTCCTGCGGGGATTTTTTGCTCCATTCAAATAAATGACTTGTTCCGTTTCCTTGAACGGGTTATAAATATAGGGGCAGGGTTTTTCCGGGCTTTTACGGATCCTGCCGCGGCCGGATTACTGGAAGAAGAAATTCATTTGCTGGATCCTGCTTTTTATCTGGAAACGATTCCGGTAGCGCTGGACGGCAGGGCTTTGTTCCGGGTTTCTTCCGGAACGCTGCTTTTGTCCGTGTTGTTTTCCCTTCTCCCTGCGTGGAAGGCTGGCCGGGAAAAACCGGCGGAGATTCTCAGGAAGGTTTGAACGGATGTATTGCGATTTATGCCGGAAAGAACAGGCGGTGTTTTTTGTGCGCACGTCCAACGGTGAACTTCATGTTTGCGAAGCCTGCGCCCGCCGGCGCGGAATTTCCACGGACGGCAAAAAAAACGGAAATGAGGGAAAATCCAATCTGACGGCGATATTCAGCAGTATTTTGCGCGCCGGTGCAGAAGAAACATCCGGCGTTTGCCGCCGGTGCGGAATGTCCAGAATGGAAGTGACCAAGACCGGGAAAGTCGGATGCCCGCATTGCTACGATGTTTTCTCCATGGAAGTAGCCGCCCGGCTGCATGCGGAAGGCGGCGTGCTTTCTTATAACGGCGCTATGCCGAAAAACGTGCGTTTCCCGGGAACGGAATCTTATCCGGAAAAGCAGGCAGGCGGAGCGCCGGAAAAAGCGGAAAACGCTTCCGGGGAATTTACAGCCGCAGCCGGCGCTTTTTTTTCCGCTTTACCCGGCGGCGAAAAAAAGACGGCGGAGCCTGTTCATTTGCTGCGGGAAGAGCTGCGGGCAGCTGTGTTGCAGGAAGATTACGAGCGGGCCGCCGTGCTGCGGGACCGGCTGAAAGAAGCGGAGGGGCGTCATGAATGATGCCGGTTTCGGGCAGCCTTGGTATGCAAAAGACGGTCCCCTGTCGCCGGTTGTACTGACGACCCGCGTGCGTTTGGCCCGCAATGTGGAAGACGCTGTTTTTCCGCTGCGGATTAAAAGCGGGGACGCTGAACGCATTCTGTCCGGTGTGTTCCGCATTTTTGCAGAAGAAGAGGCTTACCGCAGTTTGCAGGGTATCCGGCTTTCGGACTTGGATCCGCTGGACCGGCGGATGCTGTATGAGCGCGGCGTGCTGGACGCCTCCTGCGGGCAGGAATCATGGCGCGGGCTGCTGTTCTCGGAGGACGGGGATCTTTCTGTAAGCGTGAATGTGGAAGACCATGTGCGGATTTCCGTTTTCGTGCCCGGACTTTCCGCCGTGCAGGCTTTTTCCCGCGCGGACGCCGTGGACAGTTTCCTGCAAAAAAAAATGAATTTTTGTGCAAAACCGCAATACGGCTACCTGACGTCTTCTATCGACGACATGGGTACCGGAATGAAAGTTTCCGCCGTGGTTTTCCTTCCCGGGCTTTCCCTTTCAGGTCTCTGCGAACGGGTTGTACGGGAATGCCTGGCGTCCGGTTTTCTTGTGCGCGGGTATTACGGCAGTTCCGGAGAAAGACAGTCTATGGGCTGGATGTATCAGATTTCCCGGACGGCTGCCTTCGATGAAAACCCGGATTCGCAGCTTGCATCGCTGAAAGCGGTTGTGGAACGGATTGTGGAAATGGAAAACCGTGCGCGCGGCGATCTGGTGAGAAACCGGCGGCTGTATCTGGAAGATATGGCCTTCCGCGCGCTGGCTGCCGTTAAATATGCGCGTTTTTTGGATTTGCATGAGGTTGTGGATTTGCTGATGAAAATCAAAATGGCCATTGAACCGGGCTTAATCACCGGTGTGAGCCAGTCCGCCATTACAGCCCTGATTTACCGCATCCGGCCTGCGCATATCGAATTCCTGCTGCAAAACGGCAGCCTGCATCCGGAGCCGGAAATTACAGCCGGCGCGGATGCCGTAAACCGCGCGCGGGCCATGGTTGTGCAGGAAGTATTGAAAAATGCCGATATCGATGAGGGAGGCAGATAATGTCCGGAGGACTTTCCCCGCGCGCGCAGCGCTTGTACAGCATTTTCGCACCGAACCAGGCGAGGCGTCTGGGTTCCACGCAGGTATATCCGGAGCACCTGATGATTGCGGTGATTCTGGAAACGGACGGCGGCGGCTATGATCTCCTGAAAAAACTGGGAATCAATATCCCGCTTTTACTGAATAAGCTGGAAGAGGGGATCCGGGCGGAACTTCCGGCAGCATTTTTCGGTACGGTTCCCAATTCGCCGCGTATGCGCGCTGTGCTGGAAGTGGCTTCGGCAGAAGCGGCCGCGATGGGCCATGAGTACGTGGAAACCCCGCATCTGGTATTGGCCTGCCTGTGTGAAGAACTGAGCGTCTGCAACCTGTTCCTCCGTAAGGAAAATATTCCGGAAGACCGTGTGCGGAGTACCGCCAAGGAATTGTATCCGGAACAGTTTATGTTTCTGGATGACCGGAACCGCCGGATGCCGGGGGAAAATTCCGGGCCTTCCGTGCGCGTTGTATCTGTGTCAAAAGACGCGCCGCAAAACAGACTCTCTGCGTTTTGCCGCGATATCACAAAAGAATGCGCCGCCGGAAAAATCGATCCCGTTGTAGGCAGGCAGGCGGAGACGCGCCGCCTGATGCAGGTGCTTTCCCGGCGTACCAAAAACAACCCGCTGCTGGTCGGGGATCCCGGCGTGGGAAAAACGGCTATTGTGGAAGGTTTGGCTGCGGAAATTGCAGCCGGATGCGTTCCGCCGGATCTTTGCGGTTTGCATGTGCTGGAGTTGGATCTTGCTTCCGTTGTGGCCGGTACAAAATTCCGGGGCGAATTCGAGGACCGTTTCAAACGTATCCTGCGGGAAATTGAAAACGCCGGCGACGTGATTCTTTTCATCGACGAAATTCACATGCTGGTCGGGGCCGGCAGCGCGGACGGCGGTACGATGGATGCTTCCAATATGCTGAAGCCTGCGCTTGCCCGGGGAAAGCTGCACTGTATCGGCGCTACGACGCAGGACGAATACCGCAAGCACATTGAAAAAGACTCTGCGCTTGCCCGCCGTTTCCAGGTTATTCCGGTGTCGGAGCCGTCGCCCGAACAGACGCTGGAAATCCTCCGCGGGCTGCGGAAAACGTATTCCGCCTATCATCATGTGGAATACACGGATGAGGCATTGTCGGCTGCGGTTTCGCTGGCACAGCGTTACATTCCGTTCCGCTTTTTCCCGGATAAGGCGATTGACGTGCTGGATGAAGCCGGTTCCCGGAAAAAGATAGACAACGCCCCGCGTCCGGAAATGCTGCAATCGATAGAAGACAAAATCACTGCGCTGAATGAACAGAAGCAAACGCTGGTCAAAACCCAGAACTATGAACGGGCGGCGCTGATCCGCGACGAAGTGCTTGCGCTGAAAAAGCAGCTGCGGGATTTGCAGCAGGACTGGCATTCGCCGGATACGCCGTTTTTTGCCGGTGAAGTTTCTGCGGCGGATGTGGCCGCCGTAGTGGCCGAAATTGCCGGTGTACCGGCTTCCCTTCCGGATGCGGACGAAAGTTTGCGCCTTCTTTCCATGGAAGAGGAGCTGCACCGGTCCGTTGTGGGCCAGCATGAAGCGGTTTCTGCCGTGGCCGGCGCCATCCGCCGCAACCGCGCAGGGTTCCGGCTGAAAAAGCATCCGGCGGCGTCGTTCATTTTCATGGGGCCGACCGGTGTAGGGAAAACGCTGCTTGCCAAATCGCTGGCGAAATTTTTGTTCGGTACAGAATCTGCCGTTATCCGCGTCGATATGAGCGAGTACATGGAGAAACTGAATGTTTCCAAACTGATCGGCGCGCCGCCGGGATATGTCGGCTATGATGAAGGCGGCTATCTGACGGAAAAAATCCGCCGCCGGCCGTATTCCGTTGTCCTGCTGGATGAAATTGAAAAAGCGCATCCCGATGTTTTCGGTTTGCTGCTGCAGATTTTGGAAGAGGGCGAGCTGTATGACGGTTCGGGGCGTCTTGCGGATTTTTCCAATGCATTCATCATCATGACGGGAAACGTAGGCGCGCGTTTCCTTTCGGGGGAAAACCGCATGGGTTTTTCCTCTGCGGATACTCCCGTCCCCACCTATGCGGAAATGAAAGCGGCGGTTTCCGCTGAATTGAAGCGGTATTTCACGCCGGAATTCCTGAACCGTGTGGACGACGTCATTGTGTTCACGCCGCTGTCGGATGCGGAAATTTCTGCAATTTTGGATATCCGGCTGAAAGAGCTTTCCGTGTCCCTGGCAAGCCGGGATATTTCGCTGTCCGTTTCTGCCGCCGCCCGTGCGGAATTTGTCCGGCGCGGCTATGCGGCGGAAATGGGCGCGCGCCCGATGGACCGGCTGGTGCGTACGGAACTGGAAGATCCGCTGGCCGGAATGCTGCTTTCCCACCGGATTTCTGCCGGCGATACGGTTCGGGTGGATGCCAAAGACGGCGGGATTGTGATTAAGACGCGGCGCGGACGCCGCTCCGTACCGGATCCGTCGTCCGGGGCGGAACCGGCAGGCGTGTGCCCGTAAGTTCCCTGTAAGCGGATTTCCGTCAGGCAGGCGCGCCGCCGTCCGGATTGCATCCGGCGTCCGCCAGAATCCGGTCCCCCAGCTCTCCGGGCGTAGCGCAAAGAAAAGCGGCGCCGGCTGATTCCAGCTCTTCCCGTGAACCGAAGCCGTACAGCACGCCGGCTGTTTGTACCCCGTTTGCGGCTGCCCCCAGCACGTCGTATTTCCGGTCGCCCGCCATCAGGCATTCCGCCGGATCCAGCCCGCAGGTTTCCAGCACATACCGGATAACGTCTGCTTTTTCCGCCCGTTCCGTTTCGGCAAGGTCGCTTCCGCCGGTAAACGTGAACCAGCGGGCGAGGCCTTTTTTCTCCAGAATCTGCCGGGCGTATACTTCCGGCTTGCTTGTTGCCACAAACAGTTTCCGGCCGGCTTGGTGCAGCCGCTGCAGCAGGCCGGGGATTCCCGGATACACCGAAGCCAGAAACATTCCTTCCCCGGCGTAGGCGCGGCGGTATACTTCCATCGCTTCTTCCGCCTGTTCCGGCGCGAAACCCAGAATATGCACCAGACTGTAGGGAAGGGGCGGCCCGATCATTTTCCTGCATGTTTCCGGCGGGATGGAAATCCCGTAGTGTTTCCCCAGCGCCGAAAATGCGGCGGCCACACCTTCGGAACTGTCCATCAGCGTGCCGTCAAAATCAAAGAGGATATTCCGGATTTTTGCTGTGCAAATCATGGAAGAAGGGGGCGCCGGACGGGATGCGCCCGCCCGGCAAACGCGCTCAGATGACCGTGCCGTCAGGGACGCAGGCGTTTTTTGTCACCACATAGATGCCGTCCACGACGTGATAGAATCCGTAGTCGCCGTCTTTCGGGATGTTGCCCATGCCGATGGATACGCCCTTTCCGATCCGCGCATTCTTGTCGATGATTGCGCCCTGAATCCGCGAATGCTCGCCGATCCCGATGTCAGGAATTCCGTTGAGCCGGTTCCGCTCTTTCTCTGCCGCCGTTTCGTACACATCCGCCCCCATACACACAACGCCGTCCAGGAAGGCGTTCGCTTCGATGATGGAACGGATTCCGATAACGGAACGCTTGATGGTAGCGTCGGTGATGACGCAGCCTTCGCTGGTAATCACATGGTCCAGATTCGCCTGGTTGAATTTGGACGCCGGCAGATGGCGGCTGTGGGTATAAATCGGCGCTTCTTCGTCATAAAAATTAAAGCTCGGCTGCGTGGCTGTCAGATTCAGGTTCGCTTCGTAGAAACTGCGGATGGTTCCGATGTCTTCCCAATACCCGTCATAGGTATATGCCGAAACTTTATATTTTCCGAGCATGGCAGGAATCACTTCTTTGCCGAAATCCGTGTAATCGTTGTTCAGCGATTCTTCCATGACGTCGGAATCGAAAATGTAAATCCCCATGGAAGCCAGATAATCCCGCCCGTTGGCAGCCGCCGGCGTCCGGGCAGAGTCCGGGATAATCCAGTCGCTGATGTCTTTGTCCGGCGCCGGTTTTTCCATGAAGTCGGTAATCTGGTTTTCTTCGTTGGCTTTGAGAATCCCGAAACCGGAAGCGTCGTTGCGCGTTACCGGCGTGCAGGCGATGGAAATCTGCGCGCCGGATTCCTGATGCTGTTTGAGGAATGCAGCCAGATTCATCCGGTACAACTGGTCGCCGGAAAGGATGATGTAATGCGTCGGTTTCTGGGTCTTGAAATGCATGAAGTTTTTGCGCACGGCGTCTGCCGTTCCTTCATACCATCCCGAATGGCTGAAACTCTGCTCTGCGGCGAGGATTTCGACAAACCCGCCGGAAAAAGAATCAAAGTTGTAGGCCCGCGCGATATGCAGGTGCAGGGAAGCAGAGTTAAACTGGGTCAGAACATAAATGCGGTTAAAGCCGGAATTGATGCAGTTTGAAATCGGAATATCGACAATCCTGTGCTTGCCCCCGAAGGGTACGGCCGGTTTTGAACGTTCTTTGGTCAGCGGGAAAAGCCGGGTTCCTTTTCCGCCGCCGAGAATGATGGACAGTACCTTTGTCACGATGGATCCTCCTTATGATAACGCTGTATATTGCGTGTATATCCGTATACAGTATAAATCAGAATTTTCCGCCTTGCCAGAGAAAAAGCAAATTTTAATCCGTAAAATTAATATTTAAAGTCGCTTTCGCCGATGAATTCCCGCAAAATGGACTGGCCCGGCACACAGGAAGATGAAACCGGCATAAAATTGGACAAAAAGCCCAAAAGCTCGGAAGCCTTGGCATATTCCGGTTCCACCGGTTTTACGGCGCGCAGGAGCGGTTCGGCATACACTTTCAGCACCGGCAGTTCGTAATCCAGCGCGGTGTTCAGCATGATGTCGGCCTGGTTCTGGAAGGGGAAAATATGCGCCTGTTCCCCGCGCCGTACTGCGCCCCACATCGCGATAGTTCCGGCCGCCCCCTTGTTGCGGAATTGGGCGTCGCGCACAATCCGCCGGATGAGCCGGTTGTCCGAGGTGGGAATGCGGTTGTGGTCGTCCAGCGTGAGCTGGGTCAGGGCGGAAAGGTATACTTTGTATTTCCGTTCCGCCGGGATGTTCGGCGTCAGGTTGTCATTCAGACCGTGAATGCCTTCCACGATCAGGATTGTGCGTGCATTCATGCGGAACGAAAAACCTTCCGGCTTCCGGGATCCGGTTTTGAAATCGTAAACCGGGATTTCCACTTCCCGGCCGTCAAACAAATCCAGCAGGTTGCGGTTGAACAGCGGGACGTCCAGCGCTTCCAGACATTCATAATCCGGTTTGCCGTCTGCGCCCAGCGGCGCGGAATCCTGTCCCCGGTAGTAATTGTCCAGGCTGATGACTTTCGGTTCATAACCCAAAACCCGGAGCTGGAGGGAAAGTTTTTTGGCGGACGTGGTTTTGCCGGAACTGGACGGCCCGGCGAGCATCACTACCCGGACGTCCGGCCGGCTGCAAATGTTGTCGGCAATTTCCGCAAAATGGCGGTTTTGCAGCGTTTCGGTGATTTCCATAAATTCCTTGATGCCGCCGCGGATAATGACGTCGTTCAGCTCGCCGGCGGAAGAAACGCCGATGCGTCTGCCCCAGTCCCGGTATTTCCGGTACACCGACGAGAGTTTCGGGATATCCCGGAATTCTTCCAGTCTGCCGGGATGCGCCGTCGGCGGAAAACGGAGCAAAAAGCCTTTCCCGTACGGCATCAGGTGAAAAATATTTGCAAGGCCGGTGGACGGAAGCAGCGGCAGGTAGTACAGGTCGGTGAATTCCCCTGCCGGGTTTCCCGGGAAATTCTTTATGGAGTTGATCAGGAAACGCGGCCGCCCGAGCTGGTTGAGCAGGCGGTATGTGTCGTCCTGTCCGTTGCTGCGGAAAATTTCCAGCGCTTCCCGGTATGAGACAAACCGGTTGCGGATCGGCAGGTCGGCGGCAATGATTTCCCGCATTTTTTTGTCCAGCGCCGTAAAGTCAATCCCGCTGCCGCCGCCGTTCTTTTCGTCTTCGGCTGTCAATGCATAATAATAGCTGTGCCCCAGACTGTGCCCGACCTGCAGTTTGCGTTCCGGGTACAGCGCGGCTGCGGCGGCGGCCAGAATAAAGCAAAGCGTCCGCCGGTATACGTTGGAGCCTTCCGTGGTTTCATCCGTCAGCGGCTGCACTTCTGCGGTGACGGCGATTTCCCGGTTGAGGGAATACAGTTCGTTGTTGACCAGCACGGCGTATACCGGATGTCCGTCCGTGCGGAATTCCGGTAAAAGCCCTGCGCCCGTAACCGGGGACTGGAATTCCCGGCGCTTTCCTCCGGGAAAAGTGATGGTAAATGCCGTCATGTTCCGCTCCTTTGCAGAGTGCTGCTGCTGCCGCCGTCTGATTCCGGAAAACGGAGTTCCCCGGAGTAAAAGACGCGCAGTCCTCCGTTTGTTTCCAAAATCAAGCCGCCGTCTTCCTGTACGCCGCGCAGAATGCCGGAAACTGCGGTATCCGGCAATACGGCCGGAATCGCGGTATACGGCGACGGGCCTTCCGCCTGGCCGGGGAAAAAAAACGCCGGCCGGTTTTTTTTGTACAGCCGGGCGGACAAGGCTTCCTTCCAGGGAAAATCCGGCCGCAGGACTTTCTGCATACAGGCCAGAAACTCCTCCATGACTTCCCGGACAGAGGGGACGGGCTTTCCTCCTGCCAGCAGGGCCAGCGAGGAAGCTTTGTCCCGGATTTCCGGGGGAAATTCCCTCTGGCCGATATTCAGCCCGGTCCCGGCATATACAAACCGGCCGTCCGACTCGCAGAGAATGCCCGCCAGTTTCCGTCCTGCGCAGAGAACGTCGTTCGGCCATTTAATTTCCACATCGCCCGCGCCGGCCGGTAAAAAACGCGCGAATGTTTCCGCTACGGCCAGTCCGGTCCGCAGCGTGATACAGGCGGGCGGCGGGAAATGCAGAATGGTCGTGCAAATCAGATTTTCCCCCGGCGGGGAATCCCATTTGCGCGCCGGGATCCTTCCCCTCCCGCCGTGCTGGAATCCCGCCGCCGCCACGGTACCTTCCGCTACCGGAATTCCTTCTGCGGTAAAGCGGTGCACGATTTCCCTTGCGTCGTCCATTGTGGATCCGGTTTCTGCCTGATAAAACACCGGCGCGCCGAAGGGGTTGCGGATATCTGCCGGATTTCCTGTCCGGTTTTCTTTGCTCATGCCGGCCCGTGTCCTGTATTCATTCCGGAATATCGAATTTCCCTTCAAAGACATAAGCGCCGGAACCGGAAACGTAAATTTCGTTGCGCTCTTTTTCTTTATAATCCCAATATACGGCAATCCGGCGGGAACTGTCCGTGTCTTTTGCGAGCATATTGTCGGGGAGACCGTCGTCCCCGCGCTGTTCAAACATCACCATGGATTCAAATTCCGTAGTTCCGGCACAGCATGATACGCAGAGTGCAGCGGCGGCCGTGCTGCATGCGCCGGACATTCCTTTGGGGTTGGATTTTACCAAAACCGTATTTTCGGTCACCGGTGTGGCGATGACCGGCAGGACTTTCTTTTTGGGGAAGGCCTTATGGACAAGAACGGCAAAATCCTGAAAGGAAAAAAAGCCGCGGTTGCCCGGCGAAGCGACGATGACGTTTTCATGGAGATGCACGGCTCCGTATGCGCATTCCAGCCCGCCGCTTTCAATGACTTCGTTGACGTCTTTGGATTCCGGCGTGATGACGGTTTCTTTCAGCAGGGAAAAAGGCGCGCCGCAGGAAATGCGGAAGTCGTTGGCGCCCAGAATATCCACACGCATAGTGTTTTGTTTCCCGTCCTTGAATAGGATTTTCTGGCCGTTGGATCTTCCGGAATCAAATGCATAGCGCGCGGCGCACAACAGGCTGTCGTCGGAGTTTCCCGCCGGTATGCCCTGCGCGCTGTAAAACGTCAGCGTGTTGTCTTTTTCCAGAAACATACAGCCGGAAGCGCCTACGCCGAAGCGGCGGTCGCAGATACGCCGGGCAATCGTGTTCCGGTTGTCCGGATGCAGGGCGCTTTTGGCTTTCAGGGACTCCGGCAGCGGGAGCAAATCAAACAAAATAAAGCCGTTGCCCGCAATTTGTAATTTGTAAAACGGAAGGGTCATGCGTACCCGGCCTCCTTGAGCGCGTTTTCCGCTTCGGTAATTTCGTCGTAAGGCATGGTCCGGTCTTTGTAAATGATGGAGTTTTCGTGGCCTTTGCCGAGCAGCAGGACGAGGTCCCCGCTTTGTGCCAGGGAAAATGCTTTGCGGATTGCCTGCGGCCGGTCCGGAATCAGGAAGAGCGTCTCGCCGCGGACTTTACCGCTGCATCCGGCGGCAATGTCTTCCAGAATGGCTTCCGGATTTTCCCCGCGCGGATCTTCGTCCGTCAGAATGACGATATCGGAATAATCCCCGGCAATCCGTCCCTGTTCCGGGCGTTTCATTGTGTCCCGTTCACCGCCGGAACCGAACACACAGAGGATTTTTCCCCGGACCCGTCCGCGCAGGGGAGGGAAGATGGTTTGGAACGAAGAAGGCGTGTGGGCATAATCGACAATCACTTCAAACGGCTGGCCGCGTACAATTTCCGTCATGCGGCCTTTGACCGGTTTCAAAGCAGGCAAATGCGGAATGAGCGCTTGTACCGGCGTTTCCGTAATGTGCGAGACAACGGTCAGCGCTTCCAGAATGTTGCCGGCGTTAAAGGCGCCTTGCAGCGGCAGCCGGACGGGGAAAACATCCCCCGCTGAATTGCTGATCCGGAATGAAATTCCTTCCGCTGTTTCCGTGATGTCCGAGGCGCTGAGTCCGCCGCGCGGCACTGCTGCCCAGCACGAACAGCCGAACACAGGACGCGCCGTCGCATTGTGAAAATAACCGGCCGCCGGGTCGTCTTCGTTTACCACGCCGAACGAAGGTATCTCCACGCCGCGTTTCTTGTGGCTGTGTTTGTCCAGCGCGCGGAATAAATTGGCTTTATCGCTCTTGTATTGTTCGTGGGTACCGTGGAATTCCAGATGTTCGTGGGTTACGTTGGTCATCACGCCGGCGTCAAACAACACGTCGCCCAGCCGGTTTGTGCGGGCCGAAAGACCGTGCGAACTGGCTTCGATAACGGCGTACTCCAGACCGTTTGCGGCCATTTCTGCCAGCCGTTTATGGATTTCCACGGCTTCCGGCGTGGTCTGGTGTTCCGGATTCGGCAGGACTTCTTCCCGGACGCAAAAATCCACTGTGGAAATAAAGCCGGCTTTTTTTCCGCACAACCGCAAAAGCTGGAAAATGAATGAGACGGTCGAGCTTTTTCCTTCCGTACCGGTTACGCCGATTACTGCGAGTTTGGCGGACGGTTGGTCGTAAAACGCGGCCGCCGCTGCGGACATTGCAAAACGGGGGTCTTCTACACGCAGATAACAGATTCCGGGTTCATAGTGTTCCAGCGGCGTCCGGTGTACAACCGCCCTGGCGCCTTTGCGGATTGCCTGCGGAATGAACACCGTGCCGTCTGCGTGCAGGCCGGGCAGCGCAAAAAACAGGCTGTCCGGTTCCGCTTTCCGGGAATCGTAAACCAGGGAACGGATCCGGCATTTTTCCGGTCCTTTGACTTCCAGCACCGGGAGCGCGCGGATAATCTGAGATACTGGCTTTTCCATAATCTGATTTTAACAAGCGGAAACGGCAAACGCAAGCATTTTTGCACCCTTGCATTTTTCGCCGGATAAGGCTAGGATTCCGGCATGTTTGAAGTGCGGGTTGAGGCGGAATTCGCCGCCGCCCATTTTTTGTCCGATTACCACGGAAAATGCGAGCATCTCCACGGACACAATTACCGCGTGTTTGCCCATGTCCGGGGCGCAGATCTGGACCGCGGCGGTATGCTGTGCGATTTTTCCGTACTCAAGCGTGCGCTGCGGGAAGTCTGTGCCGCGCTGGACCACACCAACCTGAATGATCTGGCCTGTTTTGCCGGTAACCCCAGCGCAGAACGGATCGCCTTCTATATATATACTGAACTTTCCCGGCTTCTTCCCGGAACTGCGGTCGCTGCGGTGGATGTTTTTGAAACTCCTTCCAACCGTGCGCGTTTTATTCCGGATGAAATTGCCCGTTCTTCCCTGTCCACGGAGCGTGAAAATGACTGATGTGCCCGCGATTTTTGCATCCCAGGTGTTCAATGACACTGTGATGAAAACGAAACTGCCCGACGATATTTACAAGGCGCTGAAACGCACGATTTCCCTGGGAAAGCACCTGAATCTCGACGTGGCCAACGTGGTTGCTGCCGCAATGAAAGACTGGGCGGTGGAGAAAGGCGCTACGCATTTTACGCACTGGTTTCAGCCGATGAATGGCGTAACGGCGGAAAAACACGACAGCTTTATCTCGCCGGAGCCGAACGGTACGGTAATTATGGAATTTTCCGGCAAAGAGCTTGTCCGCGGCGAACCGGACGCTTCCAGTTTCCCCTCCGGCGGATTGCGCGCCACATTTGAAGCGCGGGGCTATACCGCCTGGGATCCCACGTCGTACGCTTTTGTGAAAGACGGAACGCTGTATATTCCCACCGCTTTCTGTTCCTATACCGGAGAAGCGCTGGACAAAAAAACGCCCCTGCTCCGTTCCATGCAGGCGCTGGACGTTCAGGTGAAGCGGATCCTGAAGCTGTTCGGCAAGGACGTGGTTCATGTGGATACGACGGTCGGCGCGGAGCAGGAGTATTTCCTGATTGACAAAAGCGTATATGCCCGGCGGCCGGATTTGGTGTATTGCGGGCGCACGCTGTTCGGCGCGGCGCCGCCGAAAGGACAGGAGCTGGAAGACCACTATTTCGGTTCCATAAAACCGCGCGTCGCCGCTTTCATGAAAGAGCTGGACGAACAGCTGTGGCGCTTCGGTATTCTGGCAAAAACCAAGCACAACGAGGCCGCGCCTGCCCAGCACGAACTGGCGCCGGTTTTTGCTTCGATTAACATTGCCGCCGACCACAACCAGCTGACGATGGATTTGATGAAGACCGTGGCCGACAAACACGGACTGGTGTGCCTGCTGCACGAAAAACCGTTCGCCGGCATTAACGGAAGCGGCAAGCACAACAACTGGTCCATTTCCGCTGACGGCGTCAATTTACTGGATCCCGGCGATACGCCTGCGGATAACGCCCAGTTTTTGGTGTTTCTGGCGGCTGTTATCCAGGCTGTGGACGAGTATCAGGATTTGCTGCGGGTCAGCGCCGCCAGCGCAGGCAACGATCACCGGCTGGGCGGCAGCGAAGCCCCGCCGGCCATCATTTCCATGTTTCTTGGCGAGGAATTGACGGAAATCCTTTCCTGCCTGATTAACGGCCGGCCTTACAGCGGCAAGGAAAAGGTGCAGATGGAAATCGGCGCCACGGTGCTGCCGCATTTCCCAAAGGACAATACGGACAGGAACCGGACTTCCCCTTTTGCCTTCACCGGAAACAAATTCGAATTCCGGATGCCCGGTTCCGCTTTTTCCGTCTCGGAGCCGAATATCGTTCTCAACACGATTGTCGCGGAAGAACTTTCGCGTTTTGCCGATGTACTGGAAAAAAGCACGGACTTCCACGCCGATTTGAAACGCGTCATTACGTCGGCAATCCGCAAGCACCGCCGGATTATTTTCAACGGCGACGGCTATTCCAAGGACTGGGAAGACGAAGCCGCGCGCCGGGGGCTGCTCAATCTGCCTACGACGCCGCAGGCGCTTCCTGCGCTCACTGACGCCAAAAACATCCGCCTGTTCAAAAAACACGGCGTGCTTTCGGAAACGGAACTCCGTTCCCGCTATGAAATCATGCTGGAAAACTATTGCAAGGTAATCCGCATCGAGGCCAAAACCATGCTGGAAATGGTCCGCAAATACGCGCTGCCTGCCGGTATCCGCTGGCAGAAATTCCTTGCCGAATCGCTTTCCTCCCTGCGCGCTCTTTCGGTCCCCGTTCCTGATGACGAGCGGAATATGCTTTCTGCCGTCAACAGCCTTATCGGTGAAATTATGGCGCGGCTGGCGATTCTGGAAAGCGCATCGGACTGTTCCCGGAATTTTGATTCCGCGCAGGAAGAAGGCGGTTTTGCCTGCGGGACGATTCTTGCCGCCATGGAAGAATTGCGCCTGCCGGTGGACAAGCTGGAGCGGATGGTCCCGCCGGATTTATGGCAGCTCCCGTCATACGGGGACATCCTGTACAGTGTAAATTAGGCCCGGTTTCCGGCTTGATTTCCGGCCGGGCTTTGCCGATATTTCCAATATGCGTGAATTCCTGCATCCGCGAAAAGTTGTCCTTACTTCTCCTTCCGGAAACACCGTGGAAATCGGGGGCGGCGCGCCGGTTTCCATCCAAACCATGTGGAAAGAGCCGCTTTCCCTTGACCGCCTGCCGGATACCGCCGCACGGCTGGAGAAGCTGCATGCGCTTGGCTGCGACATTGTCCGTTTTGCGGTTCCGGATATGGCCGCCGCCGAAGCATTGTGCGCGCTGGCTCCCATGACGCCTGTACCGCTGGTGGCCGACATTCATTTTGATTACCGGCTGGCGTTGCGGTGCCTGGACGGCGGCGTGGCAAAAATCCGGATTAACCC
>JADIMS010000158.1 GCA_017694555.1 Candidatus Avitreponema avistercoris
ATCGGGAAGAGCTTCCCCTGATACGTATCCGGAGTATCCATCCAGGCCCGAAAGGCGCGGACGCTCCAGTCCAAGGTAATCCGCAGCGCTTCTTCAGCTTTTTTCCGTTTGACACCGTACGGCGTACACACATCCAGCTGCATCTGGATATCGCTGTTGAAATCAGCCTGTAACGCAACAACCTTTTCCGGAGAAAGGAAATGGGCAGAGCCGTCAATATGGCTCCGGAAACGGACACCATCCGCAGAAATCTTCCGGAAAGCCGGAAGTGAAAATATCTGGAATCCGCCGGAATCCGTCAGAAAATTGCCTTTCCAGCCGGAAAAACCGTGAAGTCCGCCGGCCGCACGGATCAGATCCGCACCGGGACGCAAATACAAATGATAAGTATTGGCAAGAATAACCGAAAAGCCGATTTCCGCCAGCCAGTCTTTTGTCATTGCCTTTACGGTAGCGTTTGTCCCTACGGGCATAAACGCCGGCGTCTCCACGGTTCCGTGCGGCAGGATGGCAGTCCCTGTCCGGGCATGGCAGCCGGTATCCCGGTGCGTAACGGTAAAAACCGGATCGTTTTTCTTCATTCCGTCAAGTCCTCGCGGTTTTCAGAATCCCCGTGCTCGCCGCAGCAAACACGGCCACAGGAAGCCAGGCGCCGGCAAACGGGGAAATATATTCCCATTTTGCCAGCAGCATGGTCACCATTTGCAGCACATAATAAGAAACAGCCACGGAAAGGCTGAGTAACAAACTCATCAGCAGTACATTTTTCTTAAACCGCCCGGCCAGCGAAACAGAAAAAAACAGCACGATGAAAACCGTAAGCGGAAAGGAAAAACGCCGGTAATAATCCGCAAGGTCTTCCGCATACGGCTGTCCGGCGCGGCGGAGCGTCTCAATATGGGATCCGGCTTCGGCCACCGGTAATTCGTCCATAGAAGTGATATTCCGGCGGAAAAGATCCGGCGGCTCCGAAAAGGAAAAACAGTCAGCATTGCCTGGAACCAGAATCCCGTCCCGGCGGATCAAAACCTGCGGATCCGTCAAATTCCAGGCTGCCCCGTTCCAGGAAGCAGACGGACTGCGCACGGATGCCTGCACGCTGCCCCTATCATCCCGCACAACAACAAATACATTGTACAGCGTTTGATCCGAATCGCGGTAGTATTCCGCCGTATAAACCGTACGGCGGGATTCATCGGTTACCACGATATTCGCATTGCTCAGCGATGTATCCGAACGGGTCAGAATCCTTGTCAATTCATTTTTTTTCACCAAAGAATGAATGACAACCCGGTCTTCAAAAAAAAACAAACCGAACGAAAGAAGCATACCGAACGCAAGCAGCGGAAAAGTCAGGGCAAACAGCGGGTATCCCGAAGAAAAAACAGCCGTCAGTTCATTGCGGGCATACATACTGCCGATGGTGTAAGAAGCCGCAAAAAGCACCGCGACAGGCAGCGACCAGGAAAGGCATTTCGGTGCATAAAACAGCATCACCCGGCATACGTCCGCAAGCGGGGCTTCATTGGCAAGATAACGCCACAAATTGGCAAAAAGATCCACAAGCTCGAGGATAAGGATGAAAAACAGCAAAGCAACCGCGCATACCGGCATAAAATTCCGGAACAAATACCTTTGCAGCCGATTCATTTCACTATCCGCACGGTGGCAACCGCCAAAGCGGCCAACAAAACCGCAGCGTTCGGTACCCACATTGTCAGCATACCGTCCAAAGAAAGCCGGAGACAAAGCGTCTGTCCGCCGACAAGCAGCACCCAATACAGTACGGCGATGAGCAGGCCGGCAACAAAGCCCACTGCCTGCCCGTTCGTTTTGGCGCCGAGTCCGAGTACAAAAGCCAATAAAGAAAAAAACAACGCGCCCAGCGGAACGGAAAATTTTTTGTGGAATTCCATGCGCCACATATTCAGCGTGCGGTCCGTTTCCCGCTCTGCCGCCGGAACGGCAGCTTCCTTCACTTGCAGTTCCCGGTATAAATCGCGCGAACTCATTTCCCGCGGCGTTACCGTCCCGGAGTTTGTCCCGAATAAATTCCGGAAAAGCAGATGATACGAAAGCGAAGCGGCCTGAATCCAATCGTAATCCCCGGTACGGGGCTCCGGGAAAATAAAGACTGAAGCATCATCCATCCGGAGCGTCATCAAAACCGCCGGATCCGCCGCGTCTGCAATCACAGCACCGGGCGCCGCAATGATACGCCGTTCCCCGGATGCATCCGCATCCAGAATGAGGATTTCATCCATCCGGTTTCCGGAAATATTTCCGGAAACAATCACCGCATTTTGGTTTTTCTTGATGGAATTCGATTCCAGTTCCACCGACGGCGACGACGCGGCAATTTCCCGGCGGAGCCGGTTAAACCGGATGGATCCCAACGGAAGGAAAATATCGTTGACCAGAAACGAAACCACCGAAATCAACAGACCGGTTGCCAGAACCGGCAGGAAAAGGAAACGGACGGAAAAGCCCAGCGTTTCCGCAGCAAGGAATTCCCGGTCGGAAACCAGCCGGCCGGTCGCCATCAGCGTACCGACCAGCGCAGCGAAAGGTGCGGAAGTCGCGACAATCGAAGGCAGCGAATAGACAATCAACAGCGCGACATCCCGCAGGGGAACATGCTTGGACAAAACATCCTCTGCCATCAGCAAAATCTGGTTGATAAAAAAAATAAAGAAAAAAAACAGGAAAAGGACAAAAAAATACAGAAGCATCTCTTTCGCGACATACGTAAAGAGAATCCGGCTGCCAAAAATCTTATTTCCCATCAACCAACCAACGCCCGGGAATACCGCGCCCGGCATACTGCGTAAAACACCTTTTCCCGGCTGCCGCGGCAAAAAGAAGCCGGAAAAATCACACGCCGGTAGAACCGTATCCCCCGCTTCCGCGTTCTGTTACAGAAAGCGCGTCTTTTTTTTCAAAAACGCCGCGGAAGACCTGCTGGATCACCAGCTGACCGATCCGGTCCCCGTTTTGCACCGTAAATGGCTCTGTCCCTGCATTCAACAGCAAAACCTGTACTTCGCCCCGGTAATCCGAATCGATGGTTCCCGGCGTATTGAGCACCGTTATCCCATGCCGCAGGGCCAGCCCGGAACGCGGGCGCAGCTGCATCTCGTATCCCGGCGGAATCTCCAGCCGGATTCCCGTAGCGATCAGCCGCCGTTCCCCCGGAGCAAGCGTTACCGGTTCCGCGAGTCTGGCACGCACATCGGCGCCCGCCGCCCCGTCCGACTGATAAGACGGCGGGGCTACGTCCGGATCCGCCGTATAGCCGATCCGGACTTCCGGCGCCGGAACGCTGCGCGGAACGCACATTCAGTTTTTGCCCTCTTCCAGCGCATCGATGTACGAAAGATTCAGCCTGCCCATTTTGTCAATTTCCATGAGCTTCACCGGAATCTTCTGCCCTTCATGCAGAACATCCGTTACGCTGGCCACCCTGGACCGGGACAACTTGGAAATATGGCACAATCCTTCTTTGCCGGGCAGAATCTCCACAAAAGCGCCGAAATCCATAATCCGCTTCACAACGCCGTCATAAATCCGCCCGACTTCCGGGTCGTCCACGATTCCCTTGATGATATCTTTGGCAGCCAGCGCATTTTTCGCCGTTTTGCCATAAATCGTGACCGTTCCGTCATTTTCCGTATTGATGGTAACCTGGCACTGCTCGGAAATAGCTTTTACGTTCTTACCGCCCGGTCCGATCAGCGCGCCGATTTTATCCACCGCAATCCGCATGGTTTCAATGCGCGGCGCATATTGCGAAATTTCCGGCGCCGGTTTGCAGATGGTTTGATTCATGACGGAAAGGATATGCAGACGTCCGCGTTTTGCCTGATCCAGCGCCTTACGCATAATTTCCGACGTTACACCGGCAATTTTGATATCCATCTGGAAACCGGTGATTCCGTCTTCCGTTCCTGCCACTTTGAAGTCCATATCGCCAAGATGATCTTCTTCACCAAGGATGTCCGAGAGAATCGCGTATTTCTCGTACTTATCCCCTTCCGTAATCAGCCCCATGGCAATACCGGCAACCGGTTTTTTCAGCGGAATTCCGGCGGCGAGCATACACAGGGTTCCGCCGCATACAGACGCCATGGACGAAGAACCATTGGATTCCAGAATCTCCGACACCACGCGGATGGTATACGGAAATTCCTCCCGGTCCGGCACCATCGGCTCCAGCGAGCGGCGGGCAAGATTTCCGTGCCCGATTTCCCGGCGTCCGGTTCCCATGCGGCCAACCTCGCCGACCGAATAAGGCGGAAAATTATAATGCAGGATAAAATGCTCCCGGCGGTCCCCGTCGATATCGTCATACACCTGCTCGTCCAACATGGTTCCGAGCGTGGCCACTGCCAGAGACTGGGTTTCCCCGCGGGTAAACAGGGCGGAACCGTGCGGCCGCGGCAAAACATTGATTTCGCAGGAAATCGGCCGGATATCTTCCGTTCCCCTGCCGTCCACCCGGACGCCTTTTTCCAAAATACTCTTGCGCAGGATATTGTATTCCATTTCGTCGAACAGGGCGTGGAACAACTTGAGCTGTACTTCATCCTGCAGCTGTTCGGCATAACGCGCCTGCAAATCGCTTTTTACTGCCTCAATCGCTTCATGACGCAGGTGCTTGCCTTTGACAAAACAGGCTTCTTCCATCCGCGGAAGCGCCGCCTGCAGAATTTCCTGTTCGTTTTGCAGAGTCACCGTAAGCGGCGCAAGCGGAAGCTTTTCTTTTCCGGCGCGGGCGCGCAGATCATCCTGCAATTTGCACATAACGGTGATGAACTCCTGGGCTTTTTCCAGCGCGCCGAGCATAATTTCTTCGGAGACTTCTTTTGCCCCGCCTTCCACCATCGTGAAGCCTTCTGCCGTACCGGCAACAACAATCTCCATTTCCGACTTCTCGATTTGTTCGAAGGTCGGATTGATGACATACTGTCCGTCCAAATAGGCAACGCGGGCGGCTGCAACCGGTCCGTGGAACGGAATATCGGAAATGTGCACCGCCGCAGAACTGGCAATTACAGCCAGAATGTCCGGCGGATTCGTCATATCCGAAGACACACAGGTGGGAATCACCTGAATATCGCGCCCGAACGATTTTTCAAACAGCGGGCGCATGGGCCGGTCAATCAGTCTGGACACCAAAATTTCTTTATCTTTCGGACGGCCTTCCCGTTTAATAAAGCCGCCGGGAATTTTCCCCGCAGCATAATATTTTTCGTTATAGTCCACCGTCAGCGGAACATAATCCAGCCCTTCCTGACAGGATGCAGAAGCACAGGCGGTGGCGATTACCGCGGAACCTGCGTACTGCACATAAACGGCGCCGTTTGCCTGTTTGGCAAGCCGGCCTGTCTCTAAAATCAGATCTTCATTCCCAATGCGATAGGTAACTCTTGTCACTGCCATTTTCTGTCCTTAAACCCTTACCTGTTCCGGAATGCCCGTAAAACAACAGCGCCGTCCCAAGGGACAGCGCCGGCGGGGAAATTCCGGATATTCTTACTTACGCAGACCAAGTTCCTTGATCAGCGCGCGGTAACCTTCCAGATTTGTCCGTTGCAGATATTTCAGCAGACGGCGGCGGCGGCCGACAAGAATCAAAAGACCGCGCTGTCCGCTTTTGTCTTTTTTAAACCTGGTGTAATGATCGGTCAGTTCCCGGATCCGCTCCGTGAGAATTGCAATCTGTACATTCACGTTTCCGGTGTCTTTTTCATTCGCCCCGAATTTGGAAACCAGCATTTCCGTTTGTTCTTTCGCCAGAGCCATATTCTCTCCTTAATTCAATCTGTAATCGCTGTAAATCCGAGACCATCGGAAAAAGCGCCGGATTCCCCCGCGCCGGAACCGGAAAGTTTCTCCCGGATCCGCAGCAAATTTTCTCCGCATTCCAAAAAAACCGTTTTTCCGTCCAAGGAACAGATGAAATCCGGAGTTTGTATTTCATCACCGGCATACAGCCGCGCACGGTATCTTCCGGCGGGTGGAAGAATCTGCGCAAAGGCTTCCGCAGGCGCATACAAGACCTGTTCCCCGGAAGAACCGGACGCAGAACGCCAGGCAATTCCGGAAATGTCCAAAATAAAGGGATGTCCGAGCAAACGCTCCGCGCCGGTAAAGTCGGCGGACAGAACTGCATGGCGGACCGCCGTAGAGCTGACCCGCGCGCCATCCAGAAAAACGCCGGGCAGAGCGTCAAACGCAAAACCGAGACGGGAAGCTGCTGCACGGATTTCCCGCCGGCCTGTATCCAGCCGGAATCCACAGCGGAAATCCTCCCCGACAACCAGATAACGCATCCGAAGCGGTCCGGACAGAACCCTCAAAAAATCATACCCTTTCATTTTACTGAAATCGGCAGAAAAGTCAATCAGCAGAACAAAAGCGAAACCAAGGTTTTCCAGAAACGACAGCCGCTGGCGGAGAGTGGAAATGCTTCCGCCGTGCTTTTTCCCCGGCGAAGAAGCGCTGCGCCGGAACGTCACCACGCCGGGAAGGCAGATTCCGGGATTTCCTGTCTGCCGGGCAGAATATGCAGCCGCCAGAACCCGGCGGAACAGGGCCTGATGGCCGGCGTGGCAGCCGTCAAAGTCGCCCACCGTCAGCGCGGAAAACACCGGGGCGCCGTCCGCTTCTGCCTGCATCCAGGAGGAAAAATCCTTTCCCCCGCCGGCTGCAATACCGTCCCAGGAAAACAACCGCATATTCAATCCCTGCCCGCCACAAAATCATAGCGGAATTTTTCCCCCGCAGAACGGATAAACCCCGCAAGGCTGCCGCGGAAAAAAACCGGGTAATGCATACCGTCCGCCGGTGTAAAACCGGATTCCGCGGCGGCCAGCCATACCGGCGAAAACGGCTTTCCGCAGCGGAAATCCCGGGCCGCGGCTTCATCCGCCAAAAAAAGCGGGGACAATCCGCAC
This sequence comes from Candidatus Avitreponema avistercoris, assembly GCA_017694555.1. Taxonomy (GTDB): domain Bacteria; phylum Spirochaetota; class Spirochaetia; order Treponematales; family Treponemataceae; genus Avitreponema; species Avitreponema avistercoris. The sequence goes on from JADIMS010000158.1 coordinate 6,960, forward strand.
GCGGAAGCCAGTTCAGGCGTAAACAGGAGTCTTTTTGCGCGGATTTCTTCTTCTGCCGGCAGGGTTCCCGGTTTTTCCTGCCGCACAGGTTCTTCCGAAAGTACGGCGGCGGAAACGGCGTCTCCGGAGGCAAACGCCGGAAGCAGGGAGAATCCGGCGGAATCTGCCAGACGGAACGGGCCTACACAAAGACGGCGTAAGGCAAGGAGAAAAGCGGCGGAACCTGCGGCAGCGGCG
>JADIMS010000015.1 GCA_017694555.1 Candidatus Avitreponema avistercoris
CTGGACGCTTACGATTTGGCTGCCGCCGTTGATCCGCTTGTTTCGTTTGTGGACCAGCTGAATAACTGGTATATCCGCCGGTCCAGGCGGCGCTTTTGGAAAAGCGGGAACGACCGGGATAAGATTTTCGCTTACCGGACGCTGTATCTTGCGCTGAAGAAATTTGCGCTGGTTTCTGCACCGGTGATTCCCTTTTTGGCGGAATCCATCTGGCAGAATTTGCGGACGGAATCCGATCCGGAGTCCGTGCATCTGGCGGATTATCCGGTTGCGGATGAATCTTTGCGGAACCGGGAGCTGGAATTTAAAATGGCTGCCGTGCAGAAAGCGGTGTCGATGGGGCGGAGCCTGCGCTATCAATTCAATTTGAAAACCCGCCAGCCGCTGCGGGCTGTGGTGCTGGTGACCCGCAATCCCGAAGAAAAAAAGGCGCTGCTGGAAATGTTGGACGGAATCCGTGAAGAGCTGAATGTCAAGGAAGTACAGTTCCATGAAAAAGAAGACGAACTGGTGGAATATTCGGCCAAGGCCAATTTCCGTGTGCTGGGACGGGAACTTGGCGGTGCGATGAAGGAAGCTGCGGCGGAAATTGAAAAACTTTCTTCCGCAGAAATTCAGTCTATCCTGGACGGATCGACGCTGTGTATCGAAGCGGCCGGAAAGCGTGTGGAACTGACAGCAGAAAAAATCGTGGTCAACCGGATGGAAAAAGACAATCTCAAAGTGTTGAATGACGGAACGCTGACCGTCGGTCTGGATACGGAAATTACGGAAGAACTTCTGTACGAAGGATGCGTCCGGGATTTGGTGCGGGCTGTACAGAATTTACGCAAGGAAAAAGGGCTTGCGGTAACCGACCGCATCCGGCTTTCGGTTTCCGGTAATGAAACCCTGCATCAGGCTTTTTTGCATCACAAAGACTATCTTTGCGCCGAAACGCTGGCGGATTCCGCCGGATGGTGCGCCGGCTTCCCGGAAAATGCGGGTACGCTTACAGCGGAGTCTTCCGGCGGCGAGTGGCGCGCAGCCTTGGAGAAAGTATGAGCGTTCCCCGGATTTGCAGACGGTTTTTGTGGCTTCCGCTTCTTCCGGCAGTGCTGCTGGCATCCTGTGCCGGTTTGCAGATTCAATTTCCGGAAGACCCGGTGGCGGTGCTTTTGGCGGGCGGTGCGGAAAAACCGGCAGCCTTAGCCGTGTTCCCGCCGGATTTCATGGTATCCCTGTTTGCCGGCGATGTGTTTGCGCAGGCGGCGGAAGAATCCCCGCAGGCTGCACAGATGCTGGATTTCCTGTCGGATTTGTTTTCCCGTTCCGATGCCGTATTTGCCGCGTTTTTTTCCGGCGGGGAATCCGGCGTTTCGTCCTGCCGGATCCTGGCGTCGGGAAATTTCCCGGACATGCTGCTCCGTTTTTCGATGCATTCATCGGATGCCTGGGAACGCGCCGGTTCGGGTGCGGAAAGCTGGTATACAGGCAGATTCGGTTCTGCCGGAGTCGGTGTGGCATTGCCGAATTCGGATCTGCTGGCGGCGGAAATCCGTTTTCCGGATGACGGACAGGCCGGCAACAGCGAAACTTCCGCCATGCGGGCATTGCTGCGCGCGCTGCGGGAATCCCCGCCTGCGGATACAGTTTCCCCGGCCGTGAGCGGAACGTTCGGTTTTGCCGTGCACAGCATGAACAGCCGGGCGTCCGGTGTCCCGTTCAGTTTCTTTATTCCGGATTTGCCGGTTTTTTTTGAATCGGCGTTTGCGGACTGTGCGCTTCCCGGCGCCGGGGAGATTGCAGCTTCCGGGCTGCAATTGCCGCTTACCACTTTCGGACTGTATGTTTCGGAAAATCCTTCTCCGGAAACTCCCCCTGACGGCGCGTACCGGCTGCTGATTGAAACGGAGGCTTCGTCTTCCCGGTTTGCTTTGCCGGCGGAACTTTTCCTCAGGATGGCTTTCCCCGGTCAGTCCGTAACACGGGAAGATGCGCACTTTTTTGTGGAAACGGAAATTTCCCGGGAACAGGCGGCACTTGCTGTTTTGTCCATGTTTTTATTACCTTATATGGGGATGTAATTGCGGACAGAGCGGAAGATTCCGTCCTGCGGTTGCGGCAGGGAAGTGAGCAATGAACATGAAGGAGTTTGACTGTGCCTACATATGAGTATTCCTGCGATTCTTGCGGAAATGATTTTGAAGTATTCCAGAAAATGAGCGACGAACCGGTGCAGGTTTGTCCGAAATGCGGGCAGCATGTCCGGCGCGTGCTGTCCGGCGGTATCGGCATTTGTTTCAAAGGTTCCGGTTTTTATGTCAACGATTCCCACGCTTCTGCCCGGCCGGAAAGTTGTCCGGCTTCTGCGGGCGGGGAAGGCTCCTGTTGTTCCGGCTGCCGGCATTCTGCATCCGGCAACTGAGGCCGTGCCGTTTCCGTATCCCGTACAGCAATGACCAGGCGGCTGCCGAAATTTTTTTGCGAAAACTGCGGCGCTGAGGTACGCCGCAGCGACCGTCTGTGCCCGCATTGCGGGAAATTTTTTGCGGCTGTGCGCTGTCCTTCCTGCGGACGGACCGGACCGGCTGCCCTTTTTGACCGGGGCTGCCCGTCCTGCGGCTATGCGGTTTTTTCCGGAAACCGTGCAGGCGGATCTCCGGCCGGCGGAGGGAAGAAAACAGCCGCCGGCGCCCGGAAGCGTGCGTGCAGGCGTTCCTTTTCCCCGGATCCGCTTCCGCTTTGGGTATATTTGACGGTCGCCGTATTGTTTGCGGCGTTGGGGGCGGTGTTTTTTTTGAAACCGCCCGTTTGACGGGACGCTGTTATTCGGTGCCCAGATTGTCCACCGTGTATCCGTTGATCCGCCAAATGTTGTCGCGGCGGGCAAGGTTGTATGTAAAGCGTTTCCGCTCGCGGAAGCTGATGTAATCGAACCATTCAATTACCGTGACCGTGCCTTCGCTTTCCGTATAAGAAGTCCGTTCGATCTGAAAATCTGCCGGGACAAGCGAAATTTCATTTTCCGCACGGCTTTGCATCAATTCCGTTTTGTAATTTTCAATCATTTCCCGGCGACCGCTTTCGGATTCCGCCTGGAAGCGGCGGCGTCGGACCGGGTCGTCATTCAGCATCGCTTCCAGATCCAGATAGAGGAAAAAGCGTTCCCACTGCGATTTTTGCCGCGCGGCCAGAACCGTTGCGACTACCTGATCCGGGGAAAGCGGCTGCGGCTGCAAAATGCCTTCCGTCTGCGTACCGCCGCCGAGATATCCGGCAGCGGCTGCGGGTGCGGGTTCCGGTTTGATTTCCAGCGTCAGACGGTTGGATGTCAGGTTCGGTTCGCTGTAATCCGGAAGCCGGCGGAGTTCCGGAAAAAAGGCGCATTCCAGCAGGTAAAGGCCCGGTTCCGGAATGGAAAGGTAGTCTTTCACGTTTTCGGTAAACGAATACGATTCCCCGGCTTCCAGCGTAATTTCCCGGAAATAAATTTGCGAGGCGCCGCTCCGCCGGCGGATCCATTCCTCCGATTCCGGCAGTGTGCGGTTCGCCGTATTCCGTGCACGGAACGCAAGGCTGAAAAAGCGGTCGTCTGCCAGTTTGAAACGCAGGGGACCGGGACCGGGATTGGTGACCGTAAACGTTACCGGCACAGGCCGGTCCGGTCCCGGATAATATATACTCCGTTCGGTGAACGCGATGGAGACTTCCGCCTGCGGTCCGTCCGCCGCTTCATTCTCCGGGACTGTCTGCGCAAAGCAGAATGCTGCCGCAAGAAATAAACAGGCGAAAAGCGCGGATGATTTTTTCACGGATATCACGGAAGCCTCCTTGGAACAAAAAACGCTTTTTTCTTTTCCGTTATGGATATCGGCGGAAAAAGGCTCCTGCTTGAGACGGCCGGAAAAAAATGCTACCATTACGGGTATGAAAACCGACCGCCTCTTTGAATTGCTGCGCCGCTGGACGGATTTGTCCGGCGCGCTTTCCGTATTGAAAGAAACGCCCGCAGCAGAAATCACGGGCGTGCAGGGCGGTTTGCACGGCTTTTTTTTGGCGGAATATGTGCGCTGGTTTCCCGGACCGCTGGTGATTGTCACGCCTACCGAAAAAGAATCCGAAAGCCTTGCCCGGGATATGGACGTTACCGGTTTGGATTTCCGGGTGTTGCCTTGGTGGGGAACCGTACCTTACCGGCCTGCGGCTTCCGGTTCTCCGGTATTCGGCGAACGCGCTTCTGTGCTTGCTTCTCTTCTTACCGGGGATTTTCCGCCGGTTCTGGTGATGAGCCAGCGTGCGTTTTTAACGCCGGTTCCGGATCCTGCGGTATTTGCATCCCGGCTGATCCGGCTGCAAAAAGGCGGGGCTATTGATCCCGTTTCCTTGGCGGAAAAACTGTCCGTTTACGGATATATGCGCGTTCCCCGCGTATCTGTCAAAGGGGAATTTGCGCTGCGGGGCGAAGTGCTGGATGTGTTTTTACCCGGACAGGAAAACGCGTGCCGGCTGGAATTCGATTTTGACCGCATCGGTGAGATCCGTCTTTTTGATCCCGTGAGCCAGACTTCCCAGGGAAAGTTGCCGTCGCTGGTTTTATATCCGGTGCGGGAAATTCTCTGGACGGAAGACGAACGCTCCGCACTGTTGTCCGCATTGCGCCGTCCGCCGGAAAAAGCCGTCCGGAAAACAGAAGAAGAAAACGGGGAGGCGGAACGGGCACAGCAGTTGGAAGAACTGGCGGATACGCTGGAAGTGTACCGGTCGTTCCCCGGGGAAGAACTTTTTTTCCCGCTGGCATCGGAAAAACGCTTTTCGGTCTTGGATTATTTTGCCGGCGGAACCTGCTGCCGGAAAGGCGCAAAGGATCCTGCTGTTCCGCCGGTGTTTTTCCTGGATTACGACCGGCAGCAAAACGCGGTGGAAAGCCTGCGCCGGGAATATGCCGGACTGTATGCCAAAACGCTTGCCGGCGCAGGGGAAAGCCCGTATTCGCTTTTGGTTCCGACGCCGGATACCGAATTGCTGGATTTTGCGTCTTTGGTTTCTTCCTGTGAAAAGCGCCTGCTGTTCCGGACAATCCGTTCCGGCGGCGGGGAGGAATCCGGTCCGGACGGCGGCATGGACGGGCCGGCAGGAGAGCGTATGCCGGCAGCGGAAAATATCCGCGCGCAGCTTCCGGAAATTGTGCTGCACACGGAACCATCCCGCAGTTTTTTCGGCAACATCAACTATTTGCGGGAAGAATTGACTTCGCTTTGTACCGGCGGTTGGACTGTATGCATATTTGCTGAAACGGAAAACCAGTCCCTGCGTATTGCGGCTTTATTGAAAGATCTTGCCGTGGAAATTTTTCCATTCAATTTGTCTGCCGGATTCTGCATTCCTGCGGTCAAACTTCTGGTTATCCAGGAGAACGAAATATTCGGACGGCGGCGCAGAATTGTTCCGGCCGGCAAACGGGCAAAAAGTTCGGTTATCGATACGTTCGTGGAACTGAATCCCGGTGATTACGTCGTGCATGTGCAGCACGGCATCGGGCAGTTTCTGGGAATCGAGCGGGTAAAAATCAAAAACCATGAGCGCGATTATATCAAACTGGCTTATGCGGATGAAGAGACGGTTTTTATTCCGATTGAGCAGGTCAATCTGGTACAGCGCTATATTGGAAACGAAGGGGAAAACCCGCGGCTGGACCGGATCGGATCAAAAGCCTGGGAAAACCGGAAAAACCGCGCGCGGAAATCCGTGGAGGATATTGCCCGCCGTCTGATTGATTTGTATTCCAGACGGAAAGCGGCGCGGGGGTTTGCTTTTCCGAAAGACACGGAATGGCAGACTGCCTTTGAGGCTGCCTTTCCGTATGAGGAAACGGACGACCAGCTGACATGCATTGCCGAGGTGAAAAGCGATATGGAACGGCCCGTGCCGATGGACCGCTTGATTTGCGGCGATGTGGGCTACGGGAAAACGGAAGTCGCCATGCGGGCAGCCTTCAAAGCGGTTATGGGCGGAAAGCAGGTGGCGTTTTTGGCGCCGA
>JADIMS010000159.1 GCA_017694555.1 Candidatus Avitreponema avistercoris
GGACCTTTCCGCCCTCCACTTCCGCAAACAAAAATGCCGGCGTTTTTCCGAAATGCTGGAAAATTTCCCCGTCCGCCGGGTTATACGTAACCGCAACCTTCATTCTGTTTTTCCTCCGATTACTGTCCGGACAGCGCCGTCGAGCCATGTACCGCTGAATTCCTCGATTTTTCCCGCATCACACAGGGCGGCAAGCTCAGGCCGTACCGGAATCTGCGCCAGCAGCGGAATCCCGTGCCGGGCGGCAACCTCCGCGGTTTTTCCCGCACCGAACAGTTCGATTTTTTTTCCGCAGTCCGGGCATTCTGCGTAACTCATATTTTCGATAATACCGTATACCGGGATATTCATCAGCGCAGCCATATTGATGGCTTTTTCCACCACCATCGAAACCAAATCCTGGGGCGACGTCACAATCAGAATCCCGTCCACCGGCAGGGACTGGAAAACGGTAAGCGGCACATCGCCGGTTCCGGGCGGCATATCCACAACCATGACGTCGATATTGTCCCAATGCACATCCGTCCAGAATTGCTTGACGGTGCCGGCGATGATCGGGCCGCGCCAGACAACCGGAGCTGTTTCGCTTTCCAGCAGTAAATTCAGCGACATCAGTTCGATGCCGGACGAAGAGGCAACAGGTTTCAGCAAACCGTTCTCCTCATATACGCGGGATGCCGCGCCGAACATTTTCGGGACGGAAGGCCCGGTGATGTCCGCGTCCAGTACCGCCGTCTTTTTTCCGGCACGCGCCAGCGAAACTGCCAGCAAACCGCTGACGAGGGATTTTCCCACGCCGCCTTTGCCGCTTACAACCGCCACAACTTTCCGGACCGTACTGGCCGGATTCAACGCCTCTTTCTCTATGTGCGGCGTTTTCCGCGACGGACAATCTTCGCCGCAGGACGAACAATTCTGATCGCAATTTCCGCTCATTCCATCCTCCTGTCATCATAAATTTCCGGCGCAGGCGCGCTGCCGCAGCACCTCCGGGCGCGCGCACAATACCTGCATCCGCATTTTTTTCCGGGCGGCCCGTTATCCGTCCGCCGCCGCAGAATGCGGTATGAACCGCCTTCGATACGGATTTCCATACCGTCCACAAGCGCACAGGCGATTTTCGCGCGCGCCGCATACAGTACACGCTGGAACGTACCGCGCGAAACCCCCATGCGCGCAGCGGCTTCCCCCTGCTCCATGTGTTCGCAATCGCACAGCCGGACCGCTTCCAGCTCATCCACGGAAACCACAACCATTCCGCAGGACGCGCCTTCCGCGGGGGAATCCGGCGTGAAACACCGGCAAACCGGCTCGGAAGAAACATAGCGGCATTTTCGCATCGGCGGCATACTTCCAATATATGTGCATATGCACATAAAGTCAAGCGGAAACGGTTTTCCGCACTGTCTGTTTCCGCGCCGCTGCATTCCGCGCGGTTCCGCTTGCCTGCGGATCCTGAAAATCCTGCGCACGTTCCGAACTTGACAACAACCGGAAAAAGTGAAATGATTTTCCCGTATGAAATGCACAGTCGCCGTGGAAAACCGGAAGGAGCCGCGGTTTGCCGTTTTTTTTAAAGTTTTGGCACGGGACCTCTCCCGTTTTTCCGGATGCATAGAAGGGGTCAGCAAAAGCGGCTGCCGGCTCCGTTTTCCGGATGCGGAGGATTTTGACCTTGACGGGGAGTACGCCGTTACGGTATGCCCGCAGCCAAATTCCGGGAACCGGAATTTCGAGCTTACCGTAAAGCCGCGCTGGATCCAACGCGTGGAAAACGGCGCCGTCGTAGGATGCTCGGTCCTGTGCACACCGGGATACCGGCAGTTTTTACGGCTGGTGCACCAGATTTCCGCAGACGCGGATGATCCGGACGCCGCGCCGTAATCCGGCTTTCCTGCATTTTATCCAAACCATTTTATTCCGGGTTTTGCATGTCCAAAGATTCTGTTCCGGCACAAAAAGCCATCAAAGCTTTCCGCAAAGCGGTTTATTCCCCAAAAACTACAATCGGCGCCGTCCGGGAAAATTTTGACGCGCTGTTCGGGAATCCCATATTGCCGAATAATGTAGACAAAGAAGAAATCACCGTCGGAAAGATTGCAGCCGATATTCTGACGCCGGAATTCGCAGTCGGGAATTTTACGGTCCTGTATATACACGGCGGGGGATTTATTTCCGGCTCCCGGTATGCGTACCGCAATTTCTGCGCCTCCCTTGCCCATGAAAGCGGATGCCGCCTGGTATTGCCGGAATATCCGCTGGCGCCGGAACACCCCTATCCTGCCGCGCTGGAAGACCTGTACGCCGTATCCGTGTGGCTGGCCGGACGCACGCAGCAGGCGGGCTCCGTCATTTTTGCAGGAGACGGCGCAGGCGGAAATCTGGCGCTTTCCCTCACGCATTTTCTGAAAAGCAAAAACGCCCGGCTTCCGGCTGCCCTTGTGCTGTTTGCGCCGTGGGCAGACATGGCATGCACTACCCGGAAAAAAGACAAGAAAAATCCGGATCCGGTTTTCACACCGGAAATCCTGCAGACACAGGCGCTGCAATACACATTCGCTTCCAATTTGACCCATCCGCACATTTCCCCGCTTCTGGGGGATTTTGCCGGATTCCCGCCGCTATTCATCCAGTGCGGTTCCCGTGATCTTTTGGCGGAAGACTGCGCAAAACTGGCAGAGAAAGCAGAAGCGTCCGGCGTAAACGTCACGCTGGACATCCGGGAAAACCTCTGGCATTTTTTCCAGGCATTTGACCGGGCCACGCCGGAAGCCGGAAATGCGGTAACAGCTGCCGGAAAGTGGATCCGTGCGCTGCAAAAGCAGGCGGCGGAGCAATAAGCGGCTGTAATCCGCAGCAGAGCCTGTCAGCGCAAATCCGGGCAGCCGGCGCCGGAAAGGCGGTCAACAGCCAGTTCCACAGCTCCGGCGATTCCCTTGCTGTCGATGGTATTCAGGACGGCGATATGGAAGACGGCGGATTCCAGCAGACTGTAAAACAGATTGTTTGCATCTTTGATGGAGACGCCGGGAAACTCGCCGTTTTTTTGCCCGTCAATCAAAATGCGGGAAAACAAATGCCGCCAGCGGAGCGTCCGCCGCCTGATCCGCTCTTCCGGATCCGCGCCCGTTTTCCGCAGCTGGAGGAGATAGGTCAAAATCACCGTCAGGAGTTTGCGGTGTTCCGAACAAATTCCGACAATGGAAAGGATGACCGCTTTCAGCTGCTTTGCATATGAAGTAAAATTACGCTTCATGATTTCATGCAATTCTTTTTCCACACGGTCCATAAACTGCCGGATCGTCAGAATAAAAATTTCACGTTTATCTTTGAAGTAATGGTACAGCGTGGTACGCGTAATCCCGCAGCGGTCCGCAATTTTCTGATACGTGACGTCTGCATAACCTTCTTCTGCAAATACGGCGAGCGCTTTTTCCAAAATGTCTGCCCGCCGTTTTTCATGTTCCACAACTACAGCCATACGCTAGTACTCCGCTTTTGTTTTGTACACATAAAAAAAACTGTCCAGCTTTCCGCTGCGGAACTGCCGCACTGAATCCGCCCGGCAGCCAAAATCCTCTTCAAAATTTTTTTCCGCACTCACGAAGCCCATCGCCCATCCGGGGAAAATGCCGCGTAAAACCGCCATTTCCCGGTAAAGGGCAGAAGCTTCCTCCTGGGAACCAATCCGGATACCATACGGCGGATTGGAAAGCAAAAGGCCTTCCGCAAAAGGAGCCTCCAGCGAACGGAAATCCGCCGCGGAAAAACGGGGCTGCGGAATTTTTCCGGATACGCCGGCCCGTTCCATTTCCGCCTCTGCGGCCGAAAACGCACGGCGGGCATTTTCAGCAGCCATGGCAACCGCCTGCGGATCGGCATCGCTCCCGGAAATCCGGACCAGACAATCCGTCCGGATGGCGGCGGCGGCTTCCGCCCGCAGACGGGCAACAAGAGATGCGCCCGCCTGATCCAAAAAGCATGGCAGCGTTTCAAAGCCAAACGGGCGGCACAAACCGGGCGCAATATTACAGGCATACAGGGCGGCTTCCAGCGGAATGGTGCCCGAACCGCAGAATGCATCGTGCAGCGGCGTCTTCCGCCTCCAGCTCAGCGTATGCAGCAGGATTGCAGCCAGTGTCTCCCGTAAGGGCGCCGTACCGCCGGAGTGCCTGTAGCCGCGCCGGTACAGCGGCTCCCCGGAAGTATCCAGCAACACGGATACCTGGTTCCGTTCCAGATAAATCCGGATTTCACGGCGTTCCCCGGTTTCCGGCAGCGTCCGCATACGCCAGGCTGCGCCCAGCGCATCATAGACCGCCTTGTGCGAAATACTTTGCACGGAACGCTCGGAATTCAGTTTGCTTTGGTAAATGCGGACTTTGTCCACAACCACCCGCACATTTTTGGGAAAAATATCCTGCCAGCGGACGCGCCGGACGCCTTCGTATAACGCATCAAAATTATGCGCAGGAAAAGACGCCGCTTCTATGTACACGCGGTCCGCCGTCCGCAGCCAGAGATTTGCGCGCACCAAAGCAGACAGCGCGGCTTCGCCGGACGGAAACTCCGGCCTGGACATATTCCGCCCGTCACGGCGCTGCGCAAACTGCTGCGGCGCGGAAGCCGCGGTGAACGAAACGCGCCCCCGTTGCCGGCGGAGAACCGTAAAACCGGTGTGTTCCAATTCGTGAGCCAGAATTTTTTCCGCGCCGAGCGCGCACAGAGCCGCAAAAACCGTCATACCGGCAGTATATAACATTTTCACAAAAAACGTAAATATGCCCAACTGCCGCGGCTGTCCCGCGCCGGCACAGGATTTTCCGCAGAAAAAAGCGCCGGTTACTTCTTCCAGAACGACGGAAAGAAAAACAGCAAAACCGTATATAATTCCAGGCGGCCGGCCAGCATCGCAAACGAAAACCACCATTTGGCCCATGCCGGAAAAAAGCTATAATTGCAGTCCGGCGAAACAGCGCCGAAGCCCACGCCGATATTGCCCACCAGCGTCAGCGAAGCGGTACAGGAAGTCACAATGTCGTTGCCGGCCGCGGCGGCAACCAGGGCAGTAACCGCCAGCATGACAAAATACAGAAAGACAAAAGCGGAAACCGAATTGATGATTTCCGGCTTGAGCGGATGCCCGTCCACACGCACGTTGTAAATCCCGGATGGATGCAGCGTCCGCTTCACCTCGCAGGACAGGCTTTTCCCCATAATAGCCCAGCGGATAATTTTAATACCGCCGGCGGTGGAACCGGAACAGGCGCCGGTAAACATCAGCAGTACAATCACCATCTGCGCCAGCGCCGGCCAATGCTGGTACATCGCCGAAGCAAAGCCGGTTGTGGAAACCGTCGTGAGCACCTGGAATATACCGTGGCGGATGCTGTCATGCAGCGGCATCCCGGAAGCAAAAAGCGGGACAAAAATCACCGCGGACGCGATAAGGCAAAGCAGCGCAAAAGCCCGCAGTTCGGTATTGATGCGCACATCTTCAATCTGATTGGCAATCAGCTTATAATACAAACTGAAATTGAGGGAAGCAAGGAACATGAATACGATGCAAATCCATTCAACCGCCGCCGAACCGTACCACATGATGCCCAGATCCTTGGACGAAAAACCGCCCGTTCCCAGCGTGGAAAAACTGTGCATGACGGAATCCAGAAAAGGCATCCCCGCCGCGCACAGCAGAACAACCTGCAATACCGTCAGCACGGTGTAAATCACCCACAGCCATTTCGCCATCACCGTGATTTTCGGGCTGAATTTGCTTTTCTCCGGCCCGGTTGTCTCGGCCTTGATGAGATGGAAGCCGCCGACCCCGAGCAGGGGGAAAATCGCCACCGTCAGGCCGACAATCCCCATGCCGCCGAGCCAGTGCGTCTGACAGCGCCAGAAATTCACCGCAGCCGGCAATGCTTCCACGCTCGGGGAAGCCGTGACGCCCGTCGTTGTAAAACCGGACACGCTTTCAAAAAACGCATCCGCCACGGAAGGAAACGCCCCGGAAAGATAAAGCGGAGCCGCGCCCAACGCACTGGCGCTGATCCAGGCAAGCGCGACCAGAATGAAGCCGCCGCGCATCGTCATCGGAATTTTTCTGGCGCGGTCGGCAAGACAGAACACCGCCGTCAGGACAAACACCACGCCCGCAGGCACGGCAAAGGAAGGGATTACGTCCTCTTCCCCGCAAAAAACGGCTACCAGGACCGGGAAAAAGAACGTCGCCGCAACAATGGAAAGAAGCAAAAACAGAATGCGGAAAAAAGAAAGGAGGCTCATACTTTTCCGCCGCCAAACTGCTGCAGGATTCCGCCGGATTCCTCTCCGTGCACAATGAAAATCACGCAGTCACCGGCTTCCAATACCGTATCGCCGACCGGAATGGCGTAGCCGCTTTCTTTTTTAACCAGCAGCACCAAAAACTCCCCGGGACGGGCCACGTCTTTCAGCATACGCCCGCATACCGGCGCATCTTCCGGAATCACCGCCTCCACGATTTCCAAATCGCCTTCTTCGCCGAAGGTATGGACGGACTGCACAGCCCGGCCGCGCAAATGTCCCAGGATGCAGTCCACAACGGTTTCTTTTATCGGGACAGCCACATCGCTGCCGATGCTTCTGGCAATCGCCGCCATTGTGGCGCTTCCCACCAGGCTCACGGTTTTCCGCACACCCAGCGCTTTGAAGTAAGCAGACGTCACCATATTCAATTCATGATTGTGGGTGACACTGATGAACAAATCGTAATCCGCCAGTCCTTCTTCAGCCACAAAACCCTCGTCGGTGACGTCGGCATTAAACACATGTACATCCGGGAAACGGCCGGACGCTTCCTGCGCCAGCTCCGGGTTTTTGTCGATAATGGAAACCACCGGCGCAGAAGCCGTCAGCGACCGGAACGGTGAAAACAGCCTGCCCGGCCCGCGGCCTTTTTTTCTTTCCAGCAGCTTTTCGGCAATCTGCGTACCGATCCGGCCAGCGCCTACCACGGCAACCTTGCGGATCGGGACCGGCGCAAAACCGGCCAGACGGAAAAGCTCCGGCAGACTCTCTTTTTCCGCCAGAATGCCTACGCGGTCACCGGCCTGCAAAACCGTTTCGCCGGAAGGAATACTGGTGACTTCCGCATTCTCCACATAACACAGCACAAACTCCCGCGCCGAACCCCGCCGGATGTCCTGCAAGCGCGCGCCGTCCAGCGGACAGCGTTCGCCGACCGTAACCGAAACCAGCGCGAAATCGGAATCTTCAAACTGCAATACTTCGTTTACCGCACCGTGGAACACGGAATCGCAAATGACAGAGGCCACTTCGCTGTCGGGATGCACCATAAAATCGATGCCGTACATCGGGCGGGAACCTTTCCACGCGCCGAGCATTTCTTTGTCGGGATAATATTCCTCGTTGCGGACACGCGCAATTTTCAGAACGGACGGATACAGCGAATCCACGAGCGAACACGTAATCATATTCACTTCGTCGGAATCGGTAACCGCAATCATCGCATCCGCATCCGCGATTCCGGCCTTCTCCAGAATCCCCAGATCATTGCCGTTGGCCTGCACAACCATGCAGTCCAGGCGGGCGTCTGCCTGCCGCACGGATTCTGCATTATTGTCAATCAAAACCACGTCGTTTTTGCCGTCAATCAGCCGTTTTGCCAGCTGAAACCCGGTCAAACCGGCGCCAATCACGATGAATTTCATACTGCCGGGATTATAGCCGCGCGCACTCTCTTTTTCAATAGCAGATACAGGCCGGACGCCCGGATTACCAGGGAAGGACGGGCAGCAGGAAGCGCAGACCGATGGATACCGGCGTCCAGTTGTAATACAAATCCACCCGGGAGGACAGGGAATCCGGCGCAAACAGCAATTCATGCTGCGTGCTGAGAAGAAGCCCGAATATATCCGTAATGGGCCAATCGACGCCCAGCGAAACACGCAGCGCCGGGCCGAACGACACGCGGTTCCCCAGCACCTGCCCGTAAAAACCGGTTGACACCGTCAGCGGAAACGTTACGCCGCCGGCTTCAACCGGCGGGCGGAATGAAAAATCCGCATACACCGGAACCGTAAAAAACGTTTTTTCCGTGTAATCCGAAAAATGATGCCGGTATGCCACGCTGAGTCCGGCGGAAAACCAGCCGGTAATCGGGCAGGAGGCGGAAATTTCCGCCTGCGGCGAAACCTTCCCCATCATTTCATCAAATCCACCGATTTCGGAAGTTCCGTGGTAAAACCGCACGCCGGCTGAAGGACAAAACGGGGAACCGGCCACTGTCAGCGACAAATCCGCTGCAAAAAACGGCACAGCCAAAATGGCAAACAAAACCGCCGCCTGTCGTTTTTTCCGATTCATTACAACCTCCCCGATCCGCAATCTGCATTACGGGTCTCATCTTTTTTATATTGCTGTTATGTGACTCTGCCAGTACAAACCAGTATAAAAGCGGACAAAAGCTTCTGTCAAGGAAAACAAAAGACACTTGCCGTTCGGCGCGGCTTCCGGTATATTTAGGGAATGATAGGATTTGAAGAAAAAGAATGCGGGGAAAATTCCCAGAAAGAGGGAAAGCCCGACATTTTTTCCAAGAAATTTCTGGAGACGAGACAGATTCTCCTGTCCGGAGAAATCGATAAAGACATGGCAGACCGCATCATCCAGCAGCTTTTGGTGCTGGAAGCGGAATCCTCCGAACCGGTCAAGCTGTACATCAATTCCCCAGGCGGAGACGTGGACGCAGGATTCGCCATTTTCGACGTGATCCGCTTTATCCGCGCGCCGGTAATCACCATCGGGACGGGGCTTGTGGCCAGTGCGGCGGCTATTGTCCTGCTGGCGACGCCGAAAGAACGCCGCTGCGGGCTGCCGAACAGCCGTTATTTGATCCACCAGCCGCTTTCCGGCATCAAAGGCGTAGCGACGGAAATCGAAATCCACGCCAGGGAGCTGGAAAAAATCCGGGTGGACATCAACCGCATCATTGCAGAAGAAACCGGGCAGCCGCCGGAAAAAGTTTCCGCCGATACCGACCGCGATTTCTGGATGACATCCGCAGAAGCGCTGGACTACGGGCTGATTTCCAAAGTCCTGCATTCACGGGACGATTTGGATTAACTCCCCGGCCGTCCGGACGGAAAAATCCGCGCCGGCTGCCAGCAGGCGTCCGGCCGGCGTGTAACCGCCAAGCACGGCGCAGGTCCGGCATCCGAAATTTTTACCGGCCTGAATATCCTGCGGGGAATCGCCGGTCATCAGAACGTCCGCAGGCGTATACGGCAGGCCGCCGTCTTTCCGGGCGCCGTTGATGCGCCGCAATGCTTCTGCCAGGCCGTCCGGGGCAGGCTTCGTTTTGCCGGTATCTTCCGGACCGATGATGGCGCACAAATCCGCTGCGATGCCCAGTTTTTCCGCAATGACAGCCGAAACCCGCGCCGGTTTATTGGATACCACGGCGGACGCCGCCCCGGCGGCACGGATTCCTTCCAGCAGCGCCGCTACGCCGGGATAGAGAACCGTTTTTTCCACCGCGTGCGTTTCATACCAGCGTTTATACCAGGCGAGCCGTTCATCCAGTTCCGCATCAGACAATGCAGGCGGCAGCCCCGCCTTTCCGGCCGCAGCGGCAAAAGCCCGGGACAGCAGGCAGCGCGCGCCGTCCCCCACGAATCCCCGCACGGTTTCCTGTTCCAGTTCCGGGCAGTCAAAATGCCGCAGAGCCGCATTCACCGAAGAAGCGATATCGCCCAGGGAATCCACCAGGACGCCGTCAAAATCAAACAAAAATACGCGCACGGCAGGAAGCTGTGCCGGAATCTTGCTGGCTGTCATCGTTCCAGCATCGCAAAAAATAAAAATCTTTGCAACTGCGCGCGCTTCCGTTTTTCCGGTCGATTTTTGCCGGACACTTATGGTATGATGGAATATGCACGGGAGGTAAGGCATGCCGTTTGTACTGACGCCGGAACTCAAAAACGCCATTCTGTTCTGTATGGAAAACCAGAACGAAACATTCCTGCTTGATACGGAAACCATGGGCTGCGTACCGGCGGCGGAAGGGGACGCGGACGGACGCCGGATACCGCTTCCGGAATGGACGCCGGTACACGGATTCCGGCTGATGGAGGAGTTTACCGGCCGAATGAAAAACCCCGTGCTGCAGGCAGCCCTGCGGCAGGTGCTTGCATCCCGCAGCGGCGTATTCCGGCGGTTCCGGGAAGCGCTGCGCGGTTACCCGGAATTTGACCGCGCCTGGCATACCTTCAAACAGGAAGAGATGGGGCGCACGGTGGACGGCTGGTTTTCCAAAATTTCCCTGGCGCAAACGCTTGCCGGCCTCGGGGAGGAACCGGAAGAAACGGAAGAAATCGTACAAAGCGACTTTTTATTCCTGCGGCGTCCGCCGTCCCGGCCGCTCCGGATTCCTGCGGACGCAGGCGCCGGTTCAGACGGCGGACCGGAAGAAATTCTGGAACAATGCGCAGCGGAATACACGGAGTGTTTTGCGGACGGCGTGCGCCATGCCGCCGGGCAGCTCTTTGCGCGTATACCGGCCGCCCCGGACGCCGGTATACAGGAGCTGTTTTATGCGGAAACGCCGGCGGGGGAAACAGCCGGCGCCGTACTGGTTGAATATTTTGGCAGCGCCGCCGGACGGCAGGCAGCGGCGGTAACGGCAGCCGGCGTAAAACCGGCTTTCCGGGCGATGGGACTGTTTTCCCGGCTGCTGGAAAACGCAAAAGAGAGCGCCGGCAGGGCGGGGATTCCGCTGGTGTACGCCGTGCCGTTCATCCAGCCCTGGCTTTTGCCGGTATTGAAACGCGCCGGTATATGCCTGCCCTTTGTCCCGGACGGAAACCGGTAAAGCGGAATCCGCCGGAAAACGGAAAATCCACCGGCGGACGGCTTCTTTTTCTTCCGGCACGGCAGATTTTCGGTTCAAGCATTGAGAAACTTTTTCTTTTATGCGATACTCAAGACCGCGAAATCAATTTGAGGATACAAACAATATGAAAAACAGGGAACCACAAAGAGAAATAAACACAGCCCGCATTGCGGAATTCCTGCGTGCAGCCGTAAAAAACATCCGCACGGAGGAAGATCCCTTTGCATTGAATCAATACCGGAAAATCTTCCGCCGGACCGTACCCTTCTCGCTCCGCTCGTATTTTGCCGCTTACCTGCTGAAAGCCATGGAAGAAGGCAAAAGCGGGAAACTCCAGCTTTCCGGCAGCGGTTCCGGAAGGGAACGGGACAAAGACCGGCGCAGCGCCAAACCGGAAGGACGGAACCTGAAAACCGCCGCCCGCGGGGAACGCCGGTTCCGGCGGGACGGGGAACAGTCCGATTCCGGACGCCGGGAAGAACGGCCGCAGGAAGAAGCGGCGCATACCGCACTGCCGGAAGATCTTGCCGCAACGCTGTTTATCGGCATCGGCAGGAAACGGCGGGTTTTCCCGAAAGACCTTGTACACCTGATTCTGCAAAAATCGGGGATCGACCGGGATCACATCGGGGAAGTGAAAGTACTGGATAACTATTCGTTTGTGCAAATCCTCTCGGAGGACGCACAGACCGTCATCAGTGCGCTCTCCGACACGGAATACCGGGGACGGCGGCTGACGGTCAGTTTTTCCCGGAAAAAGGGAAACCGGACGGACGGACAGGATGATTCCGGAACATTCCAGGCGCAGGAAGCGGATACACCCGCAGAAGCGGAACCTGCCGCGGCGGACGGAACGGGATTCACGGCTGCGCCGGAAGAAAGCATCCCGGTGAATGCCGGGAATCCGGACAGCGCGGAAACCGGTCCGGACGGCGGAACAGCGGAACCGGAAGGGCCTTCAGCCTGACAGCAGACGGACAGCCAGCAAAATCAGCGCGCAGTTCAGCACAACGCCGCCAGCCTTTGCCGCCAACGCTTTCGGCCCGGCAGAGGCATTCCCGGCAAGCGTAAAAAACAAACCGGGCGGAGCATACGGCAGGGCTTTGCCGAATACGGCAGCCAGCGCGAGTACTGCGGCAGCCGGCTCCATCCGTCCCAGAAAAAACAAAAACAGCAGGAATTCCGTACAAATTCCCAGCGCAACAAAATACGGTTTCCCCGCCCCGCCTGCCTGTACGCCGGTCACCTCCGGCGCAGGAACAGCATCCGGGGAAGCATCCAGAAACAGGCAGAAGCCTTTCCGGCGGATAAAACGGGAAAACGGACGCTTTGCCGCCCACGACGCCCGCCGCTTTGCCGGATTCAGGAAAGGCTCGGGCGGAACATAAAACGCCGTGCATCCGCGGGGAAGCGAAAACAAAAACCGCCAGGCAAGCGGATGCAGGATACCGTTTTCCGCAAACGCAAACCGCGTATTGCCGGGATCCACCGCCAAAAAGCCCCCGGATGAGCAGGATTCCAGCAGAATTTTGCCGCCGGAAAATCCGGAAAACACCGCGCGGACGCCGGAAACCAGCGCCCGGCGGCGCAGGGTTTCCGCACGCCGCCGGAAAAAACGCTTCTGCAAAAAGGCGGCAAAAACGGGGAGAAAAACATAAAAAAACACAGCTGCGGCAAAAATCCACAATATTCCGCTTGTCATAAATCTCCTTTGCGGGCATGATGGTGTCATGCAGATATTCAACCTTG
>JADIMS010000160.1 GCA_017694555.1 Candidatus Avitreponema avistercoris
ATTCCGATGTGTTGGAAATGCGGAAAACCGGTTGAGGCGCCGGATCCGGTCGGGCGTTCTGCCGTCTGTCCGGCGTGCGGCGCAGATTTGCGTTGCTGTAAAAATTGTCTGCGCTATTCGCCGGGCAGTTACCATGATTGTGCGGAACGGGCGGAGGAGGCTCCTTCTGATAAAGAGCGGGCAAACTTCTGCGATTGGTTTTCCCTGCGCCGGGATTCTGCTTCCGGCTGTCCGGCAGATCCGGGCAAACAGGCGGAAGATGCCCGCGCCGCATTTGACCGCCTTTTTCATAAAACGGAGGATTTGCGTTTTTCAAAATGACGGATACGGACCCGCAATTCACTTCTTTTTGCTGTGCCTTTCTGGATTCCGGGGTCGGCGGATTGCCGTACCTCCGCCAGCTGAAACATCTTTCCCCCGGTACGGCCTGTATATATGTGGCGGATACTGCACATTTTCCGTATGGGGAAAAAACGCCGCAGCAGGTTTCGGCGTCTGCGGCGGAAACGGTGGAAAAAATTCTGGCGCGGTTTTCCCCGGGGGTGCTGGTTGTCGCCTGTAATACCATTTCCGTGACGGCTTTGGACGCTTTGCGCAGAACCTTTCCCCTTCCTTTTGTGGGAACCGTGCCGGCCATCAAACGGGCTGCCGCTATTTCCAAAAACCGGGTGATCGGACTTTTGGCTACGGAACGGACAGTGGAAAATCCGTACACCAGGAAACTTGCGCATGATTTTGCGGCAGACTGCCGGATGATTTACCAGCCGGCATCCGGATTGGTTTCGTTAATTGAAAAGCGCCTGCTTTTTGCTGCAAGCGGGGAACGCGTCGATGCAGTGCGGCCTGTTGTCCGGCCTTTTCTGGAAGGCGGCGCGGATACAGTTGTGCTCGGCTGTACGCATTTTCTGCATTTGTCGGACGCGTTTCAGACTGCGCTGGGGAGCGGCGTGCAGGTTGTGGATTCCCTGGACGGCGTTGCGCAGCAGGCTTGCCGGATTCTGCATGGCGGCGCTTCCGGAACGCTGCTGCCGCCCGCTTCCCCGGACGCCTTGTTTGTTACCGGACCGCTCTCCCCGGAACAGGAAGAAAATTACCGGCGGATCTGTCCGTTGTTCCGGCTGCAATGGGGAGGAATGCTTTGAGTCTTTGCGGGGAAGCAGCCGGGGAACAGGGCCTTGTGATACAGGGAACGAACAACGTGTTTTCCGTGGAAACGGAAAGCGGTCCGGTTGTCCGCTGCTCGATTAAGGGGAAAATTCTCCGGCAAAGTTCCGGCTTTTATAATCCGCTTGCGCCGGGCGACTGTGTTGAATTTTCCCGGATTCCCGGATCAGAAGACGAAGGTGTGATTCTTTCGCTTGCGCCGCGGAAAAACCGGTTTACCAGGTGGAATGAAAAAGGCAACGCCCCGCAGATTCTCGCCGCAAATTTGGATGCGGTCGCTGTAGTAACTTCTGCTGATGCGCCGCCGTTCCGTCCCCGTTTTGTCGACCGGGTCCTTGTACAGGCCGGTATCGAAAATATTCCGCCTCTTGTGGTGGTCAATAAATGCGATTTACCCGTCGATCCCGATGTCTACGCACGGGTCTCCGACTGGCAGCGGATCGGGTATACGGTTTTTTTTGTTTCTGCTTCCACCGGGGAAGGGTTGGATGCTTTGCGTGCGGCGTTGGCCGGAAAACGCTCGGCTTTTATCGGGCAGAGCGGCGTGGGAAAGTCCAGTTTGCTGAATGCGCTTTGCGGAAGCGCTGTCAACCGGACCGCGGCCATTTCCTGCAAGTACCGCCGGGGTGTGCATACGACTACACGGGGGGCGCTGTTCCATGCGGCTTCAGGCGGCTTTCAGGGTGATTTAATCGATACGCCCGGAATCCGCCATTTCCGGGTTTACGGTATTTCTTCTGCCGATTTGATTTATTACTTCCCGGAAATGGAAAAGCTGGCCGGCCGTTGTCTGTACGGGATGTCCTGTACGCACGGCAGCGAGCCTGGCTGTAAAATCCAGGAAGCCGTGTATTCCGGTGTGATTGCCGAAGACCGGCTGGAAAGCTGGAGCCGTATTGCCGGGGAATTGTAGTCCCGTTTCCACGGAATGCGTTGTCCGGCTGGGCTGGCGCCCTTGATCCGTATAATCTGCGCCGGGAAGGTCATTCAGGATTTCCGGCGGTCGTTGTTCCTGTTCTGATAGAAAGCCGCTTTTGACCGGTACATTTCCCGGTCCGCTTCTTCAAATTGTTTTTTGATGTCGGCTGCGCCTGCAGGCTGCCAGGATGTTCCGACAGCGCTTTCAATGCTGTCATTCCGGAGGGCTGTGCAGACAGCCTGTACCTTCTCCTGGAATTCCGTTTCTCCGGCTCCTTCCTCCAACGCGGCAAATTCGTCCCCGCCGATCCGGTATGCGTTCTGCGCAAAAATCCGTGAAATATGGCCGGCCGCGCGCCGGAGCAGGTCGTCGCCGGCGTGGTGCCCTTTGCTGTCGTTGATGGCTTTCAGTCCGTTAATATCAAAATAGGCGAAGCCGAGGGATTTTCCGTCCGGGCCGCTTTGCAGAATTTGGTTGAATTTGTTCCGGTTAAATAATCCGGTCATCGCATCTTCATAACTTTTCCGCTTCAGCAGCGTTTCCATTTTTACCCGCTCGGTAATATCAAAGGAAATGCGCTGGATTACCGGCCCGCCGTCTTCTTCGCTGACCAGGGAATTGGTGGAGTTGATGTCGATGGGCTCTCCCGTTTTCCGGTGCAGTTTGTATTCCAGTGTAACGGAATCCCCCTGTTTTTTCAGACTGTCAAGCCGGGCGCGTAAATTACTGTTCCATTCGATTTGCCCGCAGAATCCGTTGTTCCAATCGGTATTTTCAATTTCCTCTTTTGTGCATTGCATCATATCGCAGGTCGCCCGGTTGAAGGTAATGAGCCGGTAGCTTCCGTCCTGATTCCGTTTGAAACGCATAATGGCGCAGGGAACCGTGTTGTAAATGCTGGAAAGCGCATTGGCTTGTGCGGCAATTTGTTTCTTTTGCTGCGCAATACACTGCTGCATATATTCGTACGAATGACGGGCCATGCGTATCGGGAATCCGGTTTCGTCGTCCTGCATTTCGGTATAGGGATTGGAGGCGTGGATATGCACGCAGCGCGGTATGCTGTCCGTCCAGAGGAAAACCGTGGAAATGCGCTGGTGGACGCGGAGATAAGTCTCTGTCGTTGGATCCGTGGAAATCCACATCCTTCCGGTACAGAGAACAACGTCCGGCGCAATTTCCGTTGCCTCGTATTCTTCCCCGGTGATGTTGCATTTTTGGAGTTTTCCCGTAAAACTGCGGAAAATGTCCGTTACTTCCTTTTTTCCGTTCTGGTATTCCTGCTCGGCGGCCCCGATCCAGTGGATGTGTTCGCCAAACAGGGAAACTACGGCCGGTATGTCATTGTCGCAATAATGCTTATGCATGAGATAGCTGGTGAGTGCAATGGATTCCTGTTTTTTTTCCCGCTCAGACAGCTTTGCTGATGATGTTGCCATTTGCGTAATTACTGCCCCGGGATTACACCCGGTCCGAAGAATATAAGAATAACCGGACACCGTACAATTACGGAGCCTGAAGACAGACGGGACCAGAGGGACTCGAACCCCCCACCTACTGCTTAGAAGGCAGTTGCTCTATCCGGATGAGCTATGATCCCGGAAATCGGGACGGCGGGACTCGAACCCACGATATCCTGCTCCCAAAGCAGGCGCCATAGCCGCTAGGCGACGTCCCGCGAACCGTTGTCCAGTCTACGGGAAAAGCAGCCGTGTGTCAAGTTTTCCCTTTCCGCGGGACTTGTACCGCCGGAAGCGTTTTTATTGCATGGCGTCAAACGGATCCTGCGCAGGAAAGAGAAAGAGGTCCGGCAGCACAATGGTATGAACGGCGTGATATGCATCCTGCGCGCCGTTTCCCCCGACAGCCCCTACCTTAAGAAAATGGTGCAAAGGTTCTTTTCCTTCCGCCTGAATACGGATTTCAAATTCAAACACCCGCCGTTCCCCGGCTGCGGAAGCCGGCAGCGGCTGGACGGAAAAAGCAAAATGGCCTGCTGTCCGGGCGTTTGTATAGCACGGGTTTTCCCATGCCGCACTGAGCGGCGTACAAAGTTTTCCGTCCAGATACAGCCCGACCGGGATTTCCGCTTCCGGTTCAAATGAAAGCCCGTTCAGTACCCGCCCGGTGATGGCCGGGAAATAGAATACCGGTGCGGCGGTATCCGTATCCCGTGCGTCTTCTTCCGTACCGTGGCTGTGCGGACGCTTCCGGAGCGACACTTTCTGTATGCCTTCCAAAACCAATGCCGTGATGTCTGCATCTGTCTGGAATTTCCCGGCGCGTCCGTTGTTTGTGTGGTGGGAAATTCCCCGCCCTGACCGGATATATTTTGGCTGAAGCCGGTTGAGAACGTAGCAAATGACATCGCCCCGGCATTGCGGGCAGCCGCAGGAAAACCACGGTTCGTTCCGGATATCCGGGGAATCAAAAAGTTTTTCGGTTTCCGCTTCAACCAGCTCTTCCATCATGTTGTGTACTTCATGGCTCACAGTCGTCTCCTTGCAGATTTTTTCCGGCCGCCGGAACTCACTGGCCGCCGGCTCTGGTGTAGGCTGCGCGTCCGCCGGCAAGCAGAATGTCCCGGGAACGCTTATCCAAATCGTTCTTTGCCTGGAACGAAAGCCCGTCCGCTGTCCGGACGATGCGGAACGGCTTGCCGTCCGTCAGGGATCCGCGGATTCCGTGCAGTTCCAGCACGTCGCCGCAGGCAAGCGCGTCATAAATGTCCGGGTTTTCGGGCACCAGCGGCAAAATTCCGTAATTGATGAGATTGGCTTTGTGAATGCGGGCAAACGATTTTGCCAGCACAACCCGGACGCCGAGATACATCGGCCCAAGCGCAGCATGTTCGCGTGAAGAACCCTGCCCGTAATTCTCCCCGCCCAGAATGATACAGCCTTCCGCTGCGGAAGCCCGCGCGTAAAATTCCGGGTCGATGCGCTCCAGCGTGAATTTGGAAATTTCCGGAATATTCGAACGCAGGGGCAATACTTTTGCGCCCGCCGGCATGATATCGTCGGTGGAAACATTATCCCCGGCTTTCAGCAAAAGCGGAAGCCGGAGTTCGTCCGGGAGCTCCGGTGCGGAAGGGCAGGGCTTGATGTTCGGCCCGCGCAGAATCTGTACCGCCGCAGCCTGTTCCGGCGGAAGGGGTGCAATGAGCATTCCGTCGTCCTGTTC
>JADIMS010000161.1 GCA_017694555.1 Candidatus Avitreponema avistercoris
TGCAGGATACCCTGAACCGTGTCCGGCAGGCAATGTCGGTACTGGGCGAAGTAAAGGGAAGCGGAAAACCAGGCGGCGCCGCTGCTTCCGGTGCGCCGGAACAGGCGGAGGAAATCCTTGCCCTGCGTGACCGGAAAGCATCTGCTGCGGAGCGGATCTCCCGTATTACGGCCGAACTGGAACGCCTGGCTCCGTGGGGCGATGTGGATCCCGGATCTTTCCGCTTTCTTGCGGACGCGGGTATTTATCTGTTTCCGTTTGAGATGTCTGCTGCGGAATTTGCCTCGCTTTCGGAATCCGTGTGCACGGTGACGCTGCACCGTGACAGGAAAAACGTCCGCTGTGTGATTGTCAGTCCGGTGGATTTGCTGCCGGAGTCCCTTCCGCCCGGTGCGCGGCCGTTCGTATTGCCGGAGAAATCTTCGGCAGATTTGCGCCGGGAACGCGCGGAGGCAGAGCAGACCGTGCGGGAAACCGGCCGCCGCATTGCGGAACTGGTTTCTTGTATGCCTGTTTTGGCTGCGGAAGAAAAACGGCTGCAAAAGGAAATTGAGTTTGAAACTGTCCGCGCGGGAATGACGGAGATTTCCCTTACCGGCAGCGCAAGCGGGGAACATCCGGCTGCCGCCGGGGAAGATTCCGCTTTCACTGCGCCTGCGCTTGCCAGCCTTTCCGGTTTTGTTCCGGCAGAAAAAGCGCAGGTGGTTTTGGCGGCCGCAAAAGAAAACGGATGGGCGTGTTTATCCGACGATCCTTCAGAAGAGGACAATGTCCCGACGCAACTGAAGAACAACCGCTTTGTCAATTTGATTTCGCCGCTGCTGGACTTTCTGGGAACCGTGCCGGGTTACCGGGAAATCGATATTTCTTTCTGGTTCCTGCTGTTTTTCGGGCTGTTTTTTGCAATGATTTTCGGCGACGGCGGCTACGGTCTTTTGCTGACGCTGATTTCCGTCGTGGGAATTGCAAAAACCGCGAAAAAAGGCGTGCCCAATGTGCTGTACATGCTGCTGTATCTTTCAATTATGACGGTTTTATGGGGCGTGGTAACCTGCACTTGGTTTGCCATTCCTGCGGACCGTCTGCCGCCGCTTTTGCATAAACTGGCCATTCCCGCTTTCTCGTCGGCGAACCCGGAATCGTCCGGGAATATCCAGGTATTCTGCTTCGTTTTGGCGCTGGTTCAGCTTTCCATTGCGCATATTGTGTGCATGTTCCGGAATATCCGTTCGCTGAAATGCCTGGGTGATTTGGGATCGCTTCTGATGCTGGTCGGGATGTTCTTTGTGGTGCTCAATCTGGTGGTGGATGCGGAAAAATATCCGCTGAATTCACTGGTTCTGGCGGGCATCGCTGCCGGATTTGTGCTCAACTTTGTCTTCGTGAATTATGACGGCAGTTTGGGCAAAGCGGTTCTGGAAAGCCTGCAGAACATCATTTCCATGCTGTTGGGCGTGGTCAATGTATTCGGCGATATCATGAGCTACATCCGTCTGTGGGCTGTTGCGCTGGCCGGAACGGCAATCAGCAATACCGTGAATCAGATGGCAGGGCCGATGCTGGGCGGATTTCTGCTGTTTGCCGGGGCGTTGATTCTGATGTTCGGGCACGGTTTGAACCTGATCATGAATGTGCTTTCGGTGATTGTGCATGGCGTACGTCTGAACATTCTGGAATTTTCAAACCATATCAGTCTGACGTGGTCAGGCTTTAAATACGAGCCGTTTTCGGATACGGCTGAAAAATAGGAGATTTGTATGGATTTTAACTTCGGGCTTTTCGGCGCTGCTGCAGCTTTGGGAATTTCGGCTATCGGTTCCGCCATCGGACTTGCCATTGCCGGGCAGGGAACGGTTGGGGCGTGGAAGCGCTGCTATTTGAACAATAAACCGGCGCCGTTCCTGATTGTCGCGTTTGCCGGCGCTCCGCTGACGCAGACGATTTACGGCTTTCTGCTGATGAATGCGATGGTTGCTTCTGCGCGCGATCCCTGGTTCCTGCTGGGTGTGGGTGTGGTATGCGGACTTGCCATTGCGGCTTCTGCCGTTGCGCAGGGGAAAGCCGGTGCATGCGGTTCGGATGCGTATTGTGAAACCGGCAAAGGTTTTTCGCAGTATATCACCGTTGTGGGTCTTTGCGAAACCGTCGCCCTGTTCGTGATGGTTTTCGGCCTTATTTCGGTCTGACCGGATCCGGCTCCGTCCGTACTTTTTGCGGACGGGGCGTGTGTTCTCTTGTTTCTCCGGTTTTGCAGGTTCCGGCATGAAGTTTCCGAAAAAAATGCTTGCACCGTATTTGGTGCTTTCTTGTGCGGTTGTGCTTTCGGCAGTGATTCTGGCTGCCGGATTGAGTAATATTTTTCCGGAACGGGGTGTGGTTTCCGTGCGCGGATTGTGCGAGCGGGAACTTCCTGCCGATATGGCTGTGTGGCCGCTGCGCTATACGTTCGGCGGGAACACGCTGCCGGAACTTTCAGCCGTGGTGCATGCGGCGGCAGAGGACGTTGCCGCTTTTTTGGAAAGCTACGGTCTGACCGCGGAGGATTACACGGTACAGGCGCCGGTAATCACCGATTTGACTACGGAGCGGTACGGTACGGAAGCCAAATGGCGTTATCTGGCTGAAAATACGGTGCTCGTGCGGACGCGGAATGTGGAAGCCGTAAAGGCTGCCGTATCCCGTTCTGCAGAGCTGATGGACGCAGGGATTGCGGTCAGCTCTTACGGGAATTCCGTAGAGTATTTGTTTACCGGTTTGAACGCGGTAAAGCCGGATATGATTGCCGCCGCTACGGAAAACGCGCGGGAAGCCGCCGAGCAGTTTGCCCGCGATTCCGGGAGCCATGTCGGGGAAATCAAAACCGCTTCGCAGGGATTGTTTACGATTGAAGACGCCGCACCGGGTTTGTCCGACGTAAAGACAGTCCGTGTGGTGACTTCCGTGCAATATTACCTCGTGGATTGAGACATCTTCTTCCGTATTTTTATGTTCAACAGTATTTATGGGAAAATCACCGCAAAATCCGGGGAGCGGATATGCCTGGAAACCGGCGGGCTGGAATGGGATCTTGCGGTCAGTACGCATACGGCGGAGGCACTTCCGCCTGTCGGATCGCAGGCGCGTCTGTTTGTCTGGCTTTGGCACCGGGAAGATATGCTCCGGCTTTTCGGGTTTTCCGGCGAAGAAGAACGCGGTGTTTTTCTTGCGCTGCAAAAAGTAGAGGGCGTCGGTCCCCGTGCCGCCCTGCGTATCCTTTCCGGCATTACGGTTGCGGAACTGGGAGCTGCCCTGCAGACAGCGGATTTATCCCGTCTGGAGAAAATTTCCGGTATCGGAAAAAAAACTGCACAAAAGATGCTTTTAGCCCTGCAGGGTCAAATTGTTTTTGACACGCCGTCTGTTCCTGCGGCTTCCGCCGCGCCGTGGGCGGATGTTGTAACCGCTTTGGTGAATATGGGGTATGACCGCCGCCGCTGTGAGGAATTGATGCCGGCGTTGGCAGAAAAAACGGATGCAGCGGCTTCCCGGACGGAGCGTGAAAACCAGCTGTTCCGTTTGGCGTTGCTGGAGCTTGCGACATGACGGAAAACGGAGCTTTTTTTTCTGACCGCCCGGCAGATCCCGGTATTCTCCGTGCGGACGTCCGCCGGACAGAGGATTTCCGCGACGGCGGGTTGCGCCCGGAATTTCTCAAAGACTTTTTGGGGCAGGATGCGCTGAAAGAAAATCTTTCGGTTTTTATTGCAGCCGCACGTGCGCGGCAGGACAGTTTGGATCATTTGTTTTTGATCGGTCCGCCGGGATTGGGGAAAACGACAATCGCCCAAATCACCGCCCACGAATTGGGCGCGGATTTTAAAGTGACCAGTGCGCCCGCGCTGGAAAAACCGAAAGACCTTGCGGGAATTCTTTCCACGCTTACGGAGCGTACTGTGTTTTTCATCGATGAAATCCACCGTCTGCGCCCGGCTATCGAAGAAATGTTATATATTGCGATGGAAGATTTTGAGCTGGACTGGGTGATCGGACAGGGACCTGCGGCGCGGACGGTGCGTATCCCGCTTCCGAAATTCACGCTGGTCGGGGCGACAACGCGGGCGGGTATGGTTTCCAGTCCGCTGATCAGCCGCTTCGGAATTGTCCAGCGGTTTAATTTTTATGACCGCGGCGCCCTGACCCGCATTCTTTTGCGTTCGGCTTCGATTTTGTCTGTCCGTTTGGATCCGGATGCGGCGCAGAAATTGGCCGAATGCTCGCGGGGAACGCCGCGCGTGGCCAACCGGCTTTTACGGCGGATGCGGGATTTTTCGCAGATTGCCGGCAGCGGGCGGATTACGCTGGAAATTGTGACGGAGGGCTTGCAGCGGCTGGGGATTGACAGTCTGGGACTTGAACGTTATGACCGGGAAATCCTGCTGTCAATTCTGCGGAATTTTTCCGGAGGCCCGGTGGGTGCGGAAACGCTGGCTATTTCCATCGGCGAATCGGTGGATACGCTGGAAGATTATTATGAACCCTATTTGATTCAAGCCGGACTGCTGCAGCGGACGCCGAGAGGAAGAATCGTGACGGAAAAAGCCCGCACACATCTCGGGTTTCCCGGCTCCGGATCTGCGGATGCACAAACGGAAAATGAAGACCAAAGACTTTTATTTTGATTTGCCGGAAGAATTGATTGCCCAGCGTCCTTGCGGCATACGCGGGGAGGACCGGCTGTTGTGTCTGGACCGGCGCACATTTTCCGGCTGGCTTGCTCCGCAGAATGCGGAAGAAACCGCCGGATTTTCTGCCGGGACGGTTCCCGGCCTGCGGGATTGTATGTTCCGGGATCTTCCTGATTTGGTTCCGGAAGGGGCGCTGATGGTATTTAACGATTCCAAAGTGCGCCGCGCCAGAATTTACGGCATTTCCGAAGAGACGGGCGCGCGTGCGGAATTCCTCCTGGTATCGCCGCTTCCGGCTTCTTTCCCCGGAGCGGAAAACGGAAGCGTATGGAAAGTGATGACCAGGCGCGCCAAGCGGCGTCGCCCCGGGCAGCGTTTCCGGTTTCCGGACGGCGTGACGGGAACGATTCAGGCGTGCGCAGAGCTGGAAGGAAGCGAATTCCGGCTGATGGCCTTTGATGCCGGAATTGACGACTGTTGGCTGGAAACGCACGGACATATTCCCCTGCCGCCGTATATCCGCAGGGAAGATACCGAAGAAGACAGCGGACGGTATCAAACGGTATATGCCGGGGAAACCGGATCGATGGCCGCGCCGACAGCCGGCCTGCACTTTACAGAGGAAATTTTGTCCCGGCTGGATGCGCGGGGAATTCAGCGGGTGACGGTCACGCTCCATGTCGGGTTGGGTACGTTTTTGCCGGTCCGCACGGAAAATGTGCAGGACCACCGGATGCATGAAGAGTTTTTTACGGTTCCGGAGGAAACCGCGGATGCCGTTACCCGCGCGAAGCGGGAAGGCCGGCCTGTCCTTGCGGTGGGTACTACGGGCGTCCGGACGCTGGAATCGGCGTGGGACAGGCAGGAACAGAGGCTGCGGGCAGGGCCGGCGTCGACTTCAATTTTCATTTACCCCGGCTATCCGTTCCAGGTAGTGGACGCCTTGTTCACGAATTTCCACACGCCGGAGTCGTCGCTCATTATGCTGGTTTCCGCGTTTGCCGGCCGGAAAGAAATTCTTACCGCCTACCGCTACGCGGTGGAAAAACGGTACCGTTTTTTTTCCTACGGCGATTCCATGCTGATTCTGTAACCGGCATTTTCAGCTCAGGACACGGAACGCGCTTTCCAAATAATTGAAAAAACAGCGGTGCTTGTAGGATCCGGCGGGAAGTTCTGCGGCTGTATATTCTCCGGCGCGGTTCAGCAGGGAATCGATTTCCCGCTCGGAAAGGGGAAGCGTTTTCCCGATGGTGAGGTTTTCAAATTCGCGGTTGCGGAAAAAACAGTCGCTTGCCCATGCTACGCGCAGGTCGGATAGAATGTTTTTCTGGGTTTTGACCAGAAAGACGAAAAACCCCGTGTCTTCCGTTATCATTCCCGGTTTTCCGGTCCGGCGGAAAATGGAAACATCCCAGCCGTCGGTCGGAACCCGTACTTTTGTAATCAGTTCCGGCGTCCGGCTTTCTTCAGAAGCGGAACCGTGCGCCGCAGAGAAATAATGGTTGAGGGAAACCATCCTGGTTTCCGTTCCCTGCCGGATTTCCAGCTTGGCGTCCAGCGCGAGCAGCGGTGCGGAAGCCGCATAGTGGAAATGGACAGGCGCAAGGTTTCCCCCGATGGTAACCAGCGCCCGGACGGAAGGATTGCCGATGCTTTTGAGCGCCCGGTATAAAACCGGAGGAATGTTTTTTTCCCCGAGATTCAAAATGGAGCGGATGGTGACCGCTGCGCCGAATTCGATGTGGCGTTCGGTCTTGTTGATGGCGGTCAGTTCCGGTATGCCGTTCAGCGTGAGCAGTCTTTCCGGCAGATGCAGGACGCGGTCCAGATTCCCGTAAATAAATCCGAGGCATCCGCCAACCGGACGGATTCCGGGAATATTTTTCAGGCTGGCCAGCGCTTCCTGCAGGGAATTTGAGAAAAAAACCGAGGAGTCTTTTCCGCTCATGCGAGTCTTTGCCTCCGGTAAGCGGCGGCTTTTTGAATGGCGGCCGCGAGATCGTCCGGATTTGTGCATTGGCAGGAAATACCGGACATTTCTTCTTTTATTTCCTGTTTTCCCGGTTTTTCATGGGATAACAGGACCGCATACGCAGTAAGGATTTTTCCGGCATCACAAAATCCGCATAACGAAATTTTTGCTTCGTCCAGGGCTTTTTTGATATCCTGATAGTCTTCGGTTTTTTTGAAATGGGAAAGCGTGACAATCCTGCAATTGCGGATCTGAAAAGCCGGAATCATGCAGGACGGAACGGGGACGTCGTTCATGAGCACCGTGCATACGCCGCACGTACCGGTACAGCAGGATTCTTTTGTTTCGGTTAAATCAAAACGCTGGCGGAGAATATGCACCAGCCGGTCTCCGGCGCGTGCATCCAAATACAGTTTTTCGCCATTCAGGGTAAAGGGGATAATCATGATTCTGCTCCGGTTTCTGCGGATTTGACAAGACACGCGTAAATGTTTTTTGCATCCAGAGGAAGCTGGACCGGTGCGTTTCCCGTGAGCTGGCTGAGTGCGGCGCAGTATGCGCCCGGAAGCAAATTGTAGGCGAGACTGCCCAATCCGCTGGGAATGTCTTTGGATTCCACAAAGCAAATTTCCGGATCCGGGAGAAAACCGGAAAACACTTCATCCGGCAGCGCGCCGTCCCGCATGGAAAACACGCCGCCATCGGTTTGCACGGCTCCGGCAAACAGGCGCCCGGCGCTGTCGGACAGGTTTTTTTTCAATGTGGTTTCCGCCGCATGCCGGTCAAAAAGCTTTCCGGCTGAACAGGCAAGCCATACGCCTTTTGTTTTGATCCGGTAATCCAGCGGATTCAGTTCCAGTTCCACGACGCAGGCGCCGGGCGTAACGGCAGGCATGGAAGCGGCCGTCCCGGTTTTTCCGGACGGAAGGGCTTTTGCCGGCTTCCAGGATTTTTTTACGGTAATCGGAAGCGGTTTGCGGAAACGCTGCCGCTGTATGCTGGCGCAGCATTTGGCAACAAGCGGCGCGAGGATTGCCACCTTGCTGGAGAGAATGTCCGGCCCGCTGGAAAAATCTGCGCTTGTTTCCGGTGCGGAAAAGCGGATTTGCTTTTTGTCGATATCCAGCGTTTCAGCGGCCAAATCGCACAGGATCTCTTTCATTGTGGGGGAATAAAACACCGATTTGATGTGTACTTCACCCGATGTTTCCATCGTCACTTCCACGGTG
>JADIMS010000162.1 GCA_017694555.1 Candidatus Avitreponema avistercoris
CCGGTCCGCGCTTCCCCTGCCGGAGGAACCAAAGAAAGGGAACGCAGCAGCGACCAGTCCGGCGGCGACAAAAACCGCTCTGCCAGGCGCAGGAATTCCTGCCGTGAAATTCCCGGCGGTGCATTTTCCGACAAAGCCGGCAACTGCGCCATCAGGTAATAATACCCTCCCACGGATCACAGCTCCTTCGCGGCAGACTTCATCAGTTCCGCAACGCGCGGATTCAGATAAGCGGAAAACAAATCCGCCACAGCTTCCGCGGAGAAATCATAATAGGCCGATCCGTCTTTCTCTGCGATGCGGAAACCGCCGGGAATGTCCTTGCCGGCGGCAATTACCAGCCCGGCTGCAATACGGTCCTTCAAGGCGGAAAGGAAATACGCCTGCAAACCGGCAAGCTGCGATTCAGGCAGAAGCACGGACAGCCCGTCCCCGGATCCGCCGGCCCAGGCTTTCACAACATCCGGCAGGGCAGCCTGCAGGACCGAAGCGTCATACGCTTTTCCGGTTCCGGCCTTTATGACGGCGTCCAGTTCCGCGACAATCCCTTCCCGGAAAGAAAGCAGCAGATTTCTGGCCGTCTGCCGGATTGCGTTTTCCGCAGCCTTTGTTTCCCGTGCAGCGGCATCGGCGGCTTCCCGGCGGATGGTTTCCGCTTCCTGTTTTGCCCCGGCAAGAATTTTTGCCGCTTTTTCTTCTGCTTCCTTCTGAATTTCACCGGCTTTGGCGCTGGCCGCTTCCACGCCGTCTTTTTTAATTTTGTCTACAAGCTCCTGCAGTTGAATGTCCATGTCCACCTCTTCTGTAATTTCGTCGCACAAGCACGTTAAAACGTAAACTGCCAAACGGTTTTCTGCCGGTACAAGGTATCCGGGCGGAGAATGCAGCCGGGGAATTCCGGCCGGTGCGGCGAATCGGGGAAATGCTGGGTTTCCAGACAAAGTCCGCTCCGATTTCCGTAAACAAAACCGTTTTTGCCGGTTTCCCCGTCAATAAAATTACCGGCATAAAACTGTACGCCGGGCTGTGTCGAATATACCGAAAGCGTCCGGCCGCTTACCGGTTCCTGCAAAACGGCAACAGGATTCAGCGCTCCGTCGCCGGCGGAATTAACCGCCCAGTTGTGATCGTAGCCGCCGGGAACCTGGTCAATCCCATCGCCGATCCGTTTCGCCGTCCGGAAATCGAAGGGCGTTCCTTCCACTGGGGAAACCCCGCCGACCGGAATGGCGATGGAGTCCACCGGAACGTACCCGTCGCAGAACAATTGCAGCCGGTGATCCAGAATCGGACCGGAATCCTGTCCGGCAAGATTGAAATACGTATGATTCGTCAGATTGAACGGCGTGGGCGCATCGCTGCGCGCGGAATAGCGGATTACAATCTCGTTATCCGCCGTCAGGCTGTAAATCACACGTACCGGACAATTACCGGGGAATCCCTGTTCCCCGTCAGGGCTGATCCGCGTAAACACCACACCGGCTTCGTTCTGCTTTTTAAAAACGTCTGCTTCCCAAAGCTGTTTATGCCAGCCGGGGTTTCCGCCATGCAGGCAGTTTCCGTTATCGTTATTCTGAAGCGTATACTCTTTACCGTCCAGGGAAAAAGAAGCGCGCGCAATCCGGTTGGCGTACCGCCCGATCAATGCGCCGAAAAACAGCGGATTCCGGACATAGCCTTCCAGCGTGGAATACCCGAGCACCACATCAACAGGCATTTTGTCCTGCGTACCCAGAACAATGGATGTGATGGTACAACCATAATCGGTTGCGGAAAACGACATCTGGCCATTGGAAACGGTGAATAAGGAAACTTTCTTTCCGTCTGACAGCACGCCGAACGGACGTTTTTTCAATTTCATGTGACACCTCGGAAATAAGGAATGCATTTCATGGTACAACGAAAAAAAACGATTGGCAAGTGAAAAACGCCTTTACATTTTCCCGGACTTCACGCATAACATGAATTTATGGCAGAACGAACAGGCTATTATGAACGGCTGGGGGAATTCCTCCGGGACCGGCTGAATTCCGACACCGATCCCTTTGCCGAGGAAGATCCGGAAGAATCCGGAGCCGGCTTCCTCCGCCGTGCAGGCAATACAATGGAAAAAAGGAATGCGCCGAAAAAAGCCGTGCGTCTGGTCGCCGTCCCGCGCGAACTGGCCGAAGATTTCCGCATCCTCGGTCTCCGGCCCGGCGAACCGCTGGCGGAATGCAAAGCCGCATGGAAACTCCTCCTGCAGCAGCACCACCCGGACAAATACGCCGGCGCATCCGAAACAGCCCGGCAAACGGCAGAGCAAACCACCCGGAACGTCACGCAGGCTTACCGCCGGATTGCGCATTGGTTTTCCAGCGGGAAAATTCTTCCCCGTGAATAACGCGGACAAAAAAAAAGCGTAAATACAGGCGCACTGCGCTACTTGACAGTTTTTTTTTTTCATGTTACGCTCCTTTCCGTTGGGACACCGGCGGAGCCTTCTCAAGCGAGAGTGGTGAAATCGGCAGACACGCCAGATTTAGGATCTGGTGCCCTAGGCGTAAGGGTTCAAGTCCCTTCTCTCGCAACATCCTGTCTGCCGGTGTTGCGGACAGAGCATGCGGGAATAGCTCAGTGGTAGAGCGCGACCTTGCCAAGG
>JADIMS010000163.1 GCA_017694555.1 Candidatus Avitreponema avistercoris
AATAAACTGCGGAGAAATAAAATGAAGATTTCAGGAATTGTATTTGACATGGACGGCGTTTTGCTGGATACCGAACGGATCAGCGAACAGGCATGGCATGCCGCGGCGGAAAAAACCGCGTCCCCGGAGGCCGGCGCGATGTATGCAGTCTGTACCGGTATGACGATGCCTAAAATCCGTGCAGCGCTGGAAGAACGCACCGGGACAGAATGCGCTTCCGCTTTTCTTGCAGCCTGGAACGGGGAATTTGACCGTATTGCCGCCCGCGGGGGGATTCCGGCCATGCCGTTCGCGCAGGAGACGCTTGCTGCGCTGCAAGGCAGATACCGCCTGGCGCTGGCTTCTTCGACGTTTTCCGGGCGGGTGCGGCCGCAGCTGGAAGCAGCCGGCTTGCTCCGCTTTTTTGAGGTGCTGGTTACCGGCGATATGGTGCAAAACGGCAAGCCGGATCCGGAAATTTACCTGCGTGCATGCAGCGCACTGGATTTGCCCCCGGAATCCTGCGTCGCCGTGGAAGACAGCCCGAACGGGATTGCCAGCGCGTTTGCCGCCGGGCTAAAACCGGTGATGATTCCGGACCGCATCAAACCGGATGCAGAAACCCTTTCGAGGCTGTGGCGGCGCTGCGCTTCACTGCGGGAATTTGCGCAGATTGCGCAAAAGGGTTTCGCACCGGAAAATTCCTGCGCCGGGGATCTGGACGTTTTTTCCGTCCGGTGATAGGATTCCCGTATGTCTGACGCATCGATGGAAGCCGGAAAAGCAGACGGGGCGCAAAACCCTGCACAGAACCTGGAAGCGGTACGGCAGCGTTTTGCCGCCGACCGGTTTGCGGTGGAAGCCGCCGGAATCACCGTAGAGGAAGCTTCTCCGCGGCACGCAGTATGTTCGATGGAAATCCGTCCGGTTCACCGCAATGCTGCCGGTGCGGTTATGGGCGGCGCGGTTTTTACGCTGGCCGATTTTTGTTTTGCGGTGGCAGCCAATAACGCGGATACTGCGGGCGCTACGGTTTCGCTGTCCAGTTCGGTTACGTTCCTGTCCCCGGCTAAAGGCCGGCGCCTGACTGCCGAAGCGGTGTGCGTCAAATCCGGACGCACAACCTGCCTGTATACGGTAAATGTCCGCGACGAGCTGGATACAAAAGTCGCTTTTGTTTCCATAACCGGCTTCCGGACTGCCGCTGTGTTCTGATTCCGCCGGACACGCTTTTCTTTTTATTTTCCCCGTTCAAGTTTTCCTCTTCCGTTTCCGATAATGACAGGGAGAAGTTCCGCCAAACGCGGCGGAACCCCACGGGAGGATGCGGATGGAATTGCGCGTCGCAGAAATGCAGAATTCTCTTGCAGAAGTGCTCCGGAACCAGATTCAGGCGCTTTCGTCTTTACGCGCTTGCCAGGAACGGATGTTTACCAGCGTCCGGGAGCGTGACTGGAGCGTGTTTCTCCGGGAATCGGCCCGGATGGAAGAATGCGCCGGTATTTTCGGCACATTGGAAAAACGCTTCGGTGAATTGCTTGCCGCTTTTTCCGGCGGAAAGCCCGCGGCGGGGGATTTTTACCGCATAACGGCGCAATTTCCGGCAGAACAGCGCCGGCAGTTGAACGGTATGCACCGGGAACGCAAGCGCCTGCTTGTACTTTCCAAGGCTGAAAACGCAGTTTTCGGCGAATACGTAAACGGCGCCGCGAAAATGCTTTCCTCCCTTCTGGACAGCGTGGTTCCTTCCAAGCGGAACCGGATGTACACCAAATCCGGTTCCCTTTCTGCCGGCGCAAATGAAGGCTTTGTATTGGACCGCGCGTTTTAGGCCGGAGCACAGGAGTCGCGTATGTCTACTTTTTCAGGAATCGAAATGGGAAAACGCAGTTTGTTTGCCCACAGCCGGAGCATTCAGACTGCCGGACACAATGTATCCAATTCTTCAACCGAAGGCTATTCCCGCCAGCGGGTGGAACTGCGGGCAACGGATCCGCTGTACCGTCCGGACCTCTCCCGCGCGGAAACACCCGGTCAAATCGGGCAGGGTGTTTCCGTGGAAAGCGTGCGCCGTCTGCGTGATACGCTTTTGGACAAGCGCATTGTTGCGCAGACGGAAGATACCGGCTATTGGGAAACCCGTGACAAATATCTGCTGATGATGGAGCAGGTATATCTGGAACCGGATGAGACTTCCGTGCGCACGCGCATGGATCAGTTTTGGGATGCGTGGGAAGAACTTTCGCTGTATCCGGAATCCAAAAGCGCACGGCAGTCCATCGTGACGCGGGGTGAAACGCTGACAGATGCTATCCATAACCAGTACCGGGCGCTGCGCGGCATCGGCGATATGGTCAACGGCGATATCGAGGCTGTCGTGCGGCAGGTGAACGATCTCGCTTCCCGCATCGCCGCATTGAATGAAGAAATCGTAAAAGTCAAAGCCATGGGTGATCAGCCCAACGACCTGATGGACCGCCGGGACCTGCTGACGGAGAAGCTTTCTTCGCTGGTCGGCGTGACCTTTGATATCCGTGACCGGGATGAAGAATACGTCATCCATCTGGACGGTATGGAACTGGTGCAGGGAAAAACCGCCCGCGCCTTTGCACTTGCGCCCGGACTTTCGGACGACGGTTATTCGCGCGTAGTCTGGGAGGGCTCCGGCGAAGAAGCGGTTATTTCCGGCGGAAAGCTCGGCGCACTCCTTGAACTGCGCGATTCCGATATCCGTTCGCAGATTCAAAGCGTGGATACGATGACGATGAATTTTGTCGATTTGGTGAACAGTATCCACCGCGAAGGGACTTCGCCGAACGGCCGCACCGGCGTAGATTTTTTTGTGGAACAGTATTTTATTGAGAATACGGCCGGTAACTATGACCGCGACGGGGACGGTGCTGCGGACTCTTCCTATATTTTCCGGGTGACGGGCGCCAATGCGCTTTCCCCCCGGGCGCAGATCGGACTGGAAGGCGTGATGACGTTTTCTTCTGCGGACGGAACCGTGCAGGTTCCGTATGCTGCAACGGACATGGTGTCCGACGTGGTGGCGCGCATCAACCATTCCGGCGCGGAAGTCACGGCATCCCTTGACCAGGCCGGCCGTCTGGTCCTGAAAGGTACCGCTTCCGCCGATCCGGCGAATCCGGATTTTGTTATCCGCCATATGGAAGATTCCGGACGCTTTTTGGCAGGATATGCCGGTGTGCTCGGCGGCTATGGGGCGGAAAATGCATACACGTGGGAACAGGCGGATGCGGTGAATCTGCTGGCCGGCGGCGTGCAGCATGCCGTGGCTCCGGTGGCGCATCCTTCCGGCTGGATTGAATTGAATCCCGCAGTGAAGTCGGATGTCAGCACGGTGGCAGCCGGTACGGCAGAACAGGACGGTACGCTGTTTCCCGGGGAAAATTCCGTCGCCGCCGCCATTGCCCGGATCCGGAATACCGCCGTGATGGTCGGTTCCACACGCACGTTTGACGACTATTTTGCCGATGCCGTGACGGAAATCGGGCTGAAAGGCGAGCAGGCAAAACTTTCACTGGAAACCCAGAACGCGGTTCTGAAGGAGCTGAAAGATATGCGCGATTCGGTTTCCGGCGTGAATATCGATGAAGAATTGGCGGACATCATCAAATTCCAGCACGGCTACAATGCGGCCGCACGTTTTATCGCTACGGTTAACGATATGCTGGATACGGTGATCAACCGGATGGGCGTTTGAAGCGGGAGGTAGAGGATGCAGAGAATCAGTTCGAATTTGCCGTTCCAGGATTTGCAATACGCGCTGCGGCGCCAGGAAGCAGAACTCAATACCCGGAACGGACGGGTTGCCAACCAGTCCGCCATTTCCGGTTTGCGCGACGATCCGCTTGCAGCCGGACATTCCGTGCGTTATAAATCCTATCTGGCCCGGCTGGAACGTTTTGACCGGAATGTGCAGACGCTTTCCGACCGGTTCAAAATTACCGAAGGCTATATGTCCAGCTCGATGGAGGTTTTGCAGCGTGTGCGGGAACTGGCGGTTTCCGGCGCTAACGGCACGTATACGCGGGAAGATTTGGGCAACATGGCCGCTGAAGTGGATGAGCTGCTGAAAGAGCTGCTGGTGAATGGCAACGCGTCCGGCCCGGACGGCGTCCGGGTGTTTTCCGGCTCCAAAAGCCACACGGAACCGTTTGAAGCAGTGTACGGCAGCGTAAACGGCGCCGGAAATCCCGTCGTGCGGGAAGTCCGGTACAACGGATCTCTGGGAGAGAAACGGGTTGAAGTGGATGAAGGCGCTTTTTTGGAGGCGGATTATGCCGGCAACCGGACATTCTGGGCCGAGCCGCAGACGCTGTTTTCCCAGGTGGATGCCACCGGGTATGTGGTTCCGGCGGATACCAGCATTGTAGTGGACGGCGTGGATATTCCCCTGGCGGCAGGCGATACCGTATACGCCGTGATTGCCAAAATCAACGCTTCCGGCGCCGCCGTCAAAGCCGGCCTGGATCCGGTGACGAACGGATTGAATCTGACAACTACGGATACCCGCCAGCTTTGGCTGCAGGACGGTGCAGGCGGCAGCGTGCTTTCCAGTCTGGGGCTGATCCGGGAAGGCCAGCGTCCGCCGTACAACACAGCGGATTCCGTGCGGGTTTCCGGCGGTTCCCTGTTTGACGCCGTGATTTCGCTCCGGGACGCCATGTATTCCGGGGATCAGGAAGCCATCGGTGGACGGATTCTCGGTGCGCTGGACGGCGCCGTGGATAATCTCTCCGCACGGATGGCCGAACTCGGCTCCCGTTACGAACGGGCGGAAGCGGTTTCGGCGCGTCTGGCGGTACAGACGCTCAACACACAGGCGGCGGATTCCCGGGAAGTGGATTTGGACTTTACAAAAGCGGTGACAGACCTTAAAATGCTGGAGTATGCACACCAGGCCGCTCTCAGCACCGCCGGAAAATTGTATACAGATACCCTGTTGAATTATTTGCGGTGAAGTAAGGGGAAAAAATGGACATCAAAACAAAGGCAATGGGCGTGGTTTCCATTGTGGAAAAACAAATCATTCAGTTGGATAACGGCTTTTTCGGCTTTCCGGAGAAGCACCGTTTTGCGCTGATTGATGCCGCACAAAAACCGTTCATCTGGGTGCAGTGTATGGACGATCCGGACCTTGCCTTTCTTGCAGTGGATCCGTTTTTATTCCGGGCGGATTATGAAATCAATCTGGACGACGCGGACGTGACGGCGCTCGGTGTGGAATCCCCTTCGGATGTTCTGGTATTCGCGCTGATTACCATTCCGGCAGACGGATCTCCTGTGACCGCCAATTTGCAGGGGCCGCTGGTGATTAACAAGAAAAACAACAAAGCCATGCAGGCCATTCATCCCGATCCAAAATGGACGACAAAACATGATATCGCGGCGGAGCTTGCTGCCGCACGGGAGAGCCAATGCTGATTCTCTCACGGAAAGTAAACGAAAAAATTATGATCGGCGACGACGTCGTCCTCACCATCATTGAAACGCGGGGCGAGCAGGTGAAAATCGGCGTGGAAGCCCCCAAGTCGGTTAAAGTGTTCCGCCACGAAGTGTTTGAGGCCGTTCAGCGGGAGAACCGTGCCGCGGCGGTTTCCAGCGGCAAACTGGAAAACCTGCCGGAAATCCAGCCGCCTTCCGCGTAATCCGCGCGCTTAATTGTCCGCATTTTGCGGGTGGGCCAGGAAAATATTGCGGGCAGCGTTCTGCACTTCCAGAATAGAAGACACGGAAGTTTCTTCGTCCTTGTGTTCTTCCCAGATATCCCGGAATTCGTCCTGAATAGAAGCAAAAACCCGGACCAGATCGGGATCGAAATGGGTTCCCTGGTGCTCCAAAATGATTTTGACCGCCTCTTCGTGGGAAAATGCCGCTTTGTATGTGCGGCGCATCCGGATGGCGTCGTACACATCGGCAATGGCGACAATTCTGGCCGGCAGGGGAATCATCTCCCCGGACAGTTTGTACGGATAACCGCTGCCGTCCCACCATTCGTGGTGCGAAAGGGCAATTTCCTTGGCCATCGGCACCGGAAAGCCGGAAAGAATGAACGCGCCGTTGATGGTATGTTCCTTCATGATGTCCCATTCCATCGTTGTCAGCTTTCCGGCTTTTAACAGAATACTGTCCGGCGTACCGATTTTTCCCACGTCGTGCATGGCGGCAAACAGCGTAATGTTGTCGATGAAGTCCATGTCCACCTGCGGCCGGGTTTTTTCGGCAAACAGCTGCTGGGCAATACGCTGGCTGTAATAGCTGACCCGGTTGTTGTGTGCGCCCGTATCGTTATCCTTCAGCTCCACGGCCTTAAGCAGGCTGGTGAGGATTTTTCCTGAATCGAAGAAATTGCGGGCGTCCGTGATTTCAAACAGCACCACAAAGAAGACCGTCTTTTTCTCTTGGCCGAACAACGGCAGGAATGTCGTTTTTGTCCGCAGCGTCCGCAGCCCGGGCGCTTTGTGTGCCAGACTGCCGCTCCATGTGTAGCCTTTTTCGGGGGAGTTGAGAGACGTGGCAATCGTCCGGAATGTTTCCCTCGTCGGGCTGGAATGGAAAACGTTGAAGAACGGACGTTCCGTCAGGTAGTAGTAGCCTTCAAACAGATCCCGCGCTGCTTTTGAGCAGTAAACAATAATCATCCGCTCATTCAGGATAAGCATGGGGACACAGTCATTTCCTACTGCCCGGATAATGCGGTCGGCATCGGAAATATCCTGTATGAAATCTTCTTCTTCCTCTTCCAGAATTTGAACTTCTTCCGCCTGGCCGGAGTCATCCGCATTTTCGGCGGGGAAAAGGTCTTCTGTTTTTTCATCCTTCATAAGCCGTCTCCGCGTCGCTTTTTCTGATATAAGCCGGACCAATGGCAAAATCTGCCTCAGAAAAAGTATAACGCGTAAACCGCTGTTTTGACAATGCTATTATAGAGAAAATTCCGCCGCAATGTACCGGCGCAAAACGGAATTGTACCGGCCGCCTGTGCATTTCCGGTACGGAGTTTTGCAGGGATTCCCATGCAGGGAGAAAAGCGCCGGAGGTATACAGTGTTTTCCCGTGCTCCGCCGTCAGTACAACCGTCCGTCCCGCGGAAGCGTCCGGCGAATCTGCCGCCGCTGTACCGAGTACTTCATGCAATTTGCCGGCGGCCTCTTCCGGCGTCAAATCCAGGACACCGGAAACGGCTTCCCCGGAAATAAAAAACTGGCCGTAAAAACGCTTTTTTTTGGCATCCAGTACGCAGAACAGCGGATCCGGAATGTCCTGGAGGCTGTGCGCCCAGGCGGAAAACGTCGGCACCGGCAAAAACGGGCACCGGCTGGAGAACTGCACCGCTTTTGCGGCCGAATATGCCAAACGCAGGCCGGTAAAGGATCCCGGACCTTCCGCCGCCGTAACCAGCTGCGTTTCCTGCAGCGCAAAGCCGGCTTTTTCCGCCGCAGTTTCCAAAAACGGCAGGATTTCTTCTGCCTGCTGCTGTCTTCCTTTAGCTGCCAGCAAAAATGAGCCGCGCGGGCCTTCTGCTGCTACACAGATTCCTGGTTCCGCCGTGTAAATGGCCAGCACATTCATGGCGTTTCTCCTGTTCCGGTTTTTTGATCCGGCGCCAGGTTTCCGTGCCGCCAGTTGGTTACCCGGATACGCCGTCTGCAGCCGCCGTCCCCTTCATCCGTTTCTGTATCCAGCCGGATCCATACCGCATCTTCCGGCAGAACGTCGGCAACTTTTTCGCCCCATTCAATGACCGAGACCCCTTCGCCGTAAAGCAGTTCTTCTGCACCCAGCGTCAGGAAATCGTCGGAGGAATCCAGCCGGTATACGTCCATGTGATAAAGCGGTATCCGGCCTTCATATTCTGAAATCAGCGTGAATGTCGGACTGGTTACCGGTTCTTCCACGCCCAATCCGCGGGCGATACCTTTCGTCAGCGTGGTTTTTCCGGCTGCCAGCGTGCCGTCCAGCACAAGAATATCGCCGGGTTCCAGCTGTCTGCCGATTTTTTGTCCGAAATCCTCCGTCTCCCGGGAGGAGGATGAAATCCATTCAAAATCCATTGTCCGAGTTTACGGCAGTTTCCCCGCCGTGTCCAGTTTACTGATATAATCTTTCAATGCCCGTTTTACCTGAATGACCGGATAGTCCACGGAATCCACCAGATCGACCTGAATGTCGTTGTAGCCAAGCGGCGTCGTTTCGATGGTGAATTCAATTTGCCCGGAGGATTTCCGCCCCGGCAGCTGGTAAGAAGCATTGGCGGAAAACTGCCGGCGGTAATAAATCGCGGATTCCTTGCGTTTGATGTCTTTCAATGCCAAAACAGTCATGATTTTCTCCCGTTGGAGTTCAGGCACAGCATTGTGCATACTACTGTAGCAGGATTCATGGATTTTGACCAGCGTTCCGGACTACTGCGGTCAGAAAATTTCCGATTTCCCGCATCCGGGGGGCAATTTCGTATTCGGCGATGTCTCCGATGGTGACGGTGTCCTGCTGCTCGATGGCTCCGCTCATTTCCCCGATAAATGGAAAAACGGCAGCCAGATATTCGCCGGGGTTTTGACCGTCCAGCAGAAGATTTTCCTCCGC
This sequence comes from Candidatus Avitreponema avistercoris, assembly GCA_017694555.1. Classification (GTDB taxonomy): domain Bacteria; phylum Spirochaetota; class Spirochaetia; order Treponematales; family Treponemataceae; genus Avitreponema; species Avitreponema avistercoris. The sequence continues at coordinate 8,593 of JADIMS010000163.1, forward strand.
CACGCTTCCAAGGGAGAGCAGGGGGAGCAGTCGTTTCAGTTC
>JADIMS010000164.1 GCA_017694555.1 Candidatus Avitreponema avistercoris
TGCAGGAATTTCCGCATATCGTCTTCAAAAATAACGACGGTTCTGCGTTCGAAATCCGAGCCTTCGAGATTTTTTGTTTCTACGATTTGCAGGAAAATATCTCCCGTCCGGTTTTCCTTCACATTAAAAAAATAGGTCCGGTTTTTTACCTTTACATCTGTGGTAAAAAGTTCCCCGCGAATTCCCATGGTTTTTCTCCCCGTTTGTTTTTCGACGTGACGCGATGATAATATATTTTTTTTTATCCCTCAAGTATCTGCCCGGCGGATCATGGACGTCAGCCATTCCAGCAGCTCTTTTTCCAGCGGATTGTCCGCGCCTTCTGCGTCGGCCATCACGCGGAATACCGGTTCGGTTCCCGAGCCGCGCATCCAGATGAACGCTTTGTTCCGGCCTTCCGGATCCCGGAAGATAACCTTCAGTCCGCCTTTGCCCGATTCCCCGAAATCGCGGGTACATTCTGCCTGCGTGATGCCGTTGTTGCGGACCGCGGTCCAGCTTGTGATGCCTGCCTGCTGTTCAAGCCGGCTTTTGCGCTGCGGCCATTCCTTTTCGAAAATATGCTGGAAGCGGCGCTTCAATGCAGCGTGATCCCGCTCCCGGATGCGGATCTGTGCGTTTTTTTCAAAAACGGAAGTTGTGGTGAATGGGGGAATGGTTTCCAGAATCCCGGCAAGCGTGAAATCCTCCTGCCGGCGGGCGGCAGCGCCGGTGCGTTCCAGCCAAATGCGGATCAGGCCGGGATGTCCGTCTTTGTCTTTCAGCAGCAGAAGCTTCAGCAAGGCAAAAAGCGTACTGAGCGGATCGCGCACCGCAGAGGGGTGTGTGATGTTCCCGCCGTTGGAACCTTCGCCGAGAATGCGTACAATCCGGCCTTCCCCGCGGAGTTTGCGCGCGAGGTTTACGACGTTGGCTTCCCCGACTTCTGCCCGCGCTACCTGTGCGCCGAAAGCGGCTGCAATTTTTTCTATACGCATGGAAGTCGGATCGTTGACAACAACTGTGCAGCGGTTGGTTTCTTTTTCCCCGTAAAAAACCAGACCGGCCAATTCGGCTATCACCGACAGGGCAAAAACCTGCTGGGCTTCCAGCGGTTCGGCACGCGCAGTTTTTTCGTTCCAGAAAATTAAATTGCCGCGGTCGCCGTCGCAATCCGGAACGTAGCCTATAAACACAGCGCCGTCTGCAATTTTTCCTTCGCGCCGTAACCGCGTCATTTCTTCTGCGCCTTCAAACAGACTGCTGCCTTCCGGAACGATGCGGTGGGCGATGTCTCCCGGTTTACCGTGCAGGGTAAAAAAACGGAATCCGGTATCCGCAATCAGTTTCCGGTCAACGGAAAGTGTACGCGCGCTGCCGTTAAAATCGGCAAATACCGCCGGCGGTTTGCCTTTCCGGCTTTCGGTTTCCGCCGCTCCGCGCAGTTCTGCAAAACGCCGGTTTTGCAGAACTGCCTGTTCCGGTGTTCCGGTTCCGGCATCCGTAATGACTTCCCGGATAAATGTTTCGTATTCCCGGAGAACTGCTTCCTTGCAGCCCGGCGTTTCCTGTAATGCGGACTGCGCGGAAGCGGCAAGGACTTCCGCAGTCCGGCAGATCCTGTTTGCGTCTCCGGCTGCCTGCCGGAAATCCTGGATAAGCCGTGCAGAATCTCCGGCTGAAAGTACGCCGCCGTCCGACAGCCCGAACTTCAGGCCGTTGTGTCCGATAGGATTGTGGCTGGCTGAAATGTAAACAAACGCATCCTGCGTGCGTGCAGCGGCCATGATTTCCGGAGCTGCGGCAACGCCGGGAAAAAGAATTTCCGCCCCTTCCTGCCGCAGGCCGGCAGCCGCCGCCGCGGCAATCGCCCTGCCGGTAGGCCGGGTATCGGTTGCCAAAAGCACGGCCGGCCGTTCTTTGCCGGATGCAGAACGCACAAACCGGGCGAATGTTCCGGCAGCCAGCGCAGTGAGCAGCGCATCTTCCGGCCGGATTTCCGGCGACCGGCTTTCTTCATCCCCGTTGGCAGCAAAAATTTTCCGCCACCCGGAAGCCGACAGAATAAATGCTTCCAGGGCTTTTTGTACGGAATCGGTGTCTGGCTCGTACATACTGCCTCCTGAATCCAGCCTATCATTTCCGGCGGGGATTGTGCAAGGCAGGCGCGGACGGTATGCCTTCCATCTTTCTGTGATTTTTAGTATACTGGAAACGATCGGAAACAGGAGATTCCCGTGAACAGAATTTATCTTGATTACAATGCGACCACGCCTCTGGATCCCGGAGTCCGGGACGTATTTTTTTCTGCGCTGGATCTGTATGCCAACGCTTCCAGTATGCACGAGGACGGACGGCACGCCGCGGCACAGATGGAACAGGCGCGCAGGCAGGTCGCTTCGCTGATTCATGCAGAACCGGAAGAAATTTATTTTACTTCCGGTGGATCGGAATCCAACAACACGGTGTTTCACCTGCTTTCCGAGGACGGATCTTTTTCCACAAAAGCAATGCAGGACGCTTTCGGCGGAAGAAAGACGGTAATCACGACTGCGGTTGAGCATCCCTGTGTGATGGAAAGTGCGCGGCGGCTTGCCCGGCTGGGTTTTTCCGTCGTGTTTTTGCCGGTAGATGCGGACGGGGTGGTTTCTGAAGACGTTTACCGGGCGGCGCTGGACAAGGCCTGTTCTTCCGGCCGTACAGAGGATAAACCGCTTTTGGTTTCGGTGATGACGGCCAATAACGAAATCGGCACCATTCAGGATGTCAAGAAATTCGCCGCGCTGGCCCGGGAGGCCGGTGCGCTGTTTCACACCGACGCCGTGCAGGCTGCCGGGAAAATTCCTGTTGACGTGAAGGACAGCGGCGTGGATTATCTCACGCTTTCCTGCCACAAGATTTACGGGCCGAAAGGCGTCGGCGCGTTGTTTGTCAAAAAAGGCGCGCCGTTTTCCCCGCTTATCCGCGGCGGTCATCAGGAGCATGGCCGCCGTGCCGGAACCTATAATTCGCCGTCGATTATTGCATTCGGCGCGGCGGCGGAATGTGCGGAAAAAGGGCTTGCGGATTATGCGGCGCATACCTCTGCGCTGAAAGCCATGCTGCGGGACGGTTTGCTGCACAGCGTACCGGATATCCGCATCAACGGCGACGTGCCGGCTTCCCTGCCCAATACGCTGGATGTTTCTTTCGCCGGCGCGGAAGGGGAATCCATCCTGCTGATGCTGGATTTGCAGGGGATTTCCGCTTCCACGGGTTCCGCCTGCGCATCCGGCAGTCTGGAGCCGTCCCATGTGCTGATGGCTACCGGTATCGGTCCGGAACTGGCGCACGGATCCATCCGCTTCAGTCTGGGGAAATTCACCACTGAAGAAGAGATTCGCCGGGTGCTGGAGGTTATTCCCCCGGTGATTGAAAAACTGCGGGCGTATTCCACCGTGAAGCCCGGAAAATGAGGATGCAAGCGAGGAAAATATGGACTGGCTGTATTCGGATGTCGTGAAAGATCACTTTATGAACCCGCGGAATGTTTTGGAAACGGACGAAGATTCCTGGCCCTGTGACGGCCGCGGGATTGTGGGCAATATCAAGTGCGGCGATCAGATGCTGATTCTGCTGCGTATTTCCGGCGGCGTGATCACTGACTGCCGCTGGAAAACGTACGGCTGCGCCAGCGCGATTGCCTCTACGTCGATTCTTTCCGAAGCCGTCAAAGGCATGAAGATTGAAGACGCGTACATTCTCAAGCCGCAGGATATTGTGGCCAGACTGGGCGGACTGCCGGAAAACAAAATCCATTGTTCAGTGCTTGGCGACAAAGCTCTGCGGGCGGCCATTGACGACTATTTGGAGCGGAACAACCTGCCGCCGCTGAAAGGGAAGGAAAATACCGAGGTGGTATGCCACTGCCTGAATGTAACCGACAAGGATATTGAATCCGCCTACAAAGACGGCGCGCGTGACTGGGAAGGCTTGCAGGAGCGGACGAAAATCGGAACGGTCTGCGGTTCCTGCAAGGAACGCGCGCTGGAGCTTTTGCACCAGTTTGAACACCTTTACGGCTGACGGTTTTTACGCAGCCGCTATTCAATCTGGAGCAGGAACGCCGACGTCCGTTCGTTGCCGGTAAAGTCCCGCGCCGCGACGGTGATTTCCGTCCTGCCCCGCGTGAGGGAAACATCCCCGGCGTACAGCAGTCCGCTGCGGTTGTACAGCGGCGTGCTGCCGTCAAAGTAATCCGGAAAAACGGCCGGCGCCAGCACGGATGCTTTTTTTTCCAGCGTTTCAAAGGCGACGGCGCTCTGTTCGCTGCCGTTTACCAGCACGCTGACACGGAAAGGCGCCAGCGCCGGGGAATTCCTTGCCCGGGTATCCGTTACGGCTGCATACACCCGGTATACGCCGCTGCGCAAAAAGCGGCTTGTGCTGAGATTCAGCGTTTGTCCGGAAGCCGATTCCAGTGTGACGCTTTGAATCACCGGCGCGCGGTTGTCTTCCTGCGGCGGAAGCAGCAGCAGGGGATTAAGCAGCGTTTTCTGGTTTTGATCGGCAATCTGAAAGATGCAGATACCGCGGTCTTCCCCGCCGCCGGATAATCCGCCCCACGCGCTTCCGCCGGTTTGGGCAATCACGGCGTAGGTCTCCATCTGCTCTTTTCCGGCTGCCATTTCCGTATCCGCCAGATTCCCGTATACGGAAACAATTCCGTCGCCGTGGGCAAGCAATACCGCATTTCCCAGCGTGGAAGGAAATCCGTTCATGTTTTCATTGCAGGAAAGGACAGCCAGAACGCTGCCGTCTCCGGCAGCACGGACAGTATTCCCGCCGGAAAGGATCAGGCCCCGTTCCAGATTGCCGTTTTCTTCCTGCCCGAAATTCCGCCGGATTTCCGGTTCTGCGACCGGCCATTCCAACGCCGGCAAAGCGCAGGGCAGCGCCAGTATGAGTGCGGCCAGCATGGCGGGCCGGCGCAAGGTTCCTGCAGGATTGCGTTCTGCGTTCATGGTTGTCCCCTTCCGTTTTGTTTTCTGTCCGGTATTTGCAGGCGGATGCAGGAAATGCTGCCGTCTGTTCCCAGATAGAGTTCCCCGCCGCGGGAAAGTAAAAATGCATCCCTGCAACGGAATTCCGTGGAAGCAATCTGTCTGGCCGGCGTTTCAAAGACGGAAAGCGTGTGCCGGTCTGCATCGGATTTGGCGAGTACGGCGAAAAAGCCTTTCCCGGCTTCGGCTGCGTTCAGCACGCGTCCGCCGGCCGGCGCTTCATACAGATGCATACGCTGCGTGTCAAAAACGCCGAGTCCGCCTGCCGTTTCAAAGAAAACCTGACCGCCGGATTTACTGAATCCGGTAAACGCCTGCCGCCGCAGCGCCTGCGGAAAATTGCGGTGCGCGGTAATTTTATGCTGTCCGCCCCGGATTTCGATGAGCAAAAAACGCTGCGGTCCGATTCCCGAAAGACAGGCGGCCAGTTTCCCGTCCGCAGAAAGCGCGGCGCCCAGAATGACCGGGTGGTCGCTGCCGCCGGGGCAGAACGAAAACAGCACCCTGCCTTCCGGATCGACGGCTGTGAGCGTACCGTTGCCGAAACCGAAGATGGCGCCCGCCGGGGAATCCGAAAATGCCGTGAGGGGAGCCGCTTCTTCCTGTGTCCAGATGCAGCGGCCGCTGTCGTCGTAGCGGCTGACGGCGCCGCCGCCCGGGTGGAATAAATATGCGCCGTAGTCCGTCAAATGGACAAATCCGGCCGCACCGATGGTCATTTCCGGCGAACCGTCGGCGTGAAACACTTCGGTTTGCGCGGCATCCTGCGGGTATACGCACCAGGCGTCCCCGCCGGCGGAAAAGCGCCCGTCTTCCGGTTCTCCGCGGACTATTTTTCCGTCCGGCGTAAAAAAACCGAATGTACGGCCGAGCATGAACGCTGCGGCGTCTCCGTCAGGCAGTCCGGTTCCTCCGCCGATGCGGGGGGCGTCTGCAATGCGGCGCGTCCATTGCGGCTGAAACGAAAAATCATTTGTGAGCGGAACGGCGGCCAGAAAAATATAAAAAAGCGTAAAAACAAAAGCGCCTGCCAGCGCATATTTTATTTTTTTTCGGAACAGCATAGCGGAAACCATGGTATAATAGGAAAATAG
>JADIMS010000165.1 GCA_017694555.1 Candidatus Avitreponema avistercoris
TTTGTACGCTTCGGCCCGTCCGCGGACGCTTGCCCGTCGGAAAACGCCGGGGAAACGCAGGACAACGGCGGGGATTCCCCTGCCGGAACCGCCGCGCCATGACGGAAGCTTTTCCGCACGGGGCGCTGTCTGCCTCTTCCCGTTTCTTCCGGGTTTTCCTGTGCGCGCTTTCCGCCGCATTTTTCTTTCCGGCTGCCCCGGCGGCAGCGCGCAGCTTTTCTGCGGTTTCGGACGCGCTTCCGGAAATCGCCTCCCTTTCCCACCGCGACCCGCTGTTCCGGCAATACAGCGCCGATGTGCAGGACGCGCGCATTGCGCTGGCCGCAGAAAAACCGGCGCAGGAACTGGCGGCAAAACTTGCGCTGTACGTTTACCGGGCGCAGGCGGATGACGACCTGCTTTCCCTTGCCGCGCGCTGCGCCGTCCCCTACGAAAGCATCGCCACGCTGAACGGACTCGGGCACGCCGGGGAGGATATTGCCGGGCGGACACTGCTTTTGCCTTCCGTTCCCGGCCTTTACGTTCCGGAGACGCCGGAAAACGCGTTTGAAGAACTGCTGGCGGCTTCCCTGTCGGAAGAAATCCGGGAAATCCGCAGTGCAGGCGGCGCGGAACGCCGCGGCGGGATACGCCTTTCCATCGGGGAAACCCGCTTTTTTCTGTTTCCCGGCGCCGGAATGGAAAATACCGCGCGCACATTCTTTCTGGTGCGGACCATGCGTTTCCCGCTCCCGGAAGGCAGACTGACTTCCGCATACGGCGACCGGATCAACCCGGTGACCGGCAACCGCGTATTCCACCGCGGAATCGACCTGGCCGCGCCGCAGGGAACGCCGGTATATGCCTGCGCTGCGGGAACCGTTGCAGAAAGCGGATACAGCCCGGTTTACGGCAACTACATCATCCTCCGGCATGACGGCGGACGGGAAAGCCTGTACGGGCATCTGCATGAAAAAAAAATAAAGTTGCACGATCTGGTGAAATCCGGTACAATCATCGGCAGCGTCGGTTCCACAGGGCAGTCAACAGGGCCCCATCTCCATTTTGAGATCCACGAGAACGGAATTCCGAGGAATCCCGCAGGATTGCTCCGGTGAAGCTGCCCGCAAAACGAAGATGAAAAGAACATCCGCCTTTCCGATTTTCTGTCTCTTTGCAGCATGGTCTGCCCTGTCCGCCCTTCCGCCCCTTTCCGCGGAAAGCTTCCGGGTAACCCGTGCGGAAACCGTGGATATCCCCCTTCTGAATCCGGAAACGGTTGAGCTTTCGCTGGGCTACAACGACGGCGTAGCCGTTCTTTTGCCCCGGGACCGGATATTCCTTGCAGGAGTGGAAATCGAAGTCAAATCGCCGGAAACCGTCCTGCAATATCCGGGTGCAATGGCGTATGCGGTGTACAGCGGACTTTCCGGGCTGTCAGAAACCGGTTACGATTTTCAGGGTGAAAAACTGGCAATGGAGATGCTGCCCGCAAAGCTCACCTTTGTGCTCCGTATCCCGCTGCAGGAAAACCACGGCTTCAAGTCTGACCCGTACACCGAAGTGATGGAGCCGGTTCCCGCCCCGGAAGACGAGCCGCTGTTTTTCCGGCTGTTTCCCGTCATGAAAGGGCTGCCGGAAGAGTTTGAAACAGCCTCTTTCCTCGTCAAAGTCCGGCCCGTCCTGAACGGCGACGGCGGGTTCCGGCTGCAGGTATCGCATCCGGACGGAGCCGAACAGCCGGTGCTCAGCGTGCGCATTGACGAACAGCCGGTGGACGATCCCGGCCGGATGATGGTTCTTCCCCAGGGCGCACACCATGTAGCGGTTTCGGCAGAAAAATACCGGACAGAAGTGCGCACGTTTACCGTAGAACAGGCAAATGTTACGGAGATGACCCTGAATCTGAAAGAAACAACGCCGACCGTAGTTTTTGCCAGTCCGGACAACGTAACGGTGACGCTGGACGGGGAACCGGTCGAAAATCCGCAGGAAAGCCGGCGGATTGCGCCCGGAAAACATACCGTAACATTTTCAGTCGGCGGTTATGAATTGCACAGGCAATTCACGGCCGAAGAAGGACGCGATTATTCCGTTTCCATGACAGTGGATGCGGAAATCTCCGAAGTACGCCCGCAGCCTGCGGGGCCGGAACAGCCGTAACGCGGCGCATACGGAATTCCGTGCTTTCCTGCATTTTTTTTCTTCAGAAAAACAGCCGTCCGCCGATAAGTAAATATCGGGCGATCAGATTCCCTCCCACCCACTGGTCGCCCGGCAGCCTGATGGGCGGCCGGTATGGAATTCTATACCGGCTTTTTTTTATCCACAGGCGTTGTAACAGAAGCCTTTCTGCTTTATTATAGGACGTATGGCGAAAAAACACGGAAAACTGACTGCGGCGTTCGGCATTGTCCTGCTTTTGGGCGCGGTAACCGCCGGAGCCGCGCTGGGGCTTTCCCTGGCCGCGACGGTCAACCTGAAAAATACCGAGAACTTTACCGGATTCAATCCGGATCTCCCTACCCGCATTCTGGATATCCACGGCGAACTGATTACGGAATTCGCTTCGGAAGAAAAGCGGGAAATCATCACGCTGGACCAGCTTCCGGATCATATGATTGAAGCGCTGCTTACACGGGAAGACCAGGTGTTTTATGAGCATCCCGGTTTCAGCCTCAAGGCCATTGCCCGCGCCTTTTTCGGCGTCATCACCGGGCGTTCCCTGGGCGGCGGAAGCACCATCACACAGCAGCTCGCCGGTACGCTTTATTTGGACCGCAGCGAACGTTCCATCACCCGCAAAATCAAGGAACTCTGGTGGGCGCTGCAGCTGGAACGCCGGTATTCCAAAAACGAAATTCTGGAGCTGTACCTGAATAAGATGTACTTTGGCGGCGGCACATACGGCGTCAATGCGGCTTCCCGTTTTTATTTCGGGCATCCGGCCACGGAAATCACACCGGCAGAAGCCGCCATCCTCGTCATCCAGCTTTCCAACCCGGCGTATTACAATCCGTTCAACCATCCGAACCGCGCCATGGACCGGCAGCGCGAAGTCCTCCGGCAAATGGTGGAACTGGGCTATCTGGACGAAAAAACGGCGCGCGACTCCTTTGACGACTATTGGGCTACATTCGATTACACGCGGACCGCTTCTTCCGTCTGGCTGAACCGGGACGACAAGGCACGCTGGTTTTCCGAGTACGTGCGCAGGCAGCTGGAGCAAATGATGTACGGTACGATGGATATTTATTCCGGCGGCTACACGGTGCATACCACGCTCGACCTTGCCCACCAGCGGGCAGCGGATGAAGTGATGGCGGAATATCTGGAAATTGCCAACCGGCGCTTCCAGGAAACCAGTTCTTCCCGCTTTGATCAGGGCGACAAATATGCCGAAATCACGGAGATGCTGGCCCTGGTCTTTGACTTTCCCCAGCTGGCGGTTTCCGCCGAGCGTCTCCATGTCAAAACCCTGGCGCGTTACCGCGACGTCATCAATCCGGTTACCGATATCGCCAGCCTGTTGTGCGGACTGGATACGCTGAAAACAGCGGCGAATATTTCCAATGCCGCTTCCCAGCGGGACCAGGCCCGCAGCACGGTGGAAGGCGCACTGGTCACGCTGGAGAATGACTCCGGCTACATTACGGCGCTGGTCGGCGGAAGCCAGTTTAATGAAGCCAACCAGGTGATCCGCGCCACGCAGGCACGGGTACAGCCCGGAAGTTCCTTCAAACCGCTGGTGTATTCTGCCGCCATCGATACGCGCAAGTATACGGCGGGAACCATGATGAACGATACGCCGGTTGTCTTCTACAACGAAGACGGGAAACCCTACACGCCGCTGAATTTCCGCGGCGAATGGAAAGGAACGGTTTTGCTCTGGGAAGCGCTGGCGACTTCGATGAATGTTCCGACGGTACGCCTGCTGGACGGTATCGGATTTGACGCCGCAATCAACCGGGCGGCTGCCCTGCTGGGGTACACCGACAAAGAAGAAATCGAGCAGGTGTTTCCGCGCGTGTATTCCATGGCGCTGGGCGTTATCAGCGTTTCGCCCATCCAGATGGCAAAAGCTTACGCCACATTCGCAAACCAGGGGAAAGAAGTGACGCCGATCGCCATCCGCTCGGTGGAAGACCGGCACGGCAGGCTCATCATCGATGCAGAAAAAGAGCTGCGGCTGGAACAGAAACGCAAAGGAGCCGCCATTCAGATTGTCAGCCCGCAGAATGCCTACATCATGACCTCCCTGCTGCAAAACACGCTGACGTCCGGTACCCTGGGCGGCGTGTACTGGAGCGGGCAGATGTCTTACCGGGACGAAAGCGGCAACCGGTACCGGATCCCGGCGGCGGGGAAAACCGGCACCACGCAGAACTGGCGGGACGCATGGACGGTCGGCTTTACGCCGTATTATACAACCGCCGTCTGGTTCGGCTTTGACCGCCCCGGATATTCCCTTGGGCTCCGTTCCACCGGCGCAACACTGGCCGCCCCGGCCTGGGGAAAATACATGGACCGCATCCACGAAGGGCTCCCCTACCGGGATTTTGTGAAACCGCAAACCGGGCTGGTGGAAGCGACCGTCTGCCGGAAATCCGGGCTTCTGCGTACCGACGAATGTGACGAAGGAGGCATTACGCTGCCCTATCTGGAAGGCACCCAGCCCACGCAATATTGCGAATACCACGCCAACCGCGCAGTGCTGGAGCGGACCGCCGTCAACCGGCTGCAAAACGAAGCCTGGCTGACCGGAACAAAGCCGCAGACCATTCAGGAAGGAACCCTGCTTGTGGATCCGGGTATTTTCGACGATCCGGAACCGAGCCGGAGCGCACAGGCCAGACTGCGCCGGGCCGGCAGAACCCGTCCGGCGTCTTCATCCGTACGCCGCGCCGGGACACGCCGGACAAATTCCGCAGCGCAGAATACCGCCGCACAGGCAGAAGAGGAAGAAAAAGCGCAGCAGACGCAGCAGACGCAGCAGACGCCCGCGGATGCGGACGCAGAAAACCGGAAAGCAGAACAGACGGCGGACAGGAGGGAAAACGCTTCCGGGCCGCAAAGAAGGGAGACGGCGGAAGAAACGGCGCCGGAAGCGGAAGCCGCCGGACAGCAGGACATGGAGCAGGACGCCGGACAAACCGGAGCAGAAACAGAGACCGGGGATACGCCGGCTGTTCCTGACCGGCCGGCCTTTAATCCGCTGCTGGAATAAAACTGCGGACGGGCGCAAGGAGAACAGAGTATGAATATTCCCGTTGACTCCATCCGGGTAAAACGGCGGGTCCGCAGCGACGCGGGGGACATCCGGAGTCTGGTTGAAAGCATCAAACGCTACGGTCTGCTGCATCCCATCCTCATCAACGAAAAAAACGAACTGATTGCCGGGGAACGCCGGCTGCGCGCCGTCCAAGAGTTGGGCTGGCACATGGTTCCGGTCAATGTCATCCACGGCGCAGGGGACGTTTCAGAGCTGGAAATGGAAATCGAAGAAAATGTCCAGCGGGCTGATTTCTCGGAGGACGATCTCCTCAAAGCGTACATGCGCCTCAACCGGCTGAAAAACCCCGGGCCGTTCCGCCGGCTGCTGCGGTATATTGCGGATTTTTTCCGCCGGTTGTTCCGCCGGATCCGGCTGTTTTTCAAACAGCTTGTCCAAAAAAACAAAAAAAGGAAACGCCCTTGAAAATCAGCGAAATCATCCGCAAGCGGAAAATGGTCTTTTCTTTTGAAATCTTTCCGCCGAAACAGGAAAGCGGACTGGAATCCGTTTTTGCCTGCGCAGACAAATTATGCCGCTTCCAGCCGGATTTTATCAGCGTGACTTACGGCGCGGGAGGCGGGACTTCCGCCAACACGGTACGCATTGCCGCGCACATTCAGGAAAACGGCACCGTTCCGCTTGCGCACCTGACCTGCCTTTCCTCTACGCGGGAAAAAGTACGGCAAGTCATCCGGGAATTGAAAAACGCGCGCGTGGAAAATATTCTGGCGCTCCGGGGAGACAGGCCGAAGGATCCGGATTTTGTTCCGCCGGACGACTTCCGGTACGCGGACGAATTGATCCGCGAAATCCGGACGGAAGGCGATTTCTGCATCGGCGGCGCATGTTACCCGGAAGGACATCCGGAAAGCGGAAACCGTGCGCGCGATTTGGAAAACCTGAAACGGAAAACGGACGCCGGCTGTTCTTTCCTCACCACACAGATGATTTTCGACAACTCCATGCTGTACAGTTTCATTTCCCGCGCGCGGAAAACCGGCATTTCCGTACCGATTTTTGCCGGCATCATGCCCATCACAAATGCTTCCCAGCTGCGGCGTATGATCGATCTTTCCAACGCCTATCTGCCGCCGAAATTCCTTTCCCTTGTGGACCGGTTTGAAAAAGATCCGCGCGCCATGGAACAGGCGGGAATTGCTTACGCCACCGATCAGATTATCGACCTCATCACGAACGGCGCGGACGGCATCCACATTTACGCCATGAATAAACCGGCTGTTGTGGAAAAAATTGTCGGGAATATTTCTTCAATTCTGGAAGCCGTCCGCACAGAGTAGCCCGCGCAGGTCAGGTTCCGTCCGGTTTCGGGCCGCGGCTGTATGTGCGCGTCCGGCGGCGGGAAGCCCGTTCTTTGACGG
>JADIMS010000166.1 GCA_017694555.1 Candidatus Avitreponema avistercoris
GATTTTCTCCGTTCCGGCTGCAAAAAAATTCCGCATCATTCTGGCGCGGTACTATGGCTGATTTTCCTGAGAATGAACCTATGGAATATTCTGACGCCGGAACAACAAAAGCAGCTGTGGAAATCCGCAGCGTCACAAAAAAATTCAAAACCATGTACGAAGAAAAAGAATTTACCGCCCTGGACGGCGTTTCTTTGTCGGTTTTACAGGGGGAATTCCTGGTTATTGCCGGAGCAAACGGTTCAGGCAAAACGCTGTTGATGTCCGTCATCGCCGGACTGGAAGAAGCTGACAGCGGAACAGTGGAATTCCCGGCGGGCGGGGAAGCCGGTTTGATTTTTCAGGATGCGGATGCGCAAATTCTCGGTGAAACGCCGGAAGAAGATGTCTGCTTTGGCCTGAAATCCTGCGGATATCCGAAACGGGATTTACAGAGCCGGGCACGGAATGCGCTCGCCCGGTGCGGACTTCTGGAGAAAAAAGATTTTCCGGCAAGGCTGATGTCCGGCGGGGAAAAACGGCGGCTGGCTGTTGCGTCCATGATTGCCATGCAGCGTGCGGTTATGATTTTTGACGAGCCGTTTGCCAATCTTGACTGGCCCGGCATCCGGCAGGTCTGCGCCATCCTGAAATCACTGAAAGAAGAAGGATACACGATTCTTGTCCTGACGCACGAACTGGAAAAAATTCTGGCGCTTGCCGACCGGCTGGCCATACTCGACAAAGGGAAAATCCGGTTCAGCGGTCCGCCGGAAGATGCGCTCCGGCTTCCTTTGGAGGATTTCGGGATCCGTAATCCGATGACCGCTTACAATTCTATACAGGACATGCTGTGGATATAATGCGCGGTGTTCCGGCAAACAGAAAAACAAAACCGGTTTACAGAATATGAAGACGCCTGTTTTTTCCTACCAGAAAAAAAATACGCTTGTGCACAATGCTCCGGCGTCCGTGAAACTGGCGGTGCAATTCCTGCTTTGCTTTTTTCTGTTTTTGCGTACCGGATCAGAAAAAGCGGAAATCACCGTGCTGGCATTTTGTACAGCCGTGATTGCCGCCGCTTTTATCCTCGCCCGGCTCCGTTTTCAGGATTTGGGCAAACTGTCTTTTGTGTTGTGTATCGGCGGACTGTACGCCGTGTTTAAAATTTTCCGGCTGGATTTTTCCGGCACGGAAGACGGACAGTTCCGTTTGCCGGCCGGAACGCAGGAAGGGATTCCGCTGCTCTTTGGTATAATAGAAGTTCACAGGGAAGAAGTCCGGAGCGCTTTTTTGTATGCTTTCCGGTTTTTCATGAGCGCCTTGGCTGCATTGATTTTTTTCCATACCACGCCGCCTGTCGAAATTAAATTTACGCTGGAGGCGTTGCAGGAACAGGCCGGAAAAATATTTCCGTTTGCCCGCCGGTTCATCCGGAAACGGAATCCGGCGCTTCTGCTGACGCTGGCGATTCATTTTATTCCCGCCGTTTTCCAAACCTGGAACCGGATAGACCGGGCGGCAAAAGCGAGACTGCCCCGCAGAAAACGGCGCTGTATTGCCCCCACCCGGTTATACGGGGAACTGACAGCGCTTTTATCCTGCATGATCCAACAGGCGGAAAACAAACGCAAAGCAATCGTCAACCGTTCCGCGCGGGAAGGAACTCAGGAATAATAAATAAAAGCCGCCATCGAAGTAAACGGCGTCCGGCTGCCGGATGCGGCAGGGGAAGATGGTTTACCCGCGCTCTCCCGGCGGGAGGAGCCGTACAAGGACGAGCAGCATGTGCATATGCCGGTATCGGAAATTTGTTCCGCCGGAATTCCGAGGGAACGGCAGATTGACAGGTTTGCTTCCGCTAAGGAAAGCCGGTACGGCCACGGGCTTCCCGCGCGTAAAAGCGTTTCATCCAACGTAACACAGGAAGCGGAAAAAGTGCGCGAAAAATATTGCGCACGCTCCCGGTCCACCGTATAGCAGCAATTCCGGATATGCGGACCGAAAATAACGGAAAAATCAGAAGCTTTGCTGCCCCACCTGGCTTCCGCCGCACGGACCGCAGAGGCCAGAATTCCGGTTCCCTTCCATCCGGAATGCAGCACGCCGAAACATCCGGTACCGGAATCAAAAAGCCAAACCGGCATACAGTCCGCAACGGTGACGCATGGTACGGCAGAAACGCAATCTGTCAGGATGCCGTCGCCCGGCGGACGGCCGGCTGAAAGGAAATCAGGACCGGGGAAAACACACACCTTCTGCGAATGAATCTGGGAAAGGCTCACCACCCGGCCGTCAGAAATCCCAAGCGACGAAAAAAAATCTTTCCGGCGTCCGTCATCTTCACCGGGACGCAGCGCGCCGGCCGCCGCAAGGGAAAGTGCGCAAACCGGAACCTCCGCCCCATGTTTTCCGCGGAACGGAAAAAAGGAAACGGTCCGTGCGTTCTTTTCCGCAAAGGTCATTCCGCCAAACCCGAAGACAGGACAGTCAGAATATCGATTGCTTCCTGAATTTTTGCCCGCACGGATGAAAGGTCGCTGCGGAAAGTATCATTCTGGATTCCCTGCAGGACAGAAAGATTCGCCAGCGTCTCATACGGGCCGCCGCGGTTGATATCCAGGATTCCGCCGATGACGGAATCCATGCTTTGCAATGCAGACAGCGTCTTGGTGTAAAAAACATCCGCCTCGCTTTCCACCGTCATCATCAAATGTTCCAGCCGCGTTTTTCCGTTATGCGTGCCCATTTTTTCCGTGAGCGCAAGCGAAAAGCCTTCCCCCAAATCGCCCTTCGGGGAAAGCCGCTGTTCAAAATCGGCAATATCCTGCTTCTGGTGCTCCAGTACATTAAAGGCGTCGGTAAATTCAACCAGATTCTCCCGCCGGTAAAAATCCCCTTCCACAAGAATAACCTTCAGCACTTTCGACATTTGCTTCGGATACACGCCGGAGAAAAACGCTTTTAAAAACAAAAACACAACTTCGCGGCGGAATTTCAGCGGAACCCACGAAGCCTCCCACGGAATAAATTCAAGCGAAGGAAGTTCCGCGCATCCAAGAAACGACAGCGCGCGCTTTTTCAACATGTAGCGGTCATGCAGTTTCATCCATTCGGAAAAGCGTTTTTCAAAACGCAGTTTCCAGGCGTTTTTGAACAGCTTGAACCAATCTTCGCCCTGACGCTCCGGAAGCGGCTCCCACAAAATATCCCGGCAGGAAAAACGTACAAAATCCGAAACCGGTATCCGGCCGCGGAAAGAATTGATGCCGGAAAGATAGCTCACCGCAAGTTTGACGAATTTCGTGCATTCCTGGTCAAACGAAAACGATTCACCCTGCACCTGCTCCTGTTCCGAAAAAATATAAAGCGCTTCCAGAAGGCGCACGGGAATCTTTACGGCGGAAGCCAGCACGGAAGCCAGCTTTTTAAAATCTTCAGACAATGTGTCCATAAGACACACCTGGCCTTTCCCCGTCATATCGGAAAACTGTGCAATCATTTTGCCCAGCGGCAGCGCAGAAAACGACAACAGCCACTGTGCAGCCTGCGCGGCCTGATACATTCTGGCCCGTTCATCCGCTGAAAATTCCCCAAAAGCCGCATCCATTTTCCGTAAAAAGGAAGAGCGGACATCACGCTGAACATCCTGTTCATAGGATTCCGAAAACGGATCAAGCGCCGTGGAAATTGCCCGCGCAGACTGGGGCGCAATCAGCGTGGAGAGGAGAATGTAAAAATCCCCCTGCCGTTTTTCATATTCATTCAGATACCCCAGAAAAAAAGCGCGCGTCGTTTCCAAGAAAACAAAATCCTGATACATGGAATCCGTATACATCCGGCGCGCAATCGAAACATACGTTCCGTATTTTTTATCCAGCTTGCGGCCCAGTTCCGCCACAAGGAATTCGTTGTATTTGTCTTCCGCGGAAGAAGAGGAAAAAAAAGCACGGATCCGGAACCAACGCCGGATGAAAAAGGTTTCATCAGAAAGGCGGATTTTTTTTGCCTTTTCGGCAGAAACGGTTTCAAGCACCTTGCCGGAGGAGTCCGGTACCGCCTCCGCAATCGCGCTTTCCACTTCCGTGAGGTCAGCGAGACGGTCCAGCATCTCCCTGCGCTCCGTAACCGCGAGACTTTTCACCAATTCATCAAATGTATCCTTTTTCCCCGCCATCATACGCCCATTATGCCATAAAAAAGGGAAAAAAACCAGTTGAAATTCAGCCCGTTTCCCTTTTCCTAATTTTCCTTCATCAGGAAAAGCAGGCCGAAAGTTCCCGGACCGCAGTTAGCCGAAATCGAAGGACAGGACTTCTGGCAAATGACTTGTTCAAAGTCTGCAATTTTTGCCACAAGGCTTTTAATTTCCTGCAGATCATCCCCGGACAGACCGACATAGGTAATAAACAGGAGGGAGCGGTCAATTTCCCCGGTCACGCGCAGCGCCGACCGGACATACTTACGCAGGACATATAACCGCGTACCGACTTTTATCCCGCTCACCCTGATGGCGCTTTTTTTCATCGCCAGGACAGGATGAAGCATAAAGGCATCGCACAGCTTATTGGCGCGCGCCGAAATCTGCGCGTTCCGGGCCAGAAAATCCGTAGAGTCCACCACAAACGAAGTCCGGATTCTCGGACGCAAACTATCGCAATGCTTCAGAATTTGTGCAACAGGAACACCCGCGGAAGCATCCTGCGCCGCTTTCAGAACCATCAATCCCATTCCGCTGGACAAATGCCCGGAATCCACAATGCTTACGTTTTCAAATATTTTTGCCGCTTCCACTGCTTTAGCGTAAGCGTAGGGCGGAACCCGCTTTGCCAGCGTAATATGAATGACATGCTGGGCTTTGGTCAGCTGTCCGGCAAAAAACGAGCTCAAATCTTCCAGTGAAGGCGCGTCTGTCCAAACCATACCCCCGCCTCCGTTGATGTAAGAAATCAAACCGTCGGAATCCAGTTCCTGGCCGTCCAGAAATGCGCCGGCTTCCGTAATCACTTTATGGGGAATAACGGCAATGTGATATTTTTCCAGCAGGCTTTTGGGTAAATCGCATACGCTTTCTGTCGTGATAACCACCGGGATTTTTTTCCGGTACGACAATACAGGCGCTTGCATTATTCCGACGGAACCGTCTGTACCAACATTGCGGATTTTATCCGGCGGCAAACAATCCCGGACCTCAGCCTCCAGACGTGCGCCGCTGACAGGTTTTGTCAAAATACCGTCAAAGCCTTCCTGCGTATAAAGCAGGCTGTTTTCGCTGCCCGCGTTTGCCGTCAACACAACGACAGGGGTTTCCCGGTTCAACCCGCCGTTCTGAGCACGGATATGATGCAGACATTCGATACCGTCCATTTCCGGCATCAGGTGATCCATCAAAATGACATCGTAACGGACATACTGCGTTTTCTGCAAACATTCCGCGCCGCCGGAAACCGTGTCAATCTGCATCTTTGTATCCCGGAGTAATTTTTTTTCTACCAGCAGATTCACTTCATCGTCATCTACAATGAGCACACGCGCAGAAGGCGCCTCAAAACTGTGTGCGTACTGTTTTCTGTTATTTATGCTGTGGCGTGTTTCAAGGTCAAGTTTTCCGATTTCCTTGTCATCCACCCGTTTCTGCGGAATTGTAACCAAAAACGTAGATCCCTTTGTATATACGCTGTTCACGCTTACATCCCCGCCCATCAAATCCAAAAGCTGCCGGACGATAGAAAGCCCAAGCCCTGTGCCTTCAATATAACGGGTTTTCTCTTCATCCACCCGTTTAAAAGCGTTGAACAAATACGGCAGATTTTCTTTCTTGATTCCCATTCCGGTATCGGTCACGGAATACATCATTTGTACCGAACCGTCGGAAAGGCCGCTGCACTGAATAGAAAGCGCAACATATCCCTCCGGAGTATATTTCACTGCATTATTCAGAATATTAACCAGGATTTGTTTAATGCGCATTTCATCGCCGATTAAGCGGAGCGGAATTTTCTGATCGACATTGATTTTGAATTCCAATCCTTTTTGCTTTGCGCTGATCCATATCATGTTGACAATATCCGACAGCATATTCCCGACGTCGTATTCCGCCGGTACAATTTTCATTTTCCCGGATTGAATTTTTGAAACATCGAGAACATCATTGATTAAAGACAACAGCATTTTCCCGGCATTTTGAATTTTCAGGGAATCCGAAATAATTTCATCCGAAACATTTTCCCGCAAAATGATTTCATTTAAACCAAGAATCGTATTTATCGGCGTCCGGATTTCATGGCTCAAGTTAGAGAAAAACCGGTTTTGCGCCCGATTTAGTTTTTCAATTTCCGTTTTCTGTTTCTTGACGAGTTCATTCTCCGAACGGTAAATAACATTCTGGAATAAAATCATGCCGCAATTCAAAACGGAAACAATGATCAGAGATAAAAAGGAATCCATGAATGCAAGTTCATGGGAATGCGGGATCAACAGTTCCGGATAAAAATACGCAAGGTAATAACAAACTCCGAATGAAACAACACTGGACGCCAGGAAAAAGTATTTGATTTTATTTTCTATAACCAGACAAGTGTAAAAGGTGCCGAACAAAAACCAAAGCGGGGCGCCGCCGTCTATACCGCCTGTTGTAAGGAAATTATACGGCAAAACAAAAAAAACAATAATAAAACCAATCAGAACAGCGCCGCCCTGAATATGGTGAAAATGAATTGAAATCCAGGAAATAAGCCACAGCACAAAAAACGAAGAAAAAATAACAACTGTCGATGCCAGGCTTTCACCCAACAGGATGCCGCTTACCGCAGCAATCAGCAAACCGAGCAGGCCAATTGAAATCATCAGACGGAACAACCGTTCCTGCCGGTCAAACTTCGGATCAAAGATTACGCCGATAAATTTCTTCAGGTTCATCCTGTTATTTCCTTCTTTATCCGTCCGATCAGTCCGGCCGTTTTTTCCCCGGCGGATCCGAATTCAAAATCTTCTGCATCCTGTTTTATTCCGGCAAGCAGTGCGGAAAGCGGATTGCCATGAAAAGCGGCTTTCCACGATTCCATTTCCGCAATCTGTTTTCCGGCTGCTTCCGCATCAAAATCATGCAGACTGTCCTGCAACTTTTCCAGGGCATCCAAAATCTGCGCCGGAGGGATTTCCGTTTCTGCCGGACCGGACGCAAGGGTTTCCGTACCCGCGCTTGTTCCCCCGGACGCGCCGCCGGCCGGATTTTCCGCACACAGCGCTTCGGAAATGCACTGCACAATGCGGCGGAATTCTTCCAGCAAAACGGGATGATTGGCGCGCGCGGCGGCCTCATCCGTTTTTTTCGCCGCATCCTCCGACCTGCGGGCAGTTTCCGACAAATCATCCGCGCCGATCATTTTCGCCGCGCTTTTCAGTGCATGCGTACGGATACAATATTGCGCCCAGTCCTCTTCCGCAAAAAAGCGTTCCAGGTCACGGATCCTCTCCTGCGCGCTGCCGGTAAATTGCGCCAGCAGTTCCAGGTAAAAGCCGGAATCCCCACGGCAGAACTGCATTCCCGTCTGCGTGCGGATCCCGCCTGCCTCCAAACGCTGCATGATTCCGTCCGTCTGCGGCGGCGCATCCGCCGTTTTTTCCGGAAGCGGAACGGACAGCGCAGCAGGCGGTGCGGAAACCGGAACCCTGCCGTCCGCCGCGGGAACTTCATCTGCAAACGATACTGCCGCCGCCGGCAAAATCCGCCGCAGGACGCGTTCCAAAACGGGAACATCAACCGGCTTGGAAACGAATTCATCAAACCCTTTCTACAACAACATTTCCCGCGCACCGCTGACGGCGTTTGCCGTGAAAGCAACAATTTTCGGGGACCGGTTGGAAACAGAATAAATTTTCCGCATACGCTTCAGCGTCTCTGCTCCGTCCATATCCGGCATCATGTAGTCCAGGAAAACCAAATCAAAATCCTGCTTGGCGCACAGTGTCAGCGCCTTTGCGCCGCTGTCCGCCAGCGTCACCTGCATCTGGTATCCGTTGAATATGCCTTCCGCCACCATCAGATTCATCGGTTCATCGTCCACTACCAGAACCCGGACGCCCGGACAAACCATACGTTTTTTATCCGGATTTGCCTGTGTATCCGGTGTACGCGAATTCAGAATATTGATAATAGAAAGACAGCCGAACGGTTTGCGCACAATCCGTGCGCGGCTCGCCGGCGGAAGGGAAAAACCGGAACCGGCAACCACAACGACTTCGACAGCCGGATCTATGCGTTCAAAAAATTCCCCGTATACCGCATACTCTTCATCGCTGGTAAACAAATGGGTTACGTGATACATGGAGAGAAGCCGCTGCAATTCGTCCTGATTAAATACGCGGTGAATCGGAATATCCAAACCCTGTACCATGTGAAAAATCATTTCGTTGTAAAAGTTTTTTACAGCCGGCAGATATCCTTCCATCGTGATGAACACCGCAATAACCAGAGACGGCTTATCCATAACAGAAACCAGCGGCACTTTATCCGAAACCCGTTGCGGAATACTGACCGAAACCGTGGTACCTTCACCCGGGCTGGCGGAAAAGCGCACAAAACCTTCCATCGCGCGCACCAAGCCGTGCACAATAAAAAGCCCCAGCCCCAGGCCGCCCGCAGTACGGTTCTGCCCCTGCTCCGTCTGATAGAACCGCTTGTATACTTTTGCCGCATCCGCTTCTGCAAGCCCCGGACCCGTATCGCACACCGTAATGCAAAGATTGATGCCGTAATCCCTGGGCAAGAAAGAAATGCGGACATATACGCCGCCTTCTTTTGTGAATTTTACGGCATTGGACAAAAGATGATGCATAACTTTCCTGATTTTCCGTTCATCCCCCGAAATCACAAAAGGAAGCCCCGGATCAATATCAAAAACAATTTCCAGTCCGGAATCCTGACTGACAACCCGCTCGTTTTCGATCAAATCATTCACCAAAGATGAAATCATATAATCTTCGTTGTTCACCTTGATGCGGCCCGTATCGATTTCCGTATAATCGAGAATATCTTCAATCCGGTCAAACAACCGCTGGCCTGCCATGCGGACGGCAAAAAGGTCTTTCCTCTTTTTTTCCGTCGATTCGTTTTCCAGCATTACCGTAGAAATGCCGGTGATAACATTGACCGGCGTCCGCAGTTCGTGGGAAACATTGGTGAGAAAATCATCCATGCGGCGGTTGACCGCAACCAATTCCAGGATTTTCCGGTCTGTATTCTCCCGCTGCCGTTTTTGACGCTCGTTTTTGATTTTCATCACTTTACCGCTTATGTACACCACCGCAAAATGTATCAGCATCTGGAAAATCCAGATCGGCCGGGTAAAAAACGGCGATTCCCCCGCACGTGCATGAAAAAGCAGGTTGTAGCCGGCAGTGAATGCATATACCACAATACAAACGGAAACCAGACGGTTGTTCTCCATCGCAACAGAACAAATGATGATACAGAAAATCATCACCGCCGTAAGATTAAGAACACTGTGCTGGTGGATACCAAAATAAAAAAACTCGAGCATGACCAGCGCAAAACACAGAAGCATTTGGGAAGTGACAAAATCACTCCGGATAATGTACAGCGTCCAGCAGACCGCCATACCGAAAAGCATCGGGGGAACCGCGGCAATTTCCCATTTCAGCACAACCGTTTCCGCAATCAGGATAACGGTAAACAGGCTGTAGCAGGACAACATCAGCAGATGCATTGCTTTCCGGTTTTCTCTTCCGTCCATAAAACAACACCCGTTATTCCTTTAAAGTGTATTCCGTATCTTCATCAATCATCGCAATCATGATGCCGGTAAACACAGGATCAAACTGCGTTCCTTTTCCTTTTTCCATCTCGCGGCGCACAACATCCTGCGAAAGCGTATCCCGGTAACGCCTTCTGGACGTCATGGCGTCGTAGGAATCCGCCACGGCAATGATGCGGGCTTCCGGAGGAATGGCGTTACCGGCAATTCCGTCCGGATAACCGAGACCGTCGTAACGTTCGTGGTGGTATTTCGCGCCGGTCAGCAGCTCCGGAAAATCCTTGATTTTTTCCAGTATTTCCACGCCCATCAGCGGATGGCTTTTAATTACCGCGTATTCTTCGTCCGTCAGGGCGGAGGATTTATTTAAGATTGCATCCGGAATTCCGATTTTCCCGACGTCGTGGAGAAGCGCCATGATGAATACGGTGTCCTGCTGTTCTTTGGAAAATCCTGCGCGTTTGGCAATCTCCCGCGAGTACCGCGCAACCCGTTCGGAATGTCCGTTGGTGTATTCGTCCTTTGCATCGATGGCGCCGGAGAGCGCAGCCACAATTTGGAAAAACATACGCTCCAGCTTTTCTTCATGCGCCTGTACTTCCTGCGTCTTTTTTGCCACTTCCCGCGACAAATCCGTCTGCAGCCGGATCAAATCAACCGTATTGCGGACGCGGAGCAGCAGTACTTCCGGAATAAACGGTTTTTTGATGAAATCCATCGCGCCGGCAGAAAGCCCGCGCAGTTCCGTTTCCGCATCTTCATCCGCTGTCAGGAAAATCACCGGAATGGCTGCCGTGTCTTTATTTTCTTTCAATGCGGCGATTGTCTGAAAACCGTCCAAGCCAGGCATACGGATGTCCAGCAGGATTAAGTCCGGCAAAACAGTCCGCCGCCCCCCATCCTGCTGTAAAAAATGCAGCGCTTCTTCCCCGGACTTCAGGCAGCTCACCCGCATGTTTTCCGCAGACAGAATCCGGTTTGCAATTTTCAGATTCGCCGTATCGTCATCAATCACCAAAATCCAATAGGACATTTCTGCTCATCCATGCGGGAATATCAGGCTCAGGAAGCTCCCTTTTCGTAAGGTTTACCGACAGAAGCCGGCGCATAGTTTTTGCCGCTGAACACCACCAGCGCCAAAAGCGTAACGGCATACGGCAGGATGTTGAATACCTCGCTGGGCATAGCCCGTAATGCCGGAACCATGTTGGCGATAATCGTAAATGCCTGGGCTGTACCGAACAGCAGCGCCGCCAGCGCCACGCCGGCCGGCCGCCAGCGTCCGAACGATACGGCCGCCAGGGCGATAAAACCCCGTCCGTTGATTGTGGTGGATGTATATTGAATGGTCTGGGTCAGCACACAGCAGCCGCCCGCCAGTCCGGCAAGAAGCCCGCTGACGATGACTGCGATGTAACGCGTCCGCGCCACGTTGATGCCCACGCTGTCCGCTGCGCCCGGATGTTCGCCGCACGCACGCAAATGCATACCGAACGGCAGTTTATACAGCACGAACCATGCAGCCGCCACGACCACCACGGCGATATACGCCGTCGGGTAAATGCCGAAACCGTCCGGACGCATACCCATTTTGAACTCCCTCGTGCGGTCGGCGGCAAACAGGATCTGCGCCGCAAAAATGGTAATGCCGTCCGCCAGCAAATTCAATCCCGTACCGCTGATGGTTTGATCCGCATTCAGCGTAACCGCCGCCACGGCATGAATCACCGAAAACAGCCCGGCAATGCAGGCGCCCAGAATCAGCGCCGTCCACGCCGACCAGCCGAATCCGGCCGCTTCCATCAGGACATGCGCCGACGCCGCTGTGCATGCACCGATCGCCATCAGGCCTTCCAACGCGATATTCGTCACGCCGGACTTTTCGCAAATCATCCCGCCCACAGCTGCGATTAAAATAGGCGCTACAATCATCAGAACGGAAGGAATCATTCCCAAAACCAGCATCATTTCCCCTCCCCGCCCTGCAGGCTTTCCGCAACTTCCCGCTGGAGCCGCCGTTTATTGCGCCATTGCCGGTAAATCTTCAGCCCGGAACGCAGCGCAATAAAGACCACGATCAGTCCCTGAATAATAAAGGTGATTTCCTTCGGGATTTGTTTGCTCTGCATCAATGCCTGCGCATTCTTCAGCATACCGAACAGAATTCCCGCCAGGAAATTCCCGCCCGCCGTATTGTTGCCCACCAGCGCAACGGCGATACCGTTAAACCCGTAATTGTCCATACCGGCAATGATGCGTCCGTAGGAGAAAGAACCCAGCGCGACAATGCCGCCGGCAAGTCCGGCAAAGGCGCCGGAAATCGCCATCGAAAGGGCGATATTCTTCACCACCGGAATCCCGCTGCACCGGGCAGCTTCCCGGTTGAATCCGGTAGCCCGCATCCCGAAACCCAGGTTGGTTTTTTCCATAATGAACCAGTACACCAGCACGGCGGCAATCATCAGGAAAAAGCCGTTATTCAGCAGCGAATAATTCGTAATCCGCTCAAAAAACAGGTTTTTCAGCGTTGCCGTTTCCGGAAAGGCGTCCGTGCGGTATGTGGTTGCGCCGGGAAGATGCAGGCAGATAATCCGGGAAAGATAAAGCGCGATGTAATTCAGCATGATGGTGGAAACCACCTCGGATACCTCGTACTTCGCTTTCAAAATGCCGACCACGCCGCCCCATACCGCCGCCGCAGCCACCGCAGCCAGCACGGCAAGCACGCAGTGCAGCACGGGTACCTGCGGCC
>JADIMS010000167.1 GCA_017694555.1 Candidatus Avitreponema avistercoris
GCTTAAACGTCCGCGCCTTCCACCGGACGGCCGTCAGGCTGATCGCCTGCATCGGCGTATTTTTTCAGCAGCACGGCGGCAATTTTCGGATTGGAAATCACCGACGGACCGGCAATGCATCCGCCGGAACAAGCCATCACCTCAACCAGATTCGCGTCTGCCTGCGACCCGGCGTCCACCGCCTTTCCGTACGCATTCAGCTGCTTCATGCCGTTTTTGTCCAGGCCGTCAATCACACCGGCGCGCAGGATTTCCGGATTTTTCAGCCGCTTGCGCACCGCATCGGCCACACCGCCGGAATGCGCAAAATTCCGGCCGCTGGGCGTAGAGGGCGTTTGCGGCAAAATCACCTCGCTTTTTGCCACATCGATGTTCTTGGCCACAAACAGCGCGCCCAATTCTTCCGCGGAAAGCACATAATCCACATATTCGTCGTCCAAGCCTTCCTTCCGTTTGGCCAGACAGGGACCGATAAAGACCGTCACATAATCCGGATTTTCCTGTTTGGCAAGCTTGGCAGTATAATGCATCGGCGACCGGGTATCGGAAATACAGGGAACAAGGGCCGGAACATGGAGACGCACCGCCCGTACATAGGCGGGACAGCACGACGTGGTCATCAAAACATCCCCCCGCTCCATCCGTTCCGTAAACTCCGCCGCCTCTTTATCTGCGGTAATGTCCGCACCATAAGCGACTTCAAAGGTTTTGTAGAATCCGGCCGCATGCAAAGCACCTTCCAGCTGTCCCGGCGCGCCGCGGAACTGGGCTGCCAGGGCAGGCGCGTACATCGCCACCACCTTTTTCCCGGACATCAGATGCTTGATAACGTCAACAATCTGCCCCTTATCCATCATAGCGCCGAACGGACACTCCCGCATACAGGCGCCGCAGAAAATGCATTTGCTGTAGTCGATGCGCTCTTTTCCGTTTTCATCTTTGCTGATTGCACCGACCGGACAGGCTTCTTCGCAGGGCACCGGAATTTTGATGATGGCGTGATACGGACAGTTCTGCATACAAAGCCCGCAGTTGACACAAAGCCCGGAATCAATCTGCGCCCGCTGACCTACAATCTGAATGGCTTTTTTGGCGCAATTCATAATACACGGCCGGGCCAGACAGGCCTGACAGGCATTCGTCACCATGTAATGCGCTTTGACGCAGGCATTGCACGCGTCGTGCAAAACCGTGAGCATCGGTTCCGTCGGCTTTTCCCTGCCCAGCGCAGTTTTGGCGTATTCGGCGAGCGGTTTTTCGTCGTCGTAATCCTCCAGGCTGTGTCCGAGCCGGGCAATCACCCGCTGGCGGCACAATTCCCGGTCGTGGAAAATGCAGCAGCGGATAGGTTCCTGATTGCGGGGAAACATTTCCCGCGCGATGTAATGCACGCCGTCTTCGAGATTGCCTTCAAACTGCAGTTTTGCGATGCGGATGAGGATTTCCCGTTTAATATTGGCCGCGCCGTTATTGAGATTAAGCATCGGCAAGCTCCTGGATCCTGGCGACGACTGCCGAAAGGGAAGCGGAAGACATCAGCTCTCCGTTAATCTGTACAAAAGGCGGCTTTCCCTGCGTACCGTCCTTGCAGTGGCCGAGACAGGTTGATCCCTGAATTTCCACAATACCCCGCAAATTCTCCGGCAGATTCTCTTCCAGCAACAGAATGTCGGAAGAGCCCATGACAAAGCAGGCGGTTCCGGAACAAATGTTAACCGTAATTTTTTTCTCCATTACGCATTTTCTCCTTTTCCCCGGTGGGAACGCTTTACATATATGTAACAGAAACTTCTTTCAAATAATTATCCGTCAGCAGCTGTTCAATCCGCTTGATGACATTCCGCCGGATTTCCAGTTCCATCGGCATATTGGGATCCTGATGGGCGGCGTTGATCTGCGTACCCACGACAAACGTGATGCGGTCGCTGTCCAGCAGCAAATGGACAAGCATGGACGCCCCGTTTTCCCGCTCCGAATCCAGAATCCGGGATTTGCCGTATTCCGCGCCGTCCGCCAGCAATTCCGCCACCCGGCCCAACGTGATGATACCTTCGGTGACCAGATCTGCGCCTTCCATCACGGAAATGGGCGGAATCACCGGATCCACATTTTTGAGCACAATCGAAACCGGGCGCCCCAGTTCCCGCGACAGGATATTGGCCGTCGTTCCGCCGCAAAGCACTTTTTTCCCCGGGAAAGCCTGGAAAATCCGTCCCAGCTCTGCGTCCCGGTCCGGATTTACCGGCGGACCGGTAATAATCAGCAAATCCCGCGGATGCCGGAAATACACGACGCCGCAGGTAATATCGTCTTTGGCCTCGAATGCGTCGTGCAAATTGGCCTGCATGACAATTTTTTTTGCCAAATCCCGCGCGCTGATTTCCGGCGACTCCGCAATTTTTTCCAGAATAAAATCATGGACCGCCGTATCACCCCAGCCAAGCGGAGCCGCCTTGGTACCCATACCCGACTGCGTCACCCCGTCGGAGAAAAAAATCAGCCGGTCGCCTGGCCGCGCCCCGTATTCGGAATAGGAAAGAATGGCTTCCCGCACCGGACCGGTTTTCTTGTTTTTCCGCTCAATGGGGGCAAAATCCTTTATCGGCTCCACAATCACATTGGAACGGATCAGCACATAACCGGGATTGTCATATTCCATGATGCGCACGGAAGAATTGGGCGCGATGTCCACCAGCGTGAACGTCGCATAGCTGATTCCGCGGTCTTTATCCACCGGCAGCGTATTCATGATGATTTCGGCTGCGCGCTTGATCGGAATGTCTGCGGCGACAAACTTCAGCGCCATGGTCGCCGTCAGGGTGGAAAGTACGCCTGCTTTGATTCCGGAGCCGAGACCGTCGGACAGAACCGTGATAATCCGCCCGGTATCGTCGTTTTTTTCAGAGAGGAACATATCGCCGGGCGCGCCCTGCCCGTGTTTGCACAACTGGTAATGCCCGACCTCAACGAAAGTTCCGGGCGCCATAGCTTCACTCATTTCTCATCCTCATCGCTTCCAACGAAGGATTCGATTATCGAATTCAGCGTGGCTTCCGTTTCGGCAGCGTTTTCTCCCAGCAAAAAGGCAATTTTTTGGACAACAGCCAGATTCTTGTCGATGACCCGCTGGGCCTGTTTAATCACCCGTGACCGCTGCACTTGCGGCGCGGTAATATCCTGGATCACCCCGCAGGCGCTCTGCCCTTTCTCCAGCGAAAAAATCGTAGCGTGGAAAATTTTCTTACCGTCCCGGATTTCATGCTCCATCACGTCCGGCCCGTTCTCCGCCACTACGCCGGCAAAGTATTTGGACAGCGAAGTGATTTTCGACAGTTCCGCACCTTCCAGCCCGGGCTTAGCTTCAAACAGTTCCACAATCTGCGGCCCCATCAGTCTGGCAAAATTTTCGTTGCATTCGATAATCACCAGATCCGAATCGCAAATCACCACACCGGCCGGTATGGTTTTAATCAGCCCGTTCGCTTTTTTCTGCGCCAGTTTACGCATGTAGGAAACACACATGCCTTTTTCCGCCCGTTTGTCCAGCATAGCGGCGGCAAAACTCCGGCATGTATCGTAACCGCAGCTTCCGCAATTCAACTCGTCGTGCACGGTGAATTTGCCCACGGAACGGAGCGCGGCTGCTATTTCGGCTTCCGTATGGTTCCGTCCCGGCGCAGCCTCTGCCGGCAGCGTTCCCGACATCGGCGGGAAATGTTCTTCCGCCGTCACATCCGCCGCGTCCTGCGCATAATTCAACAGGGAAATATGCCGCGCCAGTGTCGGCGTCTGGCGGGAAGCCAGCGGTCCGTTTACGCAGCCGCCGTGGCAGGCCAAAAGTTCCACAAACAGCGGCCGGGTCAGTTTTTCCGGATCAATACCTTTCAGGGCTGCGCCGATTTCATCCAGTCCGGTAACCGCCAGCATATCGCATTCTTCCGGCACCGGGTATTTTTTCACCGAGGAAATCATGCCGCCGTCCATCGGATACAGCGCGCCTTTTGCAGCCCGGAAAGGGGCAAATGTTTCCGCGTCTTCGCCGGGGAACGCATCCAGGCGCACGCCGTCTTCTTCCATCCATTTCCGCAAATCCCGGAATGAAATGGCGCAGTCCAAATCCTGCTGCCATACATCCGATTCCCGCTTTTTGGCAATACACGGACCGGCAAAAATGACGGCACAATCCTGCCCGAATTGCTGCTTCAGGAACCGGGCGTGCGCCAGCAGCGGAGACGCGCAGTCCATGACGGAACCGGCAAGCTCCGGCAAATACTGTTTGACAAACTCCACCGCCACCGGACAGGCAGACGACAGGAACAATTTCTGCGCGCTGCGGTCTCCGGCCGCGGTTTGTTCCGCGCTTGTCCGTAAGGCGGAGGCAACTTCCGCAGAAACAAAGTCCGCACCCACAGCTGTTTCGGATACATGGAGGAATCCCAGTTTTTTGGCGGCAGCGGTAATTTTCTGCGGGGAAACGCCGGCAAATTCCGACGCGAACGAAGGCGCCAGGGAAAGCACAGCCTTTGGTTTAAGCTTAACCAGCTGGCGAGCGCGGGGCAGGTCATCCCGCACACGTTTGGCGTCCGACGGACAGACCATCACACAATGGCCGCACAGCACGCACAAATCGGGAATCACTTTGGCATGCCCCTGCTCCACCGAAATTGCCTTGATCGGGCATTCGCGGATGCACTTGTAACAATCCTGACACTGGGTCAGTTCGGTATAAATCGGATTCAGCACCGTCATATTAAGATTCCTGCTTCAACAATCTGCGCGAAAGCAGCTCCGGGATGATATCCGGCAGCGCTTCTTCAATCAGCTCCCCGTTGAGCATCAGCACCGGGCCGGATTTGCAATGCCCGCTGCAAAGACAGCCGGAAACCTCCACTTTGCCCGTCAATCCGTTATCCCGGATAAAATTCTGTATAATTTCCACATTCAAACTGTTGCCGCGCGAAAAACACGAACTTCCCATGCAAACCGTGACAACTACATCAGGCTCATTCACACGCGCCTCCCCAAACTGAAAAAAATTATACACATCCTTCCGAAAATCCGTCAATGAAAATCTGGGCAAAAAAAAAACCGCCCCCTGCACGGAGACGGTCTTCTGCAAAACGGAAATCAGTTTTTGATGTTGTAGCGTTTGTTGAAGCGCTCGATGCGGCCGGCCGTATCCACAAGTTTCTGTTTACCCGTAAAAAACGGATGGCAGGCCGAACAAATTTCCACGTGGATGTCCTTGGCCGTAGAACGGGTTTCAATTACATTCCCGCAGGCACAGGTTATCTTGGTCAGAGAATAATCATAATCCCTTTCTTTTGCTTTCATTTCTATCCCTCCAAAACACGGTATCCTGAAAAATCCGAAACGGCGTACCGGACCGGTTTAATCCATGGCTGCGGCGCCGGTATTCATCGAACGCAGGAACGCTTCATTATTTCTGGATTTCTTCATTCTGTCAATAAGCAGCTCGATAATTTCGGTATCGTCCATCGGATTGATGACTTTCCGCAATACCCACATTTTCTGCATTTCCTCTTCGGTCAGCAGCAGTTCTTCCCGGCGCGTACCGGATTTTTTGATGTTGATAGCCGGGAACAAACGGCGGTCAGAAAGCTTGCGGTCCAGGACAATTTCGCTGTTGCCGGTACCTTTGAATTCCTCAAAAATCACCTCATCCATGCGGCTGCCGGTTTCAATCAGCGCAGTGGAAATAATCGTGAGGCTTCCCCCTTCTTCAACATTCCGGGCGGCGCCGAAAATGCGCTTCGGCTTATGCAAAGCATTGGAATCCACACCGCCGGAAAGCACCTTGCCGGACGTCGGAACCGTCTGGTTGTATGCGCGCGCAAGCCGGGTAATGGAATCCAGCAAAATCACCACATCGCGCCGGTGTTCCACAAGGCGCCGGGCTTTTTCCAACACCATTTCGGTTACCTGCACATGACGGGTTGCCGGTTCGTCAAACGTGGAAGAAATCACTTCCGCCTTGACGGTACGCTCCATATCGGTCACCTCTTCCGGACGCTCATCAATCAGCAGGACAATCAAATACACTTCCGGATGGTTTTTGGTGATGGCGTTGGCAATCTTTTGCATCAGAATCGTTTTACCGGTCCGCGGCGGCGCGCTGATAATCGCACGCTGTCCTTTTCCGATCGGACAGAACAGATTCATGATTCTGGTGGAAATCTCCTCCGTCGTGGTTTCCAGGTTGAGCTTTTCTGTCGGGTAAAGCGGCGTCAGGTTGTCAAACGGAATGCGGGTACGGGCTACGGAAGCTTCGTCAAAGTTCACGCTTTCTACACGCAGCAGGGCAAAAAAGCGTTCGTTATCCTTCGGCGACCGGATTTGCCCGTAAACGGTATCCCCGGTTTTCAGATTGAATAACCGGATCTGGCTGGGTGAAATATAAATATCGTCGGAACTGGGCAGGTAGCTGTTCTGCGGGGAACGGAGGAATCCGTAGCCGTCCGGAAGAATTTCCAGCGAACCGGAGGCAAACGTAATACCGCCATGCGCGGTGTGCGCTTTCAGAATCTGAAAGACAATCTCCTGCTTTTTCATGGAAGCAAGGTCGTCGTCGGAAATCCCGTATTCGGTTGCCAGTTTCCGCAGCGAATGCATCCCCATGACCGTCAATTCATTGATGGTCAGACGGGGTTTATTGTCATAATCCCGGCCGGATTCTTCGGGTTCCGGAACATCCGCAGCGGCAGCGGACACCGGCGGCAATTCCTGCGCCGGCATTTCCCGTGCGCGTTCCTTGCGCCGGAAGGAACCGCGCCGTTCCGGGTTGTCCCCGTTTTCCTGCCGCTTGCTGCGGACGCGGGAACGCACCACTACCCGTTTTTCCGGCTTTTCCGCCGGTTCGGCCGACGGAGCCGCGCCGGAAAAATCCCCATGAAACAAATCGGCGGAATTTTCCGCATCCCCGGACATGGCGCGGTCTTCCGTGATTTCCGCCGGATCCGGTTCTCCCCGGACAGGCAAAGTCACCGATCCTTCTGCATTTTCGCGATGACTTCTCATAGCTGACATAGTATTCTCCATAAATTAAAAATTGTCGGGATAAATGAAAAACGGGCGGAGCCGGAACCGGCCTTTCCCTGTCTGCCGGGAAGCTACAGCTGCACGCGTAAACTGCTTCTGCATCAACCGTGTTTTATCATTCTGGATTTTCCGAAAAAGACTGGAATCCGCCTTGCGGAACGGATACAGTATACACCGGCAGAGTAAAGCTGTCAAGCCGGAGAACGGTTCAGTCTTCATTCCGCAAATGGTTTTTCAGTACGTCGGGACGCGTCAAAAAAATATCGGTATCGTTTTTGCCTTTCAGCATTGCCACCTTACCTTCAAAAGAAACGTCATCCGCCATTTTGAGCGACGAAGCCGACAAATCCCCATGCACTGCGCTCCCCGGCCGCAGTTCGATTTTATCCCCGGCGCGTAAATTTCCGGTTACAGACCCGTCTACAACGATGGAAGCCGCCTGTATGTAGTCTACCTGACAAACCGAAGTTTTCCGGATATGAAGCGCGCCGGTAGCGTTAATCACCCCTTCAAATTTTCCGGCGATTTCCAATTCATCGGAAAATTTCAAAACGCCCTGAAAAAAGGTATTTTCGCCAAGAACCGTACACGATTTTTCCTGCTCTTTTTCCGTAAACAGCGCCATTTTTCCTCCTTACGTGCAAGATGAATTTCCGGAACGGATTTTCCGCACCATCCGGAAAACGGTTCCCGCCAGCAAAACCGCCGGCGATACAGCCAGGAACAACACGCCCCACAAATCGCCCCATATCCGGTAGAGGGTTTTACCGGTATCCGGCAGCAGCGGAATATCGGCCACCAGCCATGTTTCCGTAAACGGCTCAGCCATGGCAACCACACGCCCGGCAGGATCCACAGCCGCTGTCTGCCCGGTGGCTGTGGAACGCACCAGCGGTACGCCGTTTTCCACCGCGCGGAACACCGACATCGCCAGATGCTGGTATTGGCAGCAAATGTCCTTTGCCCAGGCATCATTCGTCAAATTGACAATAGCCCGCGCGCCGGCATTGACAAAACGGCGGGACAGGTAGCCAAAAGTATCCTCAAAGCAAACCGGTGTGGAAAAACGCAGTCCGCCGATTTGAAACACCGTATACTCGGAACCTTTTTCCCAAAAATGCGTGTCGCTGGCAACCAGTAAATCATAAACCCAGGGAAACGCATCCCGGTACGGAAAATGTTCCGTAAACGGAACCAAATGGGTTTTCCGGTAACGTTCCGGCGCGGGCGGAATCACGTTTTCGCCCGGAAAAAACACAAATACGGAATTGTAATCGACACGCATGTCCCGGCCGTCCGGCCCGGTAACCCGCACGGCGTCGTCGTTGCCGATTACAAACGGGACGGGAGCGGAATCCAAATAGCGCAGCAAATCCTGCACCAGATTGAAGGATTCCCGGTCCTCCCGGTATTTATAGTGCCATTCAATACGGGGAATGAATGCCGTTTCCGGCCAGACCACAAAATCCACATCAGGGCGTGCGGCAAGCGCCGCATCGGAAAGCGCAGACAGCTTCCGGAATTCCCTGCGGTATGCCGGAAGCCCGCCGTGCCAGGGATCGCTGTTCGGCTGAATCAGCGCAACCTGTACAGACGGCCCGTCCGCCGTGCGCTGCAAAGACACCGCGCCGAAAACCAGCGTAAAAGCCAGACAGACGGACCAAACCAGCGCAGGGATTTTTTCCCGTACGGCAAAACGCCGGAAAGCCGCCAAAAAAAACTTTCCGCGCGGGCACGCCGGGGCTGCATCCGCCGTCTCTTTCCGGCAGGCAAGCGCCGCGTTACAGCCGGCGCCAATCCATGCGGAAGGAAAAACCACGAGCGCAGAAACACCCCAGACGCCGGTCAAAGCCGCAATCTGAATCACCGCCGGCCACGACCACTGCGAATAGCCGATAATCCCGTAACAAAACGCGTTGAAGCCCAGCGTTTTTACATATTCATAGCCAATCCATAACGCCCATTGCAGCAAATACCCTTTTTTCGGGAACAGGATATCCGCCAGTTTCAGCAACGGAACGATCAGCGCCATCCAAAACAGATACAGGCCGGTGATGACATACAAAGCGAGGGGATGGAAAGCGCCAAGCCAGTACGAATACGCGCAATAACACAGGAAGCCATATACCGCGCCCCACAAAAACGAGGCGCGCAGCGAAATCCGCCGCACAAGCACAAACAGGGGAACAAAGGCAAAATAGGCGGCCAGCGGGAATCCGCGCACAGAAAGCGGATTCGGATGCGCAAGGGCAAAAAGCAGTACTGCTGCAAGCAGCAGCGGAACATGAATGCATAAAAAAACGGAAAGCCGGAACCGGCTGCCGGAAAAGCGCTTATTCATCAGCGGTCTCCGCCGGAATTTTCCAAACAGCGTTTTTCAAATCCCGGCCGGCGCGGAAAACCACAACGGAATGCCTGCCGACCGAAACCGTTTCGCCCGTCCGCGGGTTCCGCGCGTGCGTCCGGCCTTTCCGTTCCCGCAGTTCGAATGTACCGAATCCGCGCAGCTCGATTGTTGTACCCGCTTCCAAGGCAGTCCGCATCTCATCCAGAAAAAGATCCACAATGGACTTTACCGCAGACAACCGGCAGGAAGTCTTGGCATAAATACAATCCACGAGATCCATCTTCGTCTTTTTCTTTGCAGCCATAAATCGGATTGAAAATTATCCGGAACCGGCTGTACGCCGGAATACCGGTTTCCTCCGGAACACTGCGCACGCTCCGGAGGAACAGGAGAAAAACACCGGGAACAGGTGCTCAGTTTACCGCGGGGAAAGTGTTGTTGTACAGTCTCTGCATGCGGGATTTTTTACGCGCCGCAGCGTTTTTTGACACAATACCTTTACGCGCCGCCGTATCCAGCTCTTTTGTGAGCTCCCGCAGACGGGCTGTGGCTTCTTCGGAATTTTTCGCGGTCACGCTGGCAACGAATTTCTTTGCACAGGTGCGGACGGCGCTTTTCACCGATTTATTCCGCAGTCTGCGGACTTCACTCTGTTTATGCCGCTTGGCGGCGGACGAATTCTTCACTGACAAGAGAAAACCCTCCGAGTAAATCTATTGATTCTGATGACGGATACTATATAAAATGCGGTATTTCTCGTCAAGTGGGAAAGCCGTCTCCCGTCCCGTTACGGGAGGCACAGGGAGGAAAACGGTGTTGAATTTGGATAAAAAAGAAAAAGAATACCTGCTTGCGCTGCTGGCCGGCGCGCCGGAAAGTGCAACCGGCAAAAAACTTGCCGCGCGGATTGCCCGCTCCCTGCGCCCGATCCAGGTGAAATCTGCCAAACGGAAAGGAATGGACTGGCAAAAAGAATGCTGCGAAATGATCGGGCGGATAACCGGCGTCCCCTACCCGGCGGAAGACGGGAACGGCGAAATCCGCTCCAGGGAAAGCGCCCGGCCCGGTACAGACATTATTCTGCGCGGAACGGCGGCAGAACGCTTTGACTGGCAGGTGGAATGCAAAAACACCCGGACGGTTTCCCTGCCGGAATGGATCCGCCAGGCACAGCGCAACAGCGGGGAAGAGGACAACTGGCTGCTGCTCATCAAAAGCGAAGCGCTGCCGTGCCGGAAAATTGCGGTGATGGATTTGAACCGGTTTGAAGCGCTCGCCAGCCAAACAGCCGGACGGCAGAACGGGTATTGACTTTCGCATGGAATCACGCTATCCTTTGCCGGAATTTCCAGAAAGGGAGGAAGGCCATGGGCGCAGCAAGTAAAAACTCACGTACGACTGTTTCCACGCATAAGTTTTTTTGTTCCTGCGGTGGAGAAGTCGTCATGAAAACCTTATTTGAAAACGGAAAACTTAAGAATATCGCGGAATGCAGCAAGTGCAAGCGCACCGAACGCAGACCGAAGGATTTCAAATAATTCCGGACTGTGTTACGGCACAGAAGCAGTTCCCGCATCAGGAACTGCTTTTTTTTCGTCCTGCGGCTTCCGCCATTCGTCCAGCTGGGCGGCGATCCGCCTTTCCGCTTCTTCCAAGACACGCAGCTGTTCCTGCTTCCCGGACGGCGGCGGAAAAATTCCCACAAGTTTGACTTTGTAAAATCCGTTCCGCAAATTCCGGATTATGCCGTTTAAATCCGCATATTGCCAGCCGCCGTCCATGGCAAAAACGGCCACCGGCATCGGCGCATCATCCAGAAAACGCCGCACGCCGGCAGCATGGAAGCGGCCGAGCCGTCCGTCCCGCGAACGGGTTCCTTCCGGAAAAATCACCGGCAGCCAGCCGTTCTCCTGCACGCGGCGGGCAAACCGGTCTATCGATTCCATCACATGCAGGGATTTGCCGCCGCGGACAATCAGGCAATGGCCGTCGCTGCGGAGTACCGGCGCGACAACCGGCACATGAGAAGCAAGTTCCGCCTTCGCCACAAAACGGAGCCGGGCGCCGTCCAGATG
>JADIMS010000168.1 GCA_017694555.1 Candidatus Avitreponema avistercoris
CTGCAGCGGCACTTTGCGGATTTCCGCAAAAAACTCCGCGTCTTTGGGGTTGGAAGCCGGGTTTCCGGCTTCGGCAAACGAAATGCCCAGCTCGTCCAGCGCGCGCACAATGTAAATCTTATCCTGCAGCGAAAAACTGATGCCTTCGCCCTGCGCCCCGTCCCGCAGCGTGGAATCCAGGATTTCCGCTTCCGGGGGAAACCGCAGCTCAGTCATGCCCGCCCGTCCCGGCAGGGTTTCCGGCGCTTTTGGCGGCTTCTTCCCGCTCCCACGCCAAATCGTACAGCATGGCGTTTACCGCCGACAAATACGCCTTGATGCCCGATTCGACAATATCGGTGGAAACGCCGCTGCCGTTCCAGCTGCGTCCGCCGCGGGTAATGCGCAGCATACATTCGCCCTGCGCGTCCGCGCCCGTTCCGTCCGTATCCACCACCTGCAGCGAAAAATCTTCCAGTTTGATTTCCGGATTGCCGAGAATCTTGTCCACGGCGTTCAGCGAAGCGTTGATCGGGCCGTCGCCGATTGCAACCTTCTCCGCAAACGAACCGTCCGCCAGCCGCAAACGCACGGCGGACGTAGACGTGATGGACGAACCGGAATTAATCACAAAACGGTCCAGCGTATACACCTGCGGCACTTCGGGGTCGCGCCCGGCTGCGATTGCTTCCAGATCCCGGTCCGAAACGGTTTTCTTTTTGTCGGCCAGCGCCTTGAATTCCTCAAACAGCCGGTCCAGCGTTTCCGGCGAACCGCCCGGATACAGCCCCAGATACTCCAGCCGCTCTTCAAACGCATGACGGCCGGAATGCTTGCCCAGCACGATTTTCCGCAGCGAGCTGTCCGGCACGCCGATAGCCTGCGGGCGCATGATTTCGTAGGTTTCCGGATTGGCCATCACCCCGTGCTGGTGGATGCCCGCCTCGTGGGCAAAGGCATTTTCGCCGACGATGGCCTTGTTCGGCGGACAGCGCACGCCGCTGGCCTTGGAGACAATTTTGGACGTCTGGTAAATCCGGGAAATGTCTATGCCCGTTTCCAGATGGTACACGTCACGGCGGACAGCCAGATTCATCACGAATTCTTCCAGCGCGGTATTGCCCGCACGCTCGCCGATGCCGTTGACGGCGCATTCAATCTGCCCCGCGCCGGCTTCCGCCGCAGCCAGACTGTTGGCCACCGCCAGCCCCAAATCGTTGTGGCAGTGCGCCGAAAGGCACGCTTTATCGATATTGGGCACCGAATTGCGCACGTCCCGGACCAGCGCGGCAAATTCCGCAGGCGCGGCATACCCGACGGTATCCGGCAGATTGACGGTGGACGCCCCGGCTGCAATCACGGCTTCCACCACACGGAACACGAATTCCCGGTCGGAACGGGAAGCGTCTTCCAGCGAAAACTCCACATCCGGGCACAGCGAGCGGGCATAGGCGGTCATTTCCGCAGCCTGCGCCAGCACCTGTTCCGGCGTTTTATGCAGCTTGTACTGCATATGAACGGGGCTTGTAGCCAGAAACACATGGATACGCGGCGCATGCGCAGGCAGCAGGGCTTCCGCCGCCGCGTCAATATCGCGGACAGAGGCGCGCGCCAATGCGGCAACTGCGGCGTTCTTTACCCGGTGGGCAATCGTCTGCACCGCGCGGAAATCGCCTACGCTGCATACGGGGAACCCCGCCTCGATAATATCCACCCCGAGCGCTTCCAGCGCCTCCGCCACGGCAATCTTGCCGTGCAGGTTCATGCTGCATCCCGGCGCCTGCTCGCCGTCGCGCAATGTGGTGTCAAAAATCCGGATCCGCCTGTCCAAAGCCGCCTCCTTTTCTGTTTTTTTCTTTCCCTGCTTTCCCCGCAGGCGTTTGTACCCCGCAGGCGCTTCCGCCCCGCCGCGGATTATAGCACGCCCGGCAGGAAAAAAAAACAGGCGGGCAAAAAAAAAGAGACCCTTGCGGGTCTCTTTTTTGTCAAGCACAGAAGCGCAGATTAGAAGCTGTATTCGAACTTGACGGGGATAGTCCACACGAACTCATCGGCATCGTGCGTATAGCGGCCGTAACCGTTCGTGGCGCACTCAAAGGCGATACCGAGCTCGCCATTCGACCATTTCTTGGAAACACCAGCGGCAACCGTGAAGCAGTCGTTGTTGTCGGAAGAATCGTGGGCCATGTACACACCGTTGGCATAGCGCACGTCCAGGAACACCGGCACATTGTCCAGCACGTTCCAGTCGATTCCGGCGCCGACGCTGAAGCCGAAGGCTCCGTCCTCTTTGCCGTCACCGACATCGAAGGTATTGATCTTGGTACCGAACAGAACGTGGAACGCAAACGGATCCATGCTGTAGCGCGCATAGGCGTTCACGCGGATATCCTGTTCAAGAGAGTTAAAGCCATCCTCAACGGTCCAGTCTGCGCCGGGCTTTTTACAAATCGTTGCGGTGGGGATGAAACCGCCGACCGCAAAGTAGAAGTTTTCTACCGCAACGAGGTCAAAGGCCGCGTTGATCACGCCGTAAGCTTTTTCGGACAGGTCGGTGCGTTCCACACCGTCGGCAACCGTGTCATAACCGACTTTGATTTTACCGATGCCGTCGATGTTGTACATCACGAAGTAGTTGGCAGCTTTGGTATAGGCGTCGGAAAGGGTCGCCGCATTTCCCTCCCCTGAGCCCAACGGAAGAGCGGCGCCGATCGTCAGGCCTTCAATCGGGTACAGGCGGGCGGAAAGACCGAATCCGTCAGCATCGGACAGGTCGCCGAAAATCCAGCCTTCCTGGTCGGCATAAGCGGCCTTCAGAACGCCGATGCGGTCCCAATTCCACAATCCGAAGCACGCGTCGCCGCGGGTTTCATTCTTGTCCATTTTACCGAGGGTCAGGGCGGCCCAGTCGCCGGGGCGCACTTCGATGTACGCGTTATCGCCGACGCTGATTGTCGATCCGTTTCCGAAGATGTCCAGCGCATAGCTGACGTTGTCGCTGTCGCCGCGGACATTCAGCGAAGTACGGGGAGCATCCCCGCCCCAGGACTGGTGCACGTCGGTCACCGGATCGTCATTCGTTCCGCCAGCTACATTCCAGAGCGCGCGGCCCCAGGAACCGAATGTGATGCCGGCTTCTTCCTGCGCGAAGACGAGCGAACCCGCCAGCACAAGGGCCAAAAGGACTACAAGAGCTTTCTTCATGAGAAATCCTCCTTGGTTTTTCTTTGAAGCCGAAAACGCTACGCGTCTCCGTGCAGCTTCAAACTTTGTTTTAAGGTTACACCGTTTCCGGTGTCCTGTCAACAAATTTCCGCCGGGAAGCGCGAATTTTCCGGTTCCCGGCCCGGTTTCTGCCGGTCAGTCCGCCCGCGTGCGCAGGACGCGCTCCCCGCGCAGCGTTTTGGGCAGCCCGGTGTAGATTTCCGGCGCAAAATCCCCGGCGGGCGCGGTAACGGCGCGCATATTCAGGAACGCCAGGTTGGACCCCTGCGCCCGCACCATCGTGTCCGGGTTGCGGGTCAGGGCGTCCCAGGCGCGCGCGGATTCCGAAAAGAGCGCGTACGCCCGGCTGCGCAGGGCGGTTTCCCCGGTGCGGTCCGCCAGATTGTACAGCGTAACGCCCAGGTTGTTGGCGGCGTGCATGTAGCCTTCCACAAATGCGCCGTGGTCGGCGCGTACCTGCGGCAGCAGGATGCCTTTGCGCACCCGTTCCGCCTCCGACATTTCCATCAGGCGTTCATAATAGCCGCGCGCCGCGTTCCAACTTCCGCGCCGGAACAGCGTATTGCCCAGCGCATACAGCAGGACGGGGTCGCGGTTGTTTTCGCTGTAGGCGCGCACAAACTGCGGCAGCGCTTCCGCGTAGTCCCCGCGTTCATAATACAGCCAGCCGGTCCGGTAGCGGACGGAAGGCGTGTCCCACTGTTCTGCGACGGCTTTCCGGTAATTGTGCAGGGCGGCGTCCCAGTCCCCGGTGACAAAGTAGTCCACATCGGCGTACTGCGCATACAGCCGCCCCACGCGCGGATCCTGCGGGACGGAACGCGCCGCCCGCCTTTCTTCGTACAGCGAAATGCCCGCCGCGTACAGTTCCTGCGCGCGCAGATACTCCA
Organism: Candidatus Avitreponema avistercoris; assembly: GCA_017694555.1. GTDB lineage: Bacteria > Spirochaetota > Spirochaetia > Treponematales > Treponemataceae > Avitreponema > Avitreponema avistercoris. The sequence goes on from JADIMS010000168.1 coordinate 4,095, forward strand.
TGTCGTCCGCGCGCAGGCCGCCCAGAAG
>JADIMS010000169.1 GCA_017694555.1 Candidatus Avitreponema avistercoris
GGTATTGGTAACGGATAAATGCATCCAGATTTTCCTGCCCGGCCAGCGCTTCTTTTTCCGCAATGTCTTTGCCCAGCGCAGAAATCACACGCTGCTTGCCTTCTTCCGGATTACGGCGGAACAACTCCAAATCTTCTGCGGAAACCGTGTAACCGGTGTTTTCCCTGAAATCCTTGATCAGTTCGCTGTCGGCTTTGCTGCCTTCCTTTTTCCAGGAAGATGCGTAATCGTCCAGTGCGATTTCCACATATTCTTTTGCTGTCGTCCGGATGCGGGATGAAAGGTGTCCGTCTGTCAGGATTTCCCTGCGCTGCGAATAAATGAACGTGCGCTGTTCATTGAGTACGTCATCGTATTCCAGAAGGTGCTTGCGGATTTCAAAGTTCCGCTCTTCTACTTTTTTTTGCGCTTTTTCAATGCTTTTGTTCAGCCACGGATGATAAATCGGTTCGCCGGGCTGCATTCCGACGCGCGTCATCAGCCGTTTGAGGTTTTCGCCTCCGAACAGGCGCATCAGGTCGTCGTCCAGCGAAAGGAAGAATTTGGAGCGTCCGGGATCCCCCTGCCGGCCGGAACGTCCGCGCAGCTGGTTGTCGATACGCCGGCTTTCGTGGCGTTCCGTTCCGATAACATAAAGACCGCCGAGCGCTTTTACTTCTTCGTAGTCTTTTTTCCATTTTTCGTATTCTTTGGCATAAGCCGCTTCATATTGTTCCGGCGTGGCGTCCGTTCCTACGGCTTTGCGCGTGCGGAATTCCGGATTGCCGCCGAGCTTGATGTCGGTTCCGCGCCCGGCCATGTTGGTGGCAATGGTTACCGCACCCTTTGCACCGGCTTCGGCGATAATCAGCGCTTCGCGGGCATGGTTTTTCGCATTCAGCACTTCATGCCGGATGCCGCGTTTTTGAATCATGCGCGAAAGCAGTTCGGATTTTTCGATGGAAACGGTACCGACAAGCACGGGCTGACCCTTCCGGTATGTGGCCTCAATTTCGTCGCAAATGGCGTCCCATTTTTCTTTTTCGTTGAGATAGACGACATCGTCCTCATCCACGCGGGCCACGGGAAGGTTTGTAGGAATGACCACCGGCTGGAGGTTGTAAATTTTGTTGAACTCCAGCGCTTCCGTGTCCGCCGTTCCGGTCATGCCGGAAAGTTTGCTGTACATGCGGAAAAAATTCTGGAACGTAATTGTAGCCAGAGTACGGTTCCGGCGGGCAATTTTGATGTGTTCCTTCGCTTCAATCGCCTGGTGCAGGCCGTCGGAGTACCGCCGTCCTTCCAGAATGCGCCCGGTGAATTCGTCGACAATCTGCACGGTTCCGTCGCGCACAACATAGTCGACGTCGCGGTGGTACAGCCGGTGCGCGGCAACGGACTGCGTGAAGTAATGGATGTACTCAAAATTGTCTTCGTCAAACAGGCTTCCGGTGATGGCCTTTGTATCCTGCAGGATTTTTTCAATGTGCAGCATGCCGGCATTGGTAAAGGATACACGCCGGGATTTTTCGTCGAGCTTATAATCGCCGGAAATTTCTTCGCCCCGGGATTCGTCCGGATAATCGTCTGTCCCCGGTTTTTTCTCCGCTTCTTTCAGCGAGGAAACCAATTTGTCCACCTCAAAGAATTTTGCGGTATCGTCTTCCGCTGAACCGGAAATAATCAGCGGTGTGCGCGCTTCGTCAATCAGGATGGAGTCAATTTCGTCTACGATGGCGAAATGGAATTCCCGCTGGGTGCATTCACGGATGTCCCACTGCATATTGTCGCGCAGATAGTCAAACCCCAGTTCGTTATTTGTACCGTATGTGATGTCGCAGTTGTATGCCTGTTGCCGGGACGCTTTGTCCATATTGGCAAGAATCACACCCACGGAAACGCCAAGGTATTCATAGACCGGGCGCATCCACGCGGCGTCCCGCTCCGCCAAATAGTCGTTGACGGTGACGATGTGCACGCCTTTTCCCGTCAGACTGTTGAGGTAGGCGGCTGCTACGCACATCAGCGTTTTTCCTTCCCCGGTTTTCATTTCCGTAATCCGGCCGGAATGCAGCACCAGGGAACCGAGAATCTGTACGTCATACGGCCGTTCGCCCAGAATGCGTCTGGCTGCCTCCCGGGCCAGTGCAAACGCTTCCGGCAGAAAAGCGTCCAGGGATTCCCCTGCCTGAAAACGCCGCCGGAATTCCGCAGTCTGCCGCGGGAATTCTTCCGCGGGAAGGGAAAGCGCCCAGGTTTCTTTTTCATTCACCTGCCGGAGCACCGGAAGCATAGCCCGGATGTCCCGGTCATGCTGGGATCCGATGAAAAACTTTAATATTTTGTCCGTGACCATTCTTTCAGTGTACTGAAACTGTTTGGCGTTGACAAGAAGGGAAATGCATTTTACGCTGTCCCCATGAAATACAGAATTTGGGCTCCGGTGCTTGTGCTGTTTCCGGCAGCATGGTTTTTGCTTGCTGCCTGCCGTCCGGACGTTTCCCCCGATTTGGAACGGATCCGGTTGTTTTCGATTCCGTACGGCCGGTTTGACGGCGAAATTGATTTATTCACGCATACCACCGGCGGTGTTTGCCCGGAAGTGTGTTTTTTCATGCGGGACGGAATTTTTTACGTGGGGAATGCTTCGGCAAAGAAAGTCCTGCAATTTACTTCTTACGGGGATTTGCTTTCCGTTTACTATAACCCGGAAGCAGTTCCGGCCCCGTCTTTTTCCGCCGCCGGAACGGACTCCGGTGAAAATGCCGTGCGGACGCAAAAAGCGGTGGCGTATCCGTTCAACCGGATTTCTGCGGTTGCCGTGGATTCCGAGAAACGGATGCTGGTAGCCGACGCGCTGCCGTCTGAACGTGCGGAATACAACGAAGAAGAAGAACTCATGCTGGAAAATATCGTCGTCCGTTTTGACGCTGCCGGACAGTTTTTGGACTATATCGGGCAGGAAGGCGCGGGCGGCACGCCGTTCCCTCCTTTGTCCGGCATTTTCCTGAATGCGGAAGACGAATTATTTGTTGTTGCCCGCAAACAGGACGGGATGGAGGTGTTTTGGTACGATGCCGGAGGCCGCCTGCTGTACCGCGTGCCCGTTTCGCAGAAAGCACTGCCTTCACCCTATCCGGACGGACAGAAAAGCATTTTGTCGCTGTCGGATGTTTTTCCGGCCCGGCGCGGGGATACGCTGTATTTCAAGCTGGATTGTTACCGCGAAGTCGTGGATTCCGAAACCGGATCAGCCAGCGGCATTGCATTTGACCGCAGCGTATTGTATCCGTTTTCGGTCCGGAAAGCGGAATTCGGCGCTTTCCTGGAACTGCCGGTTTATGAAGATACCGGCGGGAATGCATCCCTCCCGCCGGTGCTGAAACCGTACGGCGTTTTGGGTATTACGGAAAACGGCCGGCTGTTCCTGTATTCCCCGGTTGCCCGCGGCTATGAAATTTGCATTGCCGACCTGCACTCCGGCCGCATCCAGAGGCGGACGCTGCCTGTGGATTATGCCGACCAGGTGTACAACGTGTTCCATCTTTCGGAAGACGGGATTCTTTCTGCGGTATTGGCCGGCGCCGGTGAAGCTGCGGTGGTCTGGTGGCGGACCGATGCGCTGACCGGGGACAGTCTGCGGTGAATGGAGGCGGAACCGGATGAAAGACAATAAAGCGGACCACCGGCTGCCGGTGCCCGGCGGAAGCCGTTCCCCGCAGGAGGACGGCGGCCGGTTTTCCCCGGATTCCCCGCAGGACGTTTCTGCCGGGAACCAGCCTCTTGTTTTCCATTATAACCGGGAGCACCGGCTTGCGCGGGCCAGCGAGGCAGTGCGCCGGACATATACCGAAGGCTACACGCCGAATAAAGGTTTCCTGAAAGGATTGACCGCCAATGCCGGCCTGCGGAGCGTGCTCGCCGTCATTTTGATTTTATGCGCGGCCATTGCGCTTGTTTCGGTTTTCGGCGCACCGGCAGACAGCGGGAATTTTCACGGGCTTTCGGTCCGCCTGCGTGCGTTTTCCTTCGGAGACCGGCTGATGATTTCCCTTTCGTTTGCGGAAACCGCTTCGCCGCCGGAAAATTTCCCGGCCATGCTGTTTGCCGGAACCGACGTCCTGGATGAAAACGGAAACCCGCTGGCTTCCGGATCCCTCAGCGGTTTTTATGCCGGCAGCGAGCTGGTATTGCGCCAGTCCGTTCCGGATCCCGGCGGTGCTTCTGTTTCTGCTGCGGTTTCGTTTCTGGAACCGCCTTCAGAAGCGCTCGCAGCCCCGCTTGTCCTGACGGCGGAAATCGTACGCGAATAAATCCGGTCCGGGAAAATTTCCGTTAGTCCCTTCCGGGCCGGCAAAAAATATGATACACTCTTGGTATCAGGGGGAGATATGATTCAATTTTACTTTCTTTCAGTTTTGTTGAATGCCGTGACCGGCGCCATGCTGTTTTTCGGACCGGCATCCCGCCCGGAAGCTCCGGCGGAAGACGGGGAGTCCCGGAACCGTTTCTTTCCCCCGTTTGCATATTCGGAAACTTTCCGCTTTGCGTTGGGTGTGACGGCAATCGCCGTCGGTGTGCTGAAACTGCTCAGTCCGGTGAAGGACGACGTTCCTTTTATCGGCGACATTTTCCCTGCCGCCGCGGGTGTCATTGCCGGTTTTGATTTGATTTACGAAAATATCCGCATGAAAAAAATTTCGGAAGTTGTGGTGGAGCGGAATACATCGATCCGCCGGTTGCTCGAAAGCCGCACATATATCGGCATTACCGCTATGGCAGCCGCAGCCCTGCATTTCCTGTTCCCGGCTGTGATTATCATCTGAGGCAGACGGTTTCCGCTATGGATGGACGGCAGCACGGATCCGCCCCCGCACACCGCTCGGTGGCAGGGATTGTATGCAGGAACGGTTCTTTTCTCCTGGGGAAACGGATCAATCAGGGCGCGATGGGCGGCCGGTGGGAATTCATTGGCGGAAAGGCGGAACCGGGCGAAACGCTGCACGATGCGCTGATCCGTGAATTTCTGGAAGAGACCGGCTGCCGGATTACTGTAGGCGATTTCCTTTGTTCCGTGCAATTTTCCAACGCTTCCGGGCCGGTGGAACTGTCGGCTTTTGCCGTGACGCTTCCGGACGGTTTTTCGGCGGACCGCCTTTCGCTTCCGGAACACACAGACCTGGCGTGGTTCCGCTTTTCAGAGATTCCTTCGCTGTATCTTGTGGATTCGGACCGCAAGCTTTTGCCCGGTTTGGCGGCGTGGTTTGCTGCAGGGGAATAAGTATGCCCGGCGCGTTCCGCTTGCTATCCGCTTTCCCGGTTTTACTTTTGCTTTTTTCTGCCGTTTCGTGTACCGGAAACGCCAAAATCGGCGCCATTGATTTTCCGCCTACTTACATTGTGGAAGAAAAAAACCGTTTTGCCGTTGTGACGCGGCCCTATGCCGTTTTGCTGGACCAGCCTTCCGAACAGGGTGTAACGGTATCCCATTGCCGCCGCGGCGATGTTTTCGCAGTGACGGGCAGCCGCTTTGTTGAAAGCGGGGATACGCGGATGTTGTGGGTTTCGCTGGAAGGCGGCTGGATTCCCCGCGGTTCCGTGTCCCTGTTTTCCGGCCGGGCCCGGGCAGAAAATGCGGCTGCGGCGCTTGTGTCTTCCCCTGTTTCCGGGGACTGAGCCTTTCGGATTGCGTATAACCCTGCGGCTGCTGTCCTCATACGGCTGTGTACCGCGTCCGCATGCGGGGAATCGCCTCTGCACCCCGGATTAGGACGGGGTTTCCCCCTGCGTCTTTTCCGGCGTTTCCTGCGGCACGGAAATACCGGTTTCGCCGAGCTGTCCGCATGCGCCGGCTACAGAACGCCCGCGGGGATAGCGGACAACTACGTTCACCCCGAGGGATTCCAGTTCAGCGGAAAAGGCTTTGGTTTCCGCCGGCGACGGCCGGGAAAATGGCAGCCCTTCCACAGGATTCCAGGGAATCAGATTGACGTTCGCATGCAGTCCGGCGCAGAATTCCGCCAGCTGCCGGGCATGATTCCGGCTCATGTTGACGTTCCGCAGCATAGCCGCTTCCAGCGTGATGCGCCGTCCGGTTTTTTCACAAAAACAGCGCAGGGCTTTTTTCAGTTCCGGCAGCGGATTGTTTTTTTCCACCGGCATCAGTTCGCGCCGCAAACCGGGATCCGCCGTTGTGAGCGAAACCGCAAGCCGGACATCCGGCCCGTTGTCCGCGAGGTCATAAATACCGCTGCAAATTCCGGCGGTGGAAATGGTAATCCGGCGCCGGGACAGCGCGCGCCCGCTTTTTGCCGTGAGAATTGCCACAGCCTTCCGGACGGCGTGCAGATTCAGCAGCGGTTCCCCCATCCCCATAAATACAATATTGTCCAGCTTTCCCGCTTCTTTTTCCAAAAAAAGGAATTGCTCGGTGATTTCCCCGGCACGGAGATTGCGGCGGAAGCCGAGCGTTCCGGTTTTGCAAAAACGGCAGGCAAGCGGGCAGCCGGCCTGGGATGAAACGCAGGCGGTTTTTCTTCCTGCGGCGTCGGACAATAAAACGGTTTCCACTGCGGATGCGTCATCCAGCCGGATTTGCAGTTTCACCGTGCCGTCCGGATCCCGCAGAATCTTGCCGACGGAACTTGTGCATACCGGCCGCGGTTTTTTTGCCGCCAGCGCTTCCCGTATGTTTTGCGGCAGATTGCGCATATCTGCCGCGTCCAGAACGCCTTTGGAAATCCACCCGGACACTTGCTGCGCCCGGAACGGTTCCCATCCGGCTGCCGTAAACTGCTCCCGGATTTCTTCCGGATACATACCGGAAAGCGCTTCCCCCTGCAAATCTGCTTCCTGTGCCATAAACCCCAAACCGGACGGCGCTTATATCTGCGCCTGCAGTTTGTGCAGCATTTCGCTTACCGGCTGGTTCCGGATACCGAAACGCTGGAAGCGGAGCAGGGTATCGATAGCCATCTGCCGGTTTTTCAGCGCCAGATGGCAGTCTGCCAGCTCCAGATACAGGCGGTAGTTGCGTGGATCGGACTGCATCAGCTGGGAAAGGCTTTTGATGGCTTCTTCGTATTTTCCCCGCTTTTTGTTGATCATCGCAATGCCGAGAACCGCATATACGTCAAATTCGATGTCCAGTGCCCGCTGGTAATATTGTTCCGCCCGCGTAAAGTCGCCCATATTCCGGTACGCATCGCCTGCGCGGGTCAGGATCACTTTGTTCTCCGGATCGATTTCCAAAATCCGGTTCCAATATTCCACGGATTTTTCCTGCATATTCAGCCCGCGGTAACAGTCCGCCATTCCGAACAGTGCATAAAAATTATTGGCGTCCATCTGCAACGCCTGCTGGAAATAATAAATGCCGCGTTCGTATGTTTTCAGTTTCCGGTGGCAGTTTCCGATGGATGTCAGGACCCGGATATCCACCTGCTGTCCGGTACGTTCCAGCATTTTCTGCCAATAATACAGCGCGTCGCGGTATTCCTTAAAGTCGTAATGCAGATGCCCCAGTCCGATCAGGGCGTAAGGATTGTCTTCTTCCATATCGAGTACCCGCAGGTACAGGATTTTGGAATGTTTAAAGTCGCGGATTTTCCGGTATGCGTCGGCCACGCGGGTCAGCACCGTAATGTTTTTATCGTCGTGTTCCAGGTATTGCTGCCAGATTTCGATTGCTTTATTGTACATCCCGAGCGCTTTGTAGCAGTCTGCCAGACCGAACAGCGCATAATTGTTTCCCGGATGGAAGCGCAGGCAGCGGGAGTAGTAATCCACCGCCTGCCCGTAGTTTTCTTTTTTACGCTCCGCGTCCCCCAGTCCGACCAGTGCGTAGTTGTTGTTTTCATCCAGCGCCAGAATCTTCCGGAATGCATTTTCCGCCTCGTCGCAGCAATTGTCTTTCAGCAGCAGGTAACCGTTTTTTGACAGCTCTGCGATTTCATTAAACCGTTTGTCCTCTTCGGAGATTTCCGGAACCGGTTCCGGAATGGCGGGCATTTCCGTAAAAAAGTCAGACACGTGGACTCCTGTCGTTTGCGAGTACGGCAGACACTACCGCACTGAGATTTTCGATGAGCGGCTCAAATTTGCGCCTGTTCCGGGCCAGCCAGTACATCCGCAGTGCTTCCAGGTGTTTGTTTTCCCTGGCGTACATATCACCCACGCGGCTCAGGCCGTCCGAATAGCCGGTCGTCATAAAAATACGTTTCGCGGCTTCGATGTTCCCTTCATTGAAAAATTCATTGCCGCGCCGATTTAACAAGGCTTTTTGTGCCGGATTGAGAGCCTTTGCGGAGTCTTCTGTTGTTTTGACAAAACCAGAATTTTCTGGAACGCTGTTCTCCATAAACCTGAATGACGGCGGTTGATTTTTAAATGAAAACAACCTTAAATTTTAGTTTATTCCTATATTGATTTTATTGCAAGGAATAAATGATAAATTCTGCGGATTTTCATTGAATTTTCATTTTACCGGTTCCCGTGAAAATCCGGCGCAGAACGCCGCTTCATCTGCCTGCGTCCGCTCACGTTTTGCGGTAAAAATCTACGATGGAACGTCCGTAAATCCGCCGGTCAATCCGGTGCAGCCGTCCGCCTGCGCAGTCCGGCAAGCCGGTTTCCCGCGGTCTGTGGATGAGCGCCAGTCCGCCGGGACGCAGGACATCCCGTTCCGCACAGGTTTCCAGCAGCGCAAGGTGGAAACGGTAGGGAAAGGGAGGGTCGAAGTAGATGATGTCAAAGCTTTCTTTTGTGCGTTTTAAGAACAGTTCCGCCGGAAGAAACGAACAGCGGATGCGGACCGGGGAAACGGCAATGTTTTGCAGAATGACGCCGGCTTTTCCGCGGTCTTTTTCCACCAGCACAATCCGTTCCGCCCCGCGGGAAGCGGCTTCCAGTGCGCAGATGCCGGATCCGCTGAATACATCGAGGAATGCCTTGCCGCTCAGGTCGCCCAAAACGGCAAAAAACGACTCCCTGGCGCGGTCCATTGCGGGACGGATTTCGCCGGGCGGGCATTCCACCCGCCGTCCGTGCAGGATTCCTCCGGTGATGCGCATCGTCCGCCTCACTGGAAATTCAGCAGTTCCGAAAGTTCGCTGCTGGAAACAATGTCTTTTGAATCGCCGGGTTTTTCTGTCCGGACGATGCTTTCCTGCGTTTCCCCGGCCAGCTTGGCATGGCGGTTCCGCATTTCCTGCAAATCGGCGAGGTTGGCGGCAAATGCGTCCGCGGAAGGAATCTCCCCGCCCAGAATCCGGTCCAGCAGCTGCAGCAGCTTCTGCTGGCAGGAATGCATGGCCTGCATCAGCGGCAGGTAATCTGCAAGACGGTTGTTTTTCTGTAAATCCGCATGGATCCGCCGGATACATGCGTCAAAAAACGCCAGGTCCGACATGGTCTTTTTGTGGAAATATTCCGGCGCCAGATCCAGCTGTAAGCCTTCAAAAACAGTGTCGATGGAACGCGCCATTTGATACAGATTGTCCTGAAATGTAATATTCTGCAGCATGTTTCCCTCTCCGTTCTTCCTGATTTAGTATATCGGAAAGAAGCGCGTTCCGGTTAACCGCAGGGGAGGATTTTCGCAGCGCCCGTTTCCCGCGGTGTTGACATTTTCCCCTTCTTTTAATACAATCAGGAATATAAAATGAAGTTACGCTCCGTGATAGAAAGGGTCGTCCAAACGACTCTTTTTTTATATGCGGGCTTTAAAAGGTGCGCCGTGGAATACGTGGATTTGGAATCGCTTCCTTATTTTCAGGAATGCAGCAAAGTGGTCCGTCCGCTCGGCTATGCGCTGGTGGAACTGCACGTTTCCCGGCAGGCAGGCGGCGTTCAGGTGCGGGCCGTGATTGCCGGCCCGGATGCAGTCGGGATTGATGACTGCGCGGCGGTACACCGTGTGCTGCAGGCAAGGCTTTCTTCGCTTTTGGATGCGCGGGATTTGTCCATGGAAGTGACGTCTCCCGGCGTCGGGCGGAAATTGAAAAACGCCGGGGAGTTTGCGGTATTCACAGGCCGGCCGGTCCGGGTGTGGTATATCCCGGCGGCGGACTGGGTGTCCGGATGTATTGTATCTTCCGGTCCGGAGTCGGTGGTTTTATCCGGCGCGGACGGGGAAAAAGAATACCGGTATACGGAGATTGCCAAAGCGAAATTGGCAGACGGTTCCGGGAATCCATAACGACAATCAGACGAGGAGTGTTTCATGTCTTCAGAAATGGCAGATGCGATACGCCAGCTTGTCCAGGAAAAAGGGATTGACGAAGAGCTGGTTTTCAAAATGATTGAGGACACACTGAAGGCGGCTTATAAGCGGAAATTCGGCCGCAACGACAACGCCGTAGTGCAGTTCAACGAAGATCATTCGGATGTTTCGATTTATTCCAAGAAAACCGTTGTTGACGGGGTATACGATCCCCTGATCGAAATCGAGCTGGAAGAGGCCCTGGAACTGGATCCGGAATGCGAAGTCGGGGATGAGCTGCTCATCGAAGTAAATCCGAAGGATTTTGACCGCGTTTCGGTGCAGTCCGGGAAACAGACGGCGCACCAGTCGGTGCGGGACATCCAGAAAGACAGCCTGTATTCGGACTTCAAAGAAAAAGAAGGGGAAATCATCATCGGCTATTACCAGCGGGAACGCAACGGCAATATTTATGTGGATCTCGGCAAAACCGAGGGCATCCTGCCGCGGAAGTTCCAGTCGCCCCGGGAAAAATACGAACCGAATGCCAGAATCAAGGCTTATGTTTCCGAAGTGCGGAAAACGCCTTCCGGCCTGCAGATTGTACTTTCCCGTACCGATCCGGAATTCGTGCGCCGGATTCTGGAGCTGGAGATTCCGGAGATTTACGACAAGACGGTGGAAATCTATAAAATCGTCCGCGAGCCGGGATACCGCACGAAAGTCGCCGTGTTTTCCCACCGGGACGACGTGGATCCTGTGGGCGCATGCGTCGGGCTGAAAGGCGTGCGTATTCAGGCAGTCATCAATGAATTGGAAGGCGAAAAAATCGATGTGCTGCGCTATGACGATGATCCCCGCGTGTTCATCCGGAACGCCCTGTCTCCCGCGGAAGTGGAAGATGTGGTGATTCTGGATACGGCAAAACGTTCCGCATGCGCCGTGGTTTCCGACAAGCAGTTTTCCCTGGCTGTCGGAAAGGAAGGCCGCAATGTCCGGCTGGCAAACCGCCTCGTGGATTGGAATATTGATGTGAAAACGCGGGAAGATTTTGAAGAGATGGACATCGCCGCCGCTTCCCGCAAGGCTGTGGACGGTCTGTTTTCGGACGAAGAGCCGGAAACGGAGTTCCCCCAGGAAGCTGTTCTGTCGGACGGGTTGGCAGCCGTGCTTTCTGCTGCCGGAATTCCCGGACTGGCGGAAGCTGCCGCCATGGACCGCGGGGCGTTGTTTGCGCTGGACGGCATGACCGACGACCTGCGCGGGGAACTGGGCCGGCTCCTGGATGCTTCTCCGGCGCCGGATGCCGGAGAGACCCGCGGACCGGCGGAACCTGCGGTGGAAACAATTGAGTGTCCGGAATGCGGCGCCGAAATCACGATCGATGCGGGTGCTGCGGTGGATATGGTGACCCGCCCGAATTGCGGCGTCGGTCTTAGCGTTGAATACGAAGACGAATAAGAGAGAAGAATAGGAGTTATATGCCAGACGATTCCCAGAACACCCAGAAACCGAAAGTCATCCGCATTCAAAAACCGAAAAATGAGCAGGCTGTCCCTGTTTCTCCTGCGGAAGAACCGCAGGAGAAACAGATGCCTGAAACCGGGGCAGCCCGTCTGGAAGGAAACGGCGCCGCGCCGCGCAAGAAAGTCGTGGTTGTCCGGCGTTCCCCGGCTTCCGGATCCGACGGACAGGAAAAAAACGCCGCAGATACCTCCGGCGACCGCCCGGTTCCGTCTCCTGCACCGGAACAGCCGGCGGTTAAGCCTGCCGCACCGTCCGGTGCTTCCGGCGAAAGCCGCGCCCCTGCGCAGGGTTCTGG
>JADIMS010000002.1 GCA_017694555.1 Candidatus Avitreponema avistercoris
CCGTTGGACGGATACCCTTCTTTGGACGAATTGTATGCTGCGGCAGAAGAAAAAAAAATTCCCCGGCAGGCGCTTTCTTCCGGAAAAATTCTGGAAAAAGAGCTTGCGCGGGCCAGATCTTTTCCGGGTGAATTCTTTTCGTTCCCGATTATCCGGCCGGATGGATTTGACGTAAGGCTTTCGGTTTCGAATGATAAATTACGCGCTTTTCTGTATGTCCGGAAAGCGGCGGATGCGCCGCATACATTGGATTTTAAGCTGATTGCTTCCGTGCTGAATTCCAGCAAAATCCGTTTTGCGGATCCTGATTTGCTGAAAGAGCGGCTGTTCCAATTCCGCGATTCTGATGAGATGGAGTTGGTGGATTTGCCTGTAGCGCAGGGAATTCCGCCGTCAAAAGGTATATCCGCAGGGCTGCGGGAAAATGTGAAATGGCTGGAAGGTGCGGAATTTGCCGCAATCCGCAGGCGGATCAGCGTTTGGGCGGAAAACCATATTGCGGAATACGGAAATTTATTCCGCACCCCGCCGGAAATTTCCTCACCGGGGCTGAAAATCGGATTTGTTGTGCAGGGTGACCTTGCGCTGGAATTTGTCTGCGGGGAACCCGGCAAACCCGGCGTGGATATTTATGGCGCGGCGATTCCCGGTCTTTCCGGGGATGCTCCGGTAATCCATACCGATGAAACGCTTTCTGTGGAGCCGGAAGGCATCCGCGCCGGGCAGCACGGCGCGTTTTTGCTGGAAGATTCCGGTAATGCGCTGTTTGCCCGCATTTTGCCGTATTGCGACGCGTATGCCGAGTTGCAGCCTTCTGCGGACAGGATGGAGCTTTTTCTGACGCTATGCCCGGCTGCCGGGGCGGGCGAACCTTTGACAGAAGAACGGGTACGCGCGGCGTTTTCCGGACAGACTGCCGCCGCTGTGCAGGAATTTGACCGCGCGCGTATTCAGGCGTTGATCCGGGAAGCCGAAACGGCGGGCAGGGAGTGCAAAACGCGGATTGCACAGGGAACGCCCGCAGTGCCGCCGGGCTCTCCGCTGGTTGTATGGGATGCTTCCGGGCCGGGTGGAATTGTGCGGAAAGGCGGGAAAATTCTTGCTTACCGCGTGATGGAAGCCGGGGCCAACGGCCGGGATGTGCTGGGGAACCCCATTCCGTTTACCGGTAAAGAAGCGGTACCGGTTCCGCAGCCCGGCTTTTTTGTAGAGAAACGGGAAGAAGACGGCTGGTGGTGTTTTTATGCCGCTGTTTCCGGGGAAATTGTCCGGAACGGCGAGGAGATTTCGGTTTCAGACCGCAGGGAGTTTTTGCGGGATGTCGGGCCGGATGATCCCTCCGAATGTTTTCCGGGCGCAGTGGTGATCCGCGGGAATGTGCAAAAAGGCGCAACGGTAAAGGCGGAAGGTGTTCTGACATTGAACGGAAACGCGGATGCGTCCATCCTTTCCAGCGAAGATTCTGTAGTGGTTAAAGGCGGGATAAAAGGCGGAAAGCTGGGTACGGTCTGGGCGCGGAACGGGATCGATATCGGTTTTGCTGAAAATGCGCGGCTTCTTGCGGGCGGGGACGTCCGTGTAGAAAAATATTGCTTCCGCTGCGCCGTGAAAACGAACGGCCGCTTTTCCGTTGGCGGAATCCCGGGCATTTTGACGGGCGGGACGGTCCGCGCACGCTATGGTGTGGAAGCTGTCCAGCTCGGAACGGCGCGGAAACTGCGTACTGTGGTTTCGTTTGGGCAGAATTATATCGTAGGCGAACAGGTGGAATTTGCGGAACAGGATTTTGCCAAAGTGATGGAAGAGCTTGCCGGGACAGAAAAGAAACTGCGTGCGCTTGCCGGGGGAGATGACGATCCTGTTGTCCGCTCGTTGCGGCAGAAAAAGCTTTCGCTGATGAAGCAAAAAGAACGGCTTGCCATGCGGATTTTTACGCTGAAAGAGCGCTTTGGCGGGCACGCAGTGTCCAAGGTTTTGGTACATGGCGATGTATGGCCGGGCGTGATTTTGGAAAGTCACGGCCGCTATTTCGAGGTTAATGAAAAAATGACCGGCGTGTATTTTTTCTTTGATCCGTCTCCGGGAATTATCCGGTGGGCGCCGTTGGAAAATTCCGGCAGCGGAAATGATACAGGAAGGTGAAACGAAATGCTTTTGTTTTTGAATTATCCGTCGTGGATTAAACCGGAAATCATTCCCGGCGTACCTTTCCTCCGCTGGTACGGCCTCATGTATCTTTTTGCCTTTGCGGCGGCTTTTTTTGCGTTCCGGTATCAGGTAAAAAACGGGGAACTGGAAAAGTTTTCCGGCATGAAAGTGAGCGATGACGATGTCCTGCGTTTTTTCACTTGGGGGATTGTCGGCCTTCTTTTGGGCGCGCGGATTTTTGCCGCGCTGGTTTACGATACATCCGGCATTTACCTGCGCCGGCCGTGGCTGATTTTCTGGCCGTTCCGCGACGGGCAGTGGACCGGACTTGCCGGTATGTCTTACCACGGCGGTTTTATCGGCGGCTGTCTCGGGATGGTTCTTTGGTGCGTGCGTTACCGGAAACCATTTGCGGCCTGGTGCGACTGCATGACGGCTTCCATTCCGCTGGGCTATACATTCGGGCGGCTTGGTAATTTCCTGAACGGGGAACTGTATGGCCGCGTAACGGAAAGCCCGCTGGGCATGTTTTTTCCGTCTGCGCGGCGTTTCCCGCTGTCGGAAGAGTGGGTGCAGGAATTCGCGGCCCGCAACGGGATTCCGGTTCCGCTGGGCGCAGCCACCGTGAATCTGCCCCGCCATCCGAGCCAGCTGTACGAAGCGTTGTTTGAAGGGCTTGTACTGTGGGCGCTGCTCTGGTTTGTTTTCCGCAAACGGAAACCGTGGAACGGCTTCATTTCTGCCATGTATACGCTTGGTTACGGGCTGTTCCGCTTTGTGATTGAATATTTCCGCGAGCCGGATTCCAATCTTGGTTTCCGGATTACGCGGGGGGAAGCGGATGCGCCCACGTATTTGCTGGAATCACTGTTGAATATTTCCACGGGGCAGATTCTCTGTCTGCTGATGATACTGGGTTCCGCCGGATTCCTTGCCGGTTATCCGCTTTACCGGAAAAAGAAAAACGGTGTACAATGAACGCAGGATGAAGGTTTTATTCGGTTTATTTTCCGCCGCGGCGCTTTGCCTGTTTCCCGGCTGTTACCGTCCGGTGGAATACACGCTTGCCGAGATTGAAGCAATGCAGACCGACGGCTCGGATTACATCGAAGCCCGCACGTCCTATAAACCCTGGCGCGGCGAAAATCCGGTTGACGGCATTCCGGGCGGCGTTCTGTACGAAAGCATTACCAATGATCCGAAGACGTTCAACCTGCTGGTCGCGGAACGGGACGCCGAAACGCTGGGCGTGGTTTCCCATATGTATGATCCGCTTTTGGATTACGATTATGTCCGGCATGAATTTATTCCCCGCTGCGCTTCTGCGGAAATTATCCCGGACGAAGAAGCCGGTACGCTGTCGGTGGTATATACCCTGCGGGAGGATTTGTACTGGTCCTTTTTCGGAAAGGAAGAAAAAATCCCGGTAACTTCGGACGATGTTATTTTCTGGTACAATGAAATCGAAGGCGATCCCGCTTTTCACAGTTCCGCTTATAACAGCCGTTTTGTAGAAATGGAGGACGGCACTACGGCAGAAATTACGGTGGAAAAAATTGATGATAAGCGTTTCGCATTTCATCTTCCCCGTATGGACGCAAATGCCTTGTTGTCTACAAACCGCATTTTCGGCCCGGCATTTATTTTCCGGGAAGCAAAAGAACGCGGCGGAACGCGCGCTGTCCTGGATTTATTCAGCGTGGCTTCCGACCCGCGGCAGATTCCGTCCATGGGAATGTGGTTTTTGGTGGAATATACGCCGGGGCAGCGTCTGGTGTACCGCCGGAATCCGGATTATTGGAACAAAGACGGCAACGGCTTTCCGGCGCCGTATCCGGAAGAAAAAACCGTACAGATTGTGCCGGATCAAAATACGCAGTTTTTGCTGTTTAAACAAGGACGCCAGGATTTTTACAGCCTGCGCCCGGAAGACGTCGATGAAATGCTGAGTCAGGACAATCCGGATTACACGGTTTTCCGTGCAGACGGATCGCTCGGCGCAACGTTCTGGACATTCAACCAGAATCCCATAAATCAGGAAAAACCGTTTTACCGCTGGTTTACGCAAAAAGAATTCCGGCAGGCTATGAGCTGCCTGCTGAACCGCGACCGCATCATTTCCCAGACATTCCGGGGCTTGGCCGATCCCAAGTACGATTTTTTTCCGGAGCCGAACCTCTTCTACAATCCGGATATTACGCTGCAGTACCGTTTTGACCACGAAGCGGCCGCCGCGCTTTTGGCGGAATGCGGGATGCAGAAAGACGCTGCGGGCATTTTGCGGGACGCGGAAGGGAATGCTGTCGAATTCGATCTGACCATTACGGCGGACAGTTCCGTAGCCACGGACATCGCTTCAATTATTGCGGATGAATGCGCCAAAGCCGGAATTCGCATCCGGATCCGCGCGCTGGATTTCCAGAAAATGATTGAACAGCTGACGTCCACTTACGACTGGCAGTCGGTGATTGTCGGACTGGGCGCAAACTACTGGCCGTCGCAGGGCTCCAACGTATGGCCGTCAGACGGCAATCTGCATGTTTGGTATCCGCTGCAAAAAACGCCGGCGACGGAATGGGAAGCGCGTATCGATTTTCTGTATAACGAAGGCTGTTTTACGCCGGACGAAGAAAAAGCCAAAGCAATCTGGGACGAATATCAGACGATTCTGCTGGAACAATGTCCGTTGATTTACCTTGTGCGTCCGCAGAGTTTTCTTGCCGTCCACAACCGCTGGGATTTTTCCAATGTGTATTTTGACCATGTGGGCGGATTGCGCAGCGAACATATTTTTCTTCAGGAGGCCGCTTTTGCATCTTTTTGAGCCCGTGCGCCGCGCCGCCGGAGCATTTTATGCGGTCAGGAAAAAACACCCGCTTTTGTTTTTTATCTGCGGCAGGGTTGTGACCATGTTCCTGATCCTGTTTGTGCTCGGGTTTGCCATTTTCGCCCTGATGGAGCTTGCGCCCGGCGATATTGTGGATCAGCTGATGACGCAGCAGCTTTTGGCCGGCGCCTCCGGCGGCGCTTCCGGCCGCGGGGTGGATGCATCCGGGCGCGGGGATACATTTTTGTCGGAAGCGCAGATTGCGGCCCAGCGGGCGGAACTCGGCCTGGATAAACCGTTTTACGCGCAGTATTTCAGCTGGCTGAAACGGGTACTGGTGGATCACAATCTTGGCGTAAGCCTGATTTCCCGCGCGCCCGTCGCGTATTTGATTGGTTCGCGGCTCATGAATTCCCTGGTTTTGAACTTGGTTTCCCTCATTTTGATTACGGGCTTTTCATTTTTCCTCGGCGTCTGGTTTTCCTCAAAAGCCGGGACAAAAACCGATTTTGCCGTGACTTTTTTTGCGCTGGTGTTTCATGCGTTTCCCGGTATCCTGATGCTGATTTTGTTCCAGCTGTTTGCCGCGGTCACCGGGTTTTTCCCCGTGACGGCATACCCGCCGTTTCCGTTTTCGGATAATCCCGTCCGCTTTACGTTCAGTTATGCGCATCATATTTTCCTCCCTTTGCTGGCCAGTTTTCTCGGCGGGGTTGGCGGCACCATGCGCATGATCCGGGCGACGATGCTCGATCAGCTTGGCCAGCCTTATATTACCAACATACGCTCCCGGGGGATTCAGGAATGGCGGGTGTATTTTTGCCACGCATTCCGCAATACGCTGAATCCGTACATCACGGGAAGCGCCAATCTGCTGGCGTCTCTTTTTTCC
>JADIMS010000016.1 GCA_017694555.1 Candidatus Avitreponema avistercoris
CCCGGCGGTAAAAGCAGCGTCCGTCCGTCTGCATGGTTATACAGGATTCCGCCGGGGCCGAGCGCGGCGGCGGCGCGGAGAATATCCGGGGAGCCGGCAGCCATCCGGATCCAATTGCGGAATTTTTGCCATAATGCTGCCCGTTCCCCCTGATCCGTACCGGTATGCGCGGCGGCTGCTGTGTGTATGTCTGTTCCGGCGTCCGGCGGGTACAAAGATTCCAGACAGGAAAGCACGGGCTCACCCGGAAAATCTTCCCCGTAAAAAAATACGGTTCCGCTTTCCGGCCTGCATGCTGTTCCCTGGATTTGCCAGATTCCGGTTTCCCCTCCGGGGGAAACCAGAATGCCTGTTTCCGCAACTGCCGCCGCCCGGCCGCTTTTGGAAAAAGCTTCGGGCCGCAGTCCGCTGTCCAGAGCCAGCACACGTCTGCCGCCGGTTTCTGTACGGAAGAGGAACGGAATCATACCTGCCGCCGTGTATTCCGGTCAGCGCCCGGACGGGGAATACAAATACCGGAAGAAGTCCATATCCGTGCTGAGCACTTTGTCAAAGTTGGGCACGGTTTTCCGGTACGCTTCGATACTCCGCCAAAACCGGAAAAATTCCGGATCCTTTCCGTAAGCTTCCGCATAAATGCGCGCGGCTTCGGCATCCGCCTGTCCGCGGATTTTTTCCGCTTCGCTGTACGCGCCGGACAACAGGCGGCGGCGTTCGTTTTCCAGCATACCCTGCCAGACGGCTTTCCGCCCTTCGCCGGCAGACCGGAAACGCTGGGCAATCTGGTTGCGCTCTTTGATCATGCGGTTGTACACGCTTTCGGTCAGTTCGTCCGAATAGCGGATCTGGCGCGGCACAATATCGAGCAGCTCGATCCCGAATTCCGGTACTTTTTCGCGGGCGATGTCGGCCATTTCGGAACTGAGCGCACGCCGTCCCCGTTCAATGGTTTCGTACACAATTTTTTCGCCTGTAAAGTCTTCCATCTCCACGTCTTCGCTTTCACTTCCGAGCGCGAAGTTTTCTTCGTGCTGCAGGTCGTTGATCAGGTTGGAGCTGCGGACCACTTCATTCAGACCGGAAGACGTGATGACCGTGCGGACGGCGGAATCGACGATGTCCCGCAAGCGGGAGTAAGCGGTTTCCGTCGTTGTGACCGATTCATAAAACTTCACCGGATCGACGATACGCCAGCGGCTTGTGGTTTCTACGATGATAAACTGGTTTTCCCGTGTGGGAATCCGCTGCGAATCCCCTTCCAGTGACATCACTTTTTTGGGATAAACGACGGTGGTTTCCAGCAGCGGGATTTTCAGATTCAGTCCGGCTTTTGTGGTGGCGCGGACAATTTCGCCGAAGCGGATGACGACACACTGGGTGCCTTCGTCGATTACGTAAAACGAATTGGCAAGGACAAAGACTGCCAGCACAATGATAATCAGAATGGAAGATGCTGCGGCTTTTTTCATTGCGCGCCTCCCTGGCCGAGATTTTTCAGCGGCAGAAAATTGTCCAGATCCCGGTCCACAAGGGAAGAGCCGTCTTTTTCGGAGAACAGGCTTTCCCAGGTTTCCAGATAGAGCCGGTTCCGCGTTACGTCCGGCGCACGGCGGTATTCCCCGTATACGGCGTTAAAACGCGCGACGTCGCCGTTTGCCCGGTTGACGCGTTCTGTGGCATAGCCCTGCGCCACTTGGATCATTTGTTCCGCTTCACCGGCGGCTTTCGGGATTTCCGTGTTGTAGGCTTCTTTGCCCTCGTTGATCAGGCGGTTCATGTCCTGAATGGCTTTGTTGACGTCTTCAAAAGCCGCCTGCACGCCCGGCGGCGGTACGATGTTTTGCAGCTGTACGCTGATGACGGAAACGCCCAGCCCGAATTCCTGCAACTGTGTATTCATCATGGTTACGGCGTTGCTTTCAATCGCCGTCCGTTCCGGCCCCATCACGTCGAGAATCGCGCGGTCCCCTACCAGCGCATTGATGACTGCCTGGGATACGTCGCGGATTGTGCTGACGCGGACATCCCGCTCCACATTGAACAGCCAGGCCCGCGGATCGTTGATGCGGTACTGGATAATCCATTCCACGTCCACGATATTCAGATCCCCGGTCAGCATTGTGGACTCGTGCGACAATCCGGCTTGTCCTGCAGCGGTGATGACGCGTCCGCCGGTTGTACGGAACCCGAACTGCTCGGTCTGTACGATTTTGGTCGGGACGTTGTAATGGCGGTCAATGCCGAATGGCAGCTTGAAGTGCAGTCCCGGGCCGACGGTACTCTGGTATTTTCCGAAACGCGTGACCACGCTGTCTTCGGTCTGATCGACGATGAATACGCTGGTCAGGATAAAGCCCAGAACCACAACTATGGCCGCGCCGCGCAGGACGGGTTTTCTGAGCCTTTGGAGTTTTTCTTTTTGGGTCATGCAGTCTCCGTTTTGTGAATTGGGAAGAACGCATCTTCCGTACCTTCAGTATTGCATAAAAAGCGGAAAATGTATATCATAGGAATATGATTTTTCCATTAGAGCAGCTCATTGAATTTTCCGGCAATGTGTATGAAATCACCTGCGCGGCTGTACGGCGCGCCTACCAGCTGTCCATGGTGAGGGATCCGGAAATTGCGGAGAACGACGGCAAAGTTGTCTCCCTGGCCGCCCGGCAGGTATTTACCAACCAGGTCGAGTATAAGATCGAAGAACAGTAACCGGAGAATGCCTGGAATTCCGGTTGTCCTGCTGTTCGGGGCAACGGCTTCCGGTAAAACGGAAGTGCTGGAAAAGTTGTGGGCGGATTCCGGGACCTTACCGCCTGCGATTGAAATTATCAGTGCGGATTCCATGCAGATTTACCGGGGCATGGACATCGGTACGGCAAAACCTCCGCCGGAGCTTCTGCACCGGCTTCCCCACCATCTCATTGACATCCGTTCCCCGCAGGAGCCGTTTTGCGCCGGGGATTTTGTACGTGAAGCGGATTTGTGCTGTCAGGATATCCGGCGCCGCGGCCGGATTCCCGTTCTGTGCGGCGGAACAGGCTTTTACCTGCGTAATTTTCTGCTGGGGCTGCCGGATACGCCGCAGCCGGGACCGGAAACGCGCCGCCGTTTGCAGGAACGGCTGGAGCGGGAAGGTGCGGACGCTTTGTTCCGGGAACTGGCGCAGGTAGATCC
>JADIMS010000017.1 GCA_017694555.1 Candidatus Avitreponema avistercoris
GACACAAAATCCAGGATCATACCGGCCAAAAAACCGCATGTACAGCCCGCTGCCGATCCGTTTTTCAGTGCCACGTACACAACCAAAAGCAGCACGAGATCCGGTAACGCCGGCAAAATGGTGATATTGGACAGCACGGCTGCCTCTAAAAGGGCGAGAAACAAAGCGGCTATGGCAGACCAGAAAATCACTTTTTTCATGTTGCGTCCCCGCCGCCGTCTTCTTCCGGATCCAGAAGAAACACCGTGTCCAGTTTGGCAAAATCCACAGCCGGTTGGACCAGGATTTCGATGGAATTTTCGTAATCGTTTGACGTTATACCGGATACGATACCGACGGAAATGCCGGCCGGATAAGTCCGGCTTTCCCCGGATGTGACAATCCGTTCCCCGGCGCGGATTTCACCCTGCCCGCGTTTCGGTACATAGCGCATAACAAGCGGAGACTCGGCGTCCCCCTGCCCGTTTACCAGTCCGTGAAAGCGGGTGTCTTCCAGCCGTGCCGGGATATAGCATTGGAAATCATACAGCGGCATAATCATGGCAGTTGTGACGCCGACCTGCACCACTTTGCCGACCAGCCCGCCGGCAGGGGAATTCTGAAAGGCAATCACCGTCATGTTTTTGCGGATACCGTGTCTCGCGCCTTTATTCACCGTGATGCCGGAGTACATGTTCGAAGGATCCCGCCCGATGATTTCTGCCGGAATATTCCGGTGCGGCAGGTTTTCCGTAAACGCAAGCAGTTCCCGCAGCCGCTCGTTTTCGCGGCGGATTTCTGCATTGGAACGCTGCATGGCTTCGTAGTTTTCCAGCCGTTTTTCCAGCGCGCGGTATTTTTCCCGCAAATCCGAAAGTTCCCGCACCGCATTGACGGTACCGGAAAAGAACGAAGCGCAGGAATATACGCCGCGTTGGATGCCCGAGACCACGGAAAACCCGATACGCCGGAAGTTGACGACAAATCCCCCGCTGGAAAAAGACAGAAACAGCCCTGCTGCAAGGATGTAAGCCAGCAAAAGGAAAAGATCGCGCTGCGCTTTGAATGAAAATCTTCTGTGCTTCATCGCTTCATCATGGACGGGGAAAACGGAATCAGTCGTTCAGATCGTCGTAAATGCTTCTGCCGATGGACATATCTTTGAAGATCTCATAATACTGCCCGGCGCCGATAGCCACGCAATTCATCGGATTTTCGGCCACAATCACCGGTACGCCAGTTTCCTTGGAAATCAGTTTGGGCAACCCTTTCAGCAGGGCTCCTCCTCCCGTCATGACAATGCCGCGTTCCACAATGTCTGCATTCAATTCGGCGGGCGTTTGGGCAAGCGTCCGCTTGATTTCTTCTACAATCTGCGTTACCGGCGATTTCAGCGCTTCACGGACTTCCACGGAATCAATCTCCAGCCTGCGGGGAAGGCCGGTAATGGCGTCCGTCCCCTTGATTTCGACTTTCTCGATGTTTTTTTCCGGTGAAGCATTTCCGATTTCAATTTTCAGCCGTTCGGCGGTTTGCTCCCCGATAATCAGGTTATGTACCGAACGCACATGTTTGATGATGGCGTCGTCGAATTCATCCCCGCCGATGCGGATGGCGTTCGTTACCACCATGCCGCCCAGAGAAATAACCGATACTTCGGATGTTCCGCCGCCGATGTCGCACACCATATTGCCGGCCGGTTCATGAATGGGGATTTTAGCTCCGATGGCGGCCGCGAGCGACTCTTCGATGACGCGCACTTCGCGTGCGCCGGCTTTGTAGGCGCTTTCCTTCACAGCCCGGTTTTCCACGTCCGTGATGCAGCTGGGAATACCGATCACCATCCGCGGCTTGATCAATCCGTGCCTGGGCAGGATTTTGGATACAAAATAACGGATCATTTTTTCCGTGGTATCCATATCCGCAATAACGCCGTCTTTCAGCGGCCGGATTGCCATAATGTTGCCCGGTGTTTTCCAGAGCATCCGTTTGGCGTCCGTTCCGACTGCCACTACCCGCTTGGTTCCTTTTTCCACCGCCACAACGGAAGGCTCGTTCACCACGATGCCTTTGTCCCGCACATAAATCAATGTATTGCAAGTGCCCAGATCAATGCCGATATCTGCAGAAAGACTTTTAAAAAATCCCATAAACCGTTATCCTCCCAACCGCCGTTGTTTTTCCGTATACGGCGCACAATCCGCTTTGTTTTGTGCGCCGCTTGTTTCTATTTGCACCGTCATCCTTTTCAATCTTTTCCGTCCCGTTTTCATGCGCACGGCAAGTACAGGGTATTTCACGCATTCACGTTTCACCCATTCAGTTTTGCAAAAGCGCCTGTATGCGCCGGATTCAGGCGCAGCGCCCTTCTCCACAGCGACCTTGCCTTTACCATATCGCCCTGCGCTTCTTGTATCAACCCCAGACCGTAATATGCGTCGGCAGAATCCGGATTTTTTTCCAGTACAGCCTGAAATTCCGTCTCAGCGGCGGAATATTGCTGCTCCGATAAGAAAATCCGGCCCATTGCATTGCGGCATTTCAGCGTCAGCAGATCGTCCTCCGTTACGCGGAGCGTTTCGGTGAAAAACTGCTTGGCTTTTGCATAGTCGGGGATTTTGGCATATGTTTCTGCCAGTGTGAATAAAAGCAAATCCGAAGGATTGTTGGCAAGCGCCTTCGTAAAAAAATCCGCCGCGTTTTCGTAATCTTCCAGCAGCGCATAGGAAAGTCCGCAGAATTCCGGAATATCCGGGTATTGCGCCCCGTGATCCAGCGCAAAAAACAGGTATTTAAGCGCCAAATCCGCGTAATAAAAACCTTTCTGATAATACGCTTTGCCGAGGATGTAGGCGATGTCCGGTTTTTCACTTTCTGCAACCCGGTACCAGGATTTCCGCAGCGAAGTAACCGCTTTTTCCAGATAATCCTGTTCTTCGGAAACATCCGTCTGGGCTGTAAAAAGATAGTAAGCCGAAAATCCGTGCAGGGCCAGCGCTTCGCCGTCCAGCGGGCGTTTTGCCAGAATCCGCCCGGTTTTTTCATAACAGGAAAGGTAGTTTCCGTTTTCCCAGTCCCGGTAAACGGAGGAAAACGACGGCAGGAAAAAATTCTGCTGCTGCAGGACAAGCAGCGTTCCGGCTGCCAGAACAGCCAGTATCAGTACGCCCGCCAGAATGAAAATATTTTTCGTAAAAAAATGATGGCGAGAAGACAAAATGTATTTTCCGTTCCTGGACTTCACAACTCTTTCCGTTTCCGCATTTTCTGCGGGAAAAAACAAAAGACAGAGGGTTGGTAAGCCGGGTTCTGTCCGCGTTCCGAAAAACGCGTCGAGACCATCTGTCTGGAACGCACGTTGCCGTGCGCCTTCCGCGACCAACCCGTAAAATAGGCCGGAAACCCTTTACTGCTCGGTCTTGCTCCTGACGAGGTTTACCATGCCGTTCCGTTGCCGGAAACGCGGTGGGCTCTTACCCCGCCTTTTCACCCTCACCCGGCGGATGCCGGGCAGTGTATTTTCTGTGGCACTGTCTGTCGCCGGGAATTTACATTTCCGGCGCCCGGCCGTTAGCCGGCGTCATTTCCGGAGGAGCCCGGACTTTCCTCACCCGGAAAACAAGTTTCCGGGCGCGGTCTCAACCACCCTCTGTCTTATTTCCGTTCCTGCGGACTAATCTTCGTAGTCCGACATTTTTTCCCCGTCGATTTCGTCGTCCATTTCGTCGTCGATCTCTTCATCGTCGGAGAAATCATCCAAATCCGCCAAACTTCCGGCATCTTCGTTGTCAAAGAAGCTGTTTTCGCCGTCTGCGCTTTCCACATAATACAGGATCCGGCTGCAATACGGGCAATATTGAATGCCCTCTCCGGTACGGACGTCGTTGGCAAACTGCGCCGGCAGAATCATATGGCAGCCGGTACAGACGTTCCCGTTGATGGCGACAACGCCCACGCCCTGTTTGCTTTTGATGATGCGTTCCAGCTTGAATTTGGTTTCCGGATCAATTCCCGGAGAGACGTTTTCTTCGGCTTTTTTCAGCTCTTCCAGTTCTTCATTATATTTGGCAATTTCTTCTTCCAGGCTGGCCTTGCGCTGTTCCAGTTCGCTTTCCTGGCTTTTAATCTGCTCTTCGTCGCCTTTCAGTTCTTCATCCAGTCCCTGATACTGGCGGTCCAGTTTCTGGATTTCTTTGCGCACCGTCTGTTCTTTTTCCTGTGCGTCTTTGATTTCCTTGTCCAGCGCTTCATATTCCCGCTGTGTTGTGATGGTGTCCATGGCTTTTTCCGCCCGTTCCCGTGCGCTTTCCGCCTCGAACAATTCTGCCTGCAGATGGGTAATATCCTGCTTGCATTTTTGGCAGCGGTTGTCTTTTTCGATGTATTCACGTTTCATCCGCGCGAGCAATTCTTCCTGCGAAGACAATACGCTGGGGGACTCCTTGATTTTGGCTTCTACAACATTCTTTTCTGCCAGAATGTCCTGAAGCTCTTTCAATTTGTCCAAAACCTCTGTCATCACCATAGGGTCTTCTCCTTACTTACCACTTTCCGTATCCAATTCCGGCAACCGGCGGCGGATATCCGTCAGTTGTCCAGGTAATCTTTCAGTTTCCGGCTGCGCCGGGGATGCCGCAGGCGCCGGAGGGCTTTGGCTTCAATTTGCCGGATCCGTTCCCTCGTTACATTGAAGTACAGCCCTACTTCTTCCAGCGTGAGGGAATACCCGTCTTCCAGTCCGAAACGCATCCGCAGCACTTCCTGTTCCCGCGGCGGCAGGGTGGCCAATACGCTGGAAAGCTGCTCCTGCAGGAGTTTGAAAGACGTCTGGTTCGCCGGATTTTCCACTTCCTTGTCTTCGATAAAATCGCCGAGCAGGGAATCCTCTTCTTCGCCGATGGGGGTTTCCAGGGAAATCGGTTCCCGTGCCACGTTTTTCACCTGCTTGACCCTGGCCACATTCCATCCAAGCTGCGCGGAAATCTCTTCATCGGTGGGTTCCCGTCCCAGCCGCTGCATCAGCTGGCGCGATTCCCGTACAACCTTGTTGATTTGCTCGATCATGTGTACCGGCACGCGGATGGTCCGCGCCTGGTCTGAAATGGAACGGGTTATCGCCTGCCGGATCCACCAGGTGGCATACGTGGAAAACTTGTATCCCTTGCGGTATTCGAATTTCTCCACGGCTTTAATCAGGCCGATGTTTCCTTCCTGCACAAGGTCGAAGAAATGCAGGCCGCGGTTGGTGTATTTTTTGGCGATGGAAACCACAAGCCGCAAATTGGCGCTGATCAGTTTGTCCTTGGCGTTTTTCATCATTACCCGGCCGCGCTGGATTTCTTTCGCCATGGAAATGATTTCATCCACCGGGCATTCAAAATCGCATTCGAGTTTCCAGAGTTTGCGGTTCAGCAACTGTATCTGCGTGTAAATTTCTTTGATATCGTTGGCGCTGATTCCCAGTTCCTGTTCCAGTTTGGCGCGCTCGCGGCTGATGGCCAGCCGTTTGCCCAGATTCCGCAGTGCGCCGTAATCCGCCAGCCGGAGTTCCTTTTCCTTTTTTTCCTGCCGCCGCCGGTAATCCCGGATTTTTTTTGTGGCTTCCATAAATTTATCCGAGAAACGCTCGATTTCTTCGGACTGGATTTCCGCTTCCTGCAATACGGGCAGGATTCTGTCCCGGTAAACCGAAAGCTCTTCGTCATGCAGGATTTCAATACTCTGCTCCCGTTCGAACAGGCGCTTTTTCAGCGTGATATATTGTTTCATGTCCGGGAAAACAGCTTTGATGGTGTCGCCGTACAAATGTTTCAGCCGGCGTTTTTCAGCCATTTCTTCGTTGAGCTCTTTTTTGGTTTTGTTGCTTTCGTGGGGATCAATTTTGGAAAATGCACGCTGGGCGATAGCGTAAAATTCCGGAATAATCATCCCGGAATTTTTGACGACATTTTTGATGATATTCTCCCCGTCTTCCATTTTTTTGGAGAGTTCCACTTCCTGCTCTGCCGTAAGCAGGTTTTCCCGGCCGATTTCCCGCAGGTACAGCCGGATAGGGTCGTCCACCGAAGAATCCTTGTCGCTGCTGCTGATGAGTTTTTTTGCGTCCGTTTCCGTTTTCTTTTTTTCTTCCGGACCGGGGTCTCCGGCAATTTCCTCTTCTTCCTGAATCTGTACGCCGTTCTGTTCCAGGAGAACCAATACCTGATCCATTTTATCGCTATTCAGCACGGAATCCGGTAAAAGTTCGTTCAGCTCATCCCAGCTGATGGATTTTTTCTCTTTTGCGTATTCAATCAGTTTTTCCACTGCGGGATCAATCGGATTTGAATCCGTCATGTATTCAGGCTTCCTTTAAGTCTTTTAATTTCCCGTCAATCTCCCGGATACGGGCAATCATTTCGTCCACATCCGTTTCACCGCGGGAGTTTCCCGAAACCGGAGCAAGCTTGATTTTTGCGATGAGTCCGGCTTTCTGCTTTTCCAATACGTTTCTCTGAATCCGTCTGATGCTGTCGTCCACTATTTCTTCTGCCCGGGTGGAAAACTCGCCGGACGTATAGGCATCCGTCATAACCGAGCGCAATTCTCCGTCTTTGCAGTGTTCCAGTACGGCATCAAAACTAAGCGCGTCGCTGCGAAAACATTCCTCCAGCAGAATGAAGATCTCTTTTGCGGCAGGATCTTCCAGATCGTCGGCGTGAATTTCGCCGCGCACTTTGGGAAAAAACTCCGCATTGGCCACAACCGCCAGCATTGCGCGCAGTTCTGCGCCCGGTTTCCGGGCAGAAGGTTTTTTGCCTTCTGTCACTGGCTCCGCCCTGGCACGGGAAGGCTGCTTCCGCTTCTGAAAATCAGAGAAAAGCGCCTGACTGCTTATTCCGAATGCCGCCGCCGCCCGTGCAACCACGGATTCCAGCCTGACGTCCGAGTCAATCGCTGCAAGATACGGAAACAGGTATCCGCATGCTTTTGTTTTTCCTTCCGGAGTCCCCAAATCAAATTGGGCGCCCGCATTCAGAATCAGATAATCAATATCCAGTATACCGGTTTCCAGAACTTTTTTCAATGCTTCCGGCCCGTGATTTTTCAAAATATCGGCAGGATCTTTGCAGTCCGGGAAACCTGCCCCGCGTACATCGAGCACCTTCACATCCATACCGGTTTCCCTGCACAGCAGCATGGCGGCATAGGTTGCCTTGCGTCCTGCTGCGTCCGTGTCAAAACACAACAGCGCGGTGGAGGCAAACGCATGTACCAGCTTTGCCTGCTCCGGGGTGAATGCGGTGCCCAGCGGGGCTACGGCATTTGGGATCCCGGCCTGATGCCATGCCATGACGTCCATGTAGCCTTCGCACAGGATGACGCTTTTTTGTTCCCGGATATGCGGCAGGGCAAGGTGCAGCCCGAACAGCGTTTCCCCTTTTTTGTATTGCGGCAGGTCGCCGGAGTTGATGTACTTCGGACCGTCCCCTGCCAGAATCCGGCCGCCGAAAGCCAGAATCCGGCCGCGCCGGTCCGCAATGGGAAAAATCAGCCGTCCGGCAAACACGCAGATTTCCGGCCAGCGTTTGGAAAACAGACCGGATTTTTCCAGGAATTCGGGAGAGTAGCCTTTTTTGCGTAAAAAGCGGTACAGCCAGCGGCGGTCTGCCGGGGCGAATCCCAGCCTGAAGTCGCGGATTGTCTGCCCGCTGACCGCCCTGTCCTGCAGGTATGCGCGTGCCGGCCCGCCAAGTTTGGATTCCGTGAGCAGGAAGTGGAATGTGCCTGCCGTCCGGTCATAGAGTTCAAGAAGGAGTTTCCGGGTTTCGTCTTCTTTTTTCCCGTTTTCCTGCGGTCCGCTTCCCCCTTCGTAGATCACTTCAATGCCGGCTTTTTTTGCCAGGCTTTCCACGGCTTCCGTAAACGGAATTTTTTCCATCTCCATGACAAACGAAATGACCGTGCCGCTGACCCCGCACCCGAAACAATGGTAGATGTTCTTTTCGGGCATGATATTGAACGAGGGCGTTTTTTCGTTGTGGAACGGGCAGCATCCCCACCAGTTTGCACCGCGCCGTTCCAGCCGGGTATATTCCCCCACGATTTCTACGATGTCGGACTTTGCTTTGACTTCTTCGATCGTCCGGTTGGAAATCCGCATCAGCGTCCGGCCGCCTGTTTCAGGTAAATTTCCCGTCCGGCTTCGATGTGGTCGTCCAGTGAAACGGTGAAGGTATGCGTCCCGGAGACCGGATCGTTGAGCCGGAAATAAAAGCAGGGCGTATCCGCGGGCGAAAAAGCAGCCTGCAGCGCCGTCTGTCCGGGATTGGAAATCGGCCCCGGCGGAAGTCCCGCCCAGAGGTATGTGTTGTACGGGCTGCGGATTTCCAGAGCGTCCGGGCCGATCCGTTCCGGATGCGGCTGCCCCAGGATTTCGGTGAGAATGTATTCTATGGTCGCGCAGGATTGCAGCCCCATGTTAATCCGCAGCCGGTTGGCAAACACGCCGGCGATTAGCGGCGCTTCTTCCGCTACCCGGTATTCGCGTTCGACAATGCTGGCGAGGATAACCCTGTCATGGAGGGGCTGTCCCCGGCCGGGGAAACCGTCCAGCGTTTCTGCCCGTTCAAAAAATGTTGAAAGCATACGCCGGACAACAGATTCTGCGGAATCCCCGTAATTGACAAAATATGTATCGGGAAATAAATAGCCTTCCGCCGTAGCCGCCGGAATCCCGAATTCCTGTAACAGCGCAGGATCCCCGGCCGCCGTAAGAAAATTTTGCGCGGAAATCCCTGCTTCGGCAAAGACAGCCGCGGTTTTGGAAAGGGTCAGGCCTTCCGGCACGGTGATTCTGTACACCGCGACATCCCCGCTGTGTATGGCGTCAAGAATTTCCGCCGTGCGCATGGCGGGAGAGAGCCGGTAAGTTCCGGCTTTCAGCGAAAGTCCGGCAAACCGGGCATGCAGGCAGACAAACAGTTCCGACCGCACAAGCCCTTCTCCGGCAAGGCGGGAAGCGGTACGCCGCAGGCTTTCGCCGGGCGGAACGGAAAACAGGACTTCCCCCGCCGTTCCTTGTTCCGCAGTGACCGGCCGGTTCCAGGCGGAAAACAGAAGAAGGCAGATAAACAGGGCCAGGAATATGGCGGCAAGCGCCAACAAAAAACCGGTGAATACATGTTTTGCGCGCAATTTGGATTCCTCTTCTTTATTTCCGGACGGGCGTTACAGGATCCATTCCTGTTCCTCTGCCGCAACCGATACGGTGATCCGCCCGCCGAAAGCGTAGTTCTGGTAAGCTTCCGCCGTCTGCCGGACCGTATGCAGGGTTTTATCCGTACAGACCGGTGAATGGCGGAAGAGGATGAGCCGGCGGATATCCCACCGGCCGGCAAAATCCACGGCAAACAGGCCGCCGGGTTTTTCCCCGGATTCTGTCTGCCGTTTTTCCCCGTACGCGCAGGCTGTGTCCAAAATGACGGCATCCGCGCCGCCAAAAAACGTCCGGTTTTCTTCCGTATCTTCCAAATCCGGCGCGGAAAGCCCCGCTCCCGCACAATACAGCAGAACCGAATCTCCTGCTGTAATGCGGAATGCACAGGCATTCCCGGCCCTGTGCCGGCAGATAATTTCCGCCCCTCCGGCGTATACGGAAGAGCCGTTTTCCGGGAGGGTTTGCTGGAATACCCGGGCGGAAATCCCGCTGTTCCGGGCCAGTACGCTGTCACCCGGGAAAGGCGGGCGCAGGACATTCTCCAAACCGTCTGCGTGATCCGCTGCACGCAGAAAAAACACCTGCGTTTCCGGGCGCGTAAGGGGAAAGAAAAACGGGATCCCCTGTGTGCATTCCGGCGTTTCTTCCGGAAGCAGGATATGCACTTCCTCCGGAAACCCGGAGCCGTCTGCCGAAGAAGCGCGCCGCTCCAATTCCCGGGAAAAGGCGCCCAAGCCGGTTCCTGCATTGAGAAGGAGGCACGTTTTCCGGTTTTCCGTTCCGATTTCTATACAGGAAGTATGGCCGCCGGCAGTTCCGAACAACCATCCCGGC
>JADIMS010000018.1 GCA_017694555.1 Candidatus Avitreponema avistercoris
ACTGTATGCCGGTAAAACGCTGACGGTTTCCGCAGACGTCACCAACACCGGCAGCCGGCCCGGGAAAGAAATCGTGCAGTTCTACGTTTCGGACGGAAGCGGCGCCGTACAGCGTCCGCCCAAAGAGCTGAAGGGATTTGCGAAAGTGCTGCTGCAGCCGGGAGAAACCAAAACCGTAACGGCAGAACTGGACTTCCGTTCCTTTGCCTATTACGAAACCGCGCTTGCCGGAAGCGCAGAAGGCGGATGGCATATTCCGCAGGGAAAGTACACCGTCACGGCGGCAAAATCCTCCGCGGACGCAGGCCTTCCGGTTTCCGTTTTTATCCGCAGCGCGCGGACGGTACCGCTTGTCATTGACGAAAACCTTACGCCCGGCGATTTGGAAAAATGCAGCGAAACCGACCGTGAACGCGCGCTGGCCGTCCTGCGGGAAGAACTCGGGCCCGGATTCGGAACCCCGCAGTCTGAAGAAGGCGCATCTGCCTCTGAAGCCATTACGGCGGAAATGCAGCGGGAAATGATGCTGAACACGCCCCTGCGCGGTTTGCGTAGCTTTAACCACATCGACGGGAAAAAGCTGGCGCATATTACCGCGCGGCTGCGGGAAGCGCTGGGGAACGGGGCAGCGGCGGAAGGGCAAAAGTAAAGCGGGAAAGAAAGCGCGCGTCCGCGTCAGGGCGCGCGCTTTTGCATTTCCGAAGTCTCAAAGAAATCGATATCCGGATTCTTTTCCCTGGCGCGGTTCATGGCCCACTCGGAGTCCGAAGCAAACACATAATTCCCCTTCACGTCCACAAAAATCCGGCGCGCGTTGGCCTCTGCAAAAGCCTGCAATTTCTCCCGGCTTTTGGAAGAAATCCACTGCGCAACCGAAAGATCCACCGGCTCGTATTTACAGGCCGCGCCGTATTCGTTTTCCAGCCGGGACTGGAAAACCTCAAGCTGCAGCTGCCCGACTACGCCGAGCACCCGGACATTCGGCTGCCGGAATTTCGTAAAAACCTGCACAACGCCTTCTTCGGCCAGCTGGTCCAAACCTTTGTGGAACTGCTTCTCTTTAGCGGGATCGGCATTCATCACCAGCCGGAAAATCTGCGGCGCAAAACTCGGAATCCCTTTGAAATGAATGCACTCTCCCTCGGTGAGCGTATCCCCGATTTTGAACATACCGGTATCGTGCAAACCCACGATGTCGCCCGGCCAGGCTTCGTCGATGATTTCCCGCTCCTGCGAAAGGAAAGCGGTGGGATTTGCGGCGCGCACGGCTTTATCCGCCCGCACATGGTAATACATTTTATTGCGCAGGAATCTGCCGGAAACAATCCGCAGAAAAGCGATACGGTCGCGGTGCCGGGGATTCATGTTGGCATGGATTTTGAAGACGAATCCGGAAAACTTCCGTTCTTCCGGACGCACAAGCCGTTCATCCGCCGGTTTCGGCAGCGGCGGCGGCGCCAGGCGCACCAGTTCATCCAGCAGCTCCGCAACACCGAAGTTATTCAGCGCCGAACCGAAAAACACCGGCGTCACGCTTCCATTCAGATAATCTTCTTCCGAAAATGCAGGATATACCGCGCGGATCATCTCTGCGTCTTCCTGCAAGCGCGCCGCCGCGGAAGCGCCGACAAGCTGCACAAGCCGCGGATCGTCCAGCCCGGAAAGCGCCTGCACGTCCTCCGGGCGGCGGTTCTGTCCGGCCTGAAACAGCAGCAGGCGGTTTTCCGTCAGGTGGTATACGCCCTTGAACGAACGCCCCTGCCCGACCGGCCAGGTAACCGGACAGATGTGCATGGCCAGCTCCCGCTCAATTTCATCCAAAAGCTCAATCGGCTCTTTGCCCTCGCGGTCGAATTTATTGACAAATGTGAGGACCGGCGTAGAACGCATCCGGCAAACCGCACAGAGTTTTTTTGTCCGCTCCTCCACGCCTTTGACCGAATCAATCACCATCAGCGCAGAATCCACAGCCGAAAGCCCGCGGTATGTATCTTCCGAAAAATCCCCGTGCCCCGGCGTATCCAGCAGATTGATTTTGCGGCCTTTGTAGGAAAACCCCATTACCGATGTGCTGATGGAAATGCCGCGTTCCTGTTCCATCTTCATAAAGTCGGAAACGGCTGCGCGGCTGTTTTTTCCGCTTTTGACCGCTCCGGCAATGTGGATTGCGCCGCCGAACAGCAGCAGTTTTTCGGTAATGGTTGTTTTACCGGCATCCGGGTGCGAAATAATCGCAAACGTCAGCCGCCGGCGGATTTCCTCTTCCGCATACGTTTCTTCCGGCCGCCCGTTTTCTGCCGTCATACTTTCTTCTGTTTCCATCCGTCCGTCCTGTTCCTTCATTTTCTTCATCCTATCCCAAGGCGGAAAGATGCACAAGATACGGGGCGGACAACTGCGGAATGTCCGGACGGTATAGAAAAACAAAACGCTTTTCTATATACTTCCGGCATGGAAACCAAAAAAACGGAAAAACTGAAAATTCTGCTGCCGAAAGGCAGGATTTACGAAAACGTGGCCCGGCTGTTTGAAGAGGCCGGCATTACCATCCGCCTGCCGGAGCGCGCCTACCGCCCCGAAGTGAATCAGGACGATCTGGAAGCCAAAGTGATGAAGCCGCAGAACATCGGCAAACTTCTGGAACTGGGCGCACACGACGCGGGATTTACCGGCGCGGACTGGATCCGGGAAACCGGCGCAGATGTGGAAGAAATCCTCGATCTCGGCTTTGACAAAGTGCGGATTGTGGCGGCGGTTCCGGCAGAAGTGGACAATGAAGCCCTGCGCAGCAAGCGCATCCTCGTGGCAACCGAATACGTGAACAATGCGGAAGAATGGCTGAAGAAAAACAATTTCCGCTATCTCGTTGTGCGCACGTACGGCGCTACCGAAGTTTTTCCGCCGGACGACGCGGACATGATTATCGACAACACGTCCACCGGACGCACATTGCAGGAAAACGGCCTGCGCATTCTGGATACCGTCATGGAAAGCTCGACGCGCATGTACGCTTCGCATTCCGCCATGCAGGATCCGGCAAAGCGGAAAAAAATCCTGGAACTGAAAATGCTGTTTGAATCCGTGATGGCCGCGCGCGGCAGGGTGATGCTGGAAATGAATGTCGCCAAAGCCGATTTTGAAAAACTCGTGGCCGGAATTCCTTCGATGAAGAGCCCGACCGTCGCCCCGCTGTACGGCGGCAACGGCTATGCGGTAAAAATCGTGACGGCAAAAGAAGAAGTGCCTGTACTGCTTCCCCGGCTGAAAGAACTGGGGGCGACGGACATTTTGGAATACACGCTGCGCAAAGTCCAGCAGTAAGCGGACGCAAAACGTACAGAAAGAGGCATAGGATAGGTATGGAACGGAAAGCGGAAATCCGGCGCAAAACGAATGAAACCGATATTTTCCTGGAATTGAATCTGGACGGCAGCGGCCTGTGCGCCGTGGACTGTCCGGTCGGTTTTTTGCGGCACATGCTGGCTGCATTCTGCCGGCACGGCCTGTTTGACCTGCGCGGCACAATCGCCGGCGATCTGGACGTTGACCAGCACCACCTGGTGGAAGATACGGGGATTACGCTGGGAGAAGCCTTTGCCGCCGCGTTGGGGGAAAAACGCGGTATCCGGCGCGCGGGCTTTTTCCTCTGCCCGATGGATGAAGCGCTGGCGCAGGCAGCCGTGGATTTCGGCGGACGCGCGTTTTTGCACGCGGACCTGGCGCTTTCGGGAATTCCGCTGGTCAGTCTGACGCAGGACGCGCAGGGCTCGTTCCAGACCGACACAACCGAAGATTTCTGGGCAGGGTTTACCGGCAGCGCAAAATGCAATCTGCATCTTGACGTCCTGCGCGGACGGAGCGACCACCACAAGATTGAGGCGGTGTTCAAAGCGGCGGCGCGGGCGGTCCGGGAAGCCGTAAGCCCCGACCCGCGGGCAGAAGGGCAGATTCCCAGCACGAAAGGCGTACTGTAATGCGGCGGCGCCGCGCAGTACTGTAACTGGATTACAGGAACGTATTTATGGTTATTTCTTCCATTGATTTAAAAGACGGAAAGGTCGTGCAGCTGCGGCAGGGGAAAGACACGGTTCTGGAACGGGACGATCCGGAAGCGCTGATCCGGGAGTTCAACCGGTACGGGGAAACCGCCGTCATCGACCTCGACGGCGCGCTTAGTTCCCCGGAGGACGGCGCGGCAAATACGGAAACCAAAAACTCCGCCATCCTGAAAAAACTTCTGCGCATGGGCAATACGCGCACAGGCGGCGGAATCCGCAGCGTGAAAAAAGCCAAAGAGCTGATCGCCCTCGGGGCGGAGAAAATCATCGTCAGTTCCGCGGCATTCACCTCGCAGGCCGGAGACGGCAGTATGCGCTACGGACTGAATGAGCCGTTTTTGGAAAGTCTGGCCGCCGCTGTCGGCAAAGAGCGGATTATTGTTTCCGTGGACGCACGCGGCGGGCGGATTGCCCTGCACGGCTGGAAAACGGATTCCGGACTTGACGTTGTGGAAAGCGCACGGCAGGCGGAAGCGTATTGCAGCGAGCTGCTGTTCACCTGCGTGGAGCGTGAAGGCGGGATGTCCGGCATCGATATGGACATAGTCCGGAAACTGCGCGCCGCCGTGAAGTGCAGGCTGGTTGCGGCCGGAGGCGTTTCCAGCGTGGAAGAAATCGCTGCGCTGGAAAAAACCGGGTGCGATGTGCAGCTCGGCATGGCGCTTTATACGGGCAAAGTCCCGCTGTCCGAAAGTTTTATTGCCTGCCTGAACTGGGAAAAATCCCCGCTGATCCCCGTCATCGCCCAAAGCGAAACGGGGGAAGTACTGATGCTTGGCTACGTAAATCAGGAAGCCCTGCGCGCAACGTTCCAAAGCGGATACCTCACGTTCTGGAGCCGTTCCAGAAACAAACTCTGGCAAAAAGGCGAAACGTCCGGCAATACGCTGGAAGTGCTGAAAGTGCGCGCAGACTGCGACCGGGACACGGTTCTTGCCACCGTGCGCCCGAAAGGCGGCGTATGCCATACCGGCGCCTGGACATGCTTCCAGACTTCGGCAGACCGGCCGTACTCCCTCGGTTTCCTGTACGAAATTATCCGCAGCCGCTTTGCCAATCCTACGCCCGGCTCTTACACGGCAACCCTTACCGCGCCCCGCGTGCGGGAAAAACTCCTGGAAGAAGCGGAAGAGCTGACGGAAGCGGAAGGACGTGACGAAGCAGTCTGGGAATGCGCCGACGTTCTGTATTTCCTGTCCGTCCTCATGTATCAGGAAAATGTCTCCTGGAAGGATGTACTGGACGAGCTGGACCGCCGGCACAAGAAATAATTTAAGGCTGCAAAAGCCTGAGCAGGCAGGTGCGGATCTTCTCCGCTTCCTGCCGGAAGCGCCAGGGCGGGCGGACGGCGAGCATACCGCAGCCGTACATACCTGCGTCCGTTTCCGCAGCGGGGAATTCCATTTCCAAAAAGAAAAACGGATCCCCGCCGTCCGCCGGGGAAAGCTGCGCCGCCAAGCCTTCTGCCAGACGGTCTTTCATCTGCATAAGCGGACGGCTGCGGCGCTCCACCAGCGGATACCACGCCAAAAAACAGCCGGTTGTCCAGCGGGGAACCGCGTGTAAAACGGCGTCCGCCAGATGCCGGTAATCTTCCGGCAATTCGTAGCTTGGATCCAGCAGGGCAAGTCCGCGGCGCGGCCCGCTGCGCGGCGGAAGCAGCGCGCCCAAAGCCTCGAATCCGTCGCGGTAATGCACATGTACCCGTCCTGCGGGTTTTTCTTCACGGGCGGCGGCGTGCATATTTTTCCGCAGTTCCCCGATTTCCGACGGATGCAATTCACAGAGAACCAGCCCGTCGCCCGGCCGGGAAAGGCGGCGCGCGATTTCCGGCGACCCCGGATACCAGCCGCCGGAACGGCAGTCCCGGCAAAGCCCGGCGTATACCGCAACGGCTTCAGGAATACCGGCGGAAGAAGCGCCGTCCTGTTCCAGATGCGAAAGCAGGCGGAAAATTCCTTCCGCGGCCTCCCCGGTCTGCATACTCCAGGAAGAATCCAGCCGGTAGCGCCCCGCGCCGGCGT
>JADIMS010000019.1 GCA_017694555.1 Candidatus Avitreponema avistercoris
GTTTTTTCTTCTTTTTTCAAAATATATTGTTTGATAAAGGCGCATAAATAATTGTAGAAAAGATACGCGTCGCCGCCTTCCTGCATAATTTCCGCCGATTTTTCCGGGCTGGACTGGAAACGCGCCACAAATTCCCGCACGGCGTTTTCCTTGCCCGGATTCACCGCCATCATCCGTTTGCAGATAAAATCCCGCGATTCGTCCTTCCGGAGGAACAGGCGGATTTTGTCCAGCGCAAGCGAAAGCAGCTTTTGCGGCGAAAGGGAATCCGGGAAGACCAGCGGCGG
Source organism: Candidatus Avitreponema avistercoris (assembly GCA_017694555.1). Lineage (GTDB taxonomy): Bacteria > Spirochaetota > Spirochaetia > Treponematales > Treponemataceae > Avitreponema > Avitreponema avistercoris. Next base: position 288 of record JADIMS010000019.1, read on the forward strand.
AACAGACGCGCCGAATTCGATTTTAATCAGGCAGTCTGCTGCGGAGGAAGGTTCCGCCGTTTCTTCCGCAAATTCAGAAAAATTGGCTTCCACCGAAACTTCCCGGATCAAACTGCGGGGAAAGGCGCGGGGCAGCTCGATATACGCCGGAAACGGAACTTCCGGATTTTGCAGGATATTTTTATAAAACAACCGGAAGCGGTCCAGATAAAACTGAGGGACAAAAACCATGTCCCGGTTGCGCAGATCCTTGGAAACGGCGAGTCCGCATTCTTCTTCTGCGGCGAGTTTCCGCAGGCGGGATGCGGTTTCCGCCGGGGAAATGCCCACAAACGGTTCCAGTCCGGGGGCTTCCTGTAAATGAAGGCGGGCGAATTTGTCCAGATAATCTGCAAAATCCGGAATCACCACGTTGGGAGAATTTTGCCTGACACTGTACAACCGCAAAAGATGCAAAAAATCGGTTGGAATCGCCATACAAAAATTATACTTCATTTAAAACGCTTGTACAAGAAAAGTTACCGCCTGCCGTTTGCAGAATTTTTCCCGTTTTTCTGTTCTTTTTTCCTGAAAATATACGGGAAAAGAAATTTTCACCGGACATATACAGACGGAAGGGGAAACGCTCCCCTTCCGGAGATTCATTTTTTGGAGGTTGTATGAACTCGCTGAATTCAATGCTTTTGGAAGGAAACGTCGTCCGGGATCCGGTACTGAAAACCACGCCGAAAGGAACGCCGGTCTGCACTTTTTCCATCGCGTCAAACCGCTATTACCGGCAGGACGACGTGCGGGAAAAAGAGACGTCGTTTTTTGAGGTGGAAACATGGGGAAAACTGGCAGAAGCATGCGGAAAAAGCTGCGTAAAAGGCCGGGGCGTACGCATTGTCGGCAGAATGAAGCAGGACCGCTGGACCGGCAGCGACGGGCGCAACTACAGCCGGATAAAGCTTGTGGGCGAACACGTGGAATTTAAACCGGTATTCTCCAAAACGCAGGCCGAAAACCCGCAGCTGCCGGAACAGCATACACCGGGAACCGGGGTTCCGGAAGCCGCGGTTGCGGCCGGAGACGCGGCATTCCCGGTTCCGGCTTTCTGAACGCCGCACGCGGTGTTGTCCGGATTCTGCCGGCGGATTTATCCGGGCAGCGCCGCGGACTCAGCGTTTTTTTGCCTTTCCGGACTCTTTCTGCCAGTTGGAAAGGATCCAGATTATGCTCGGGTCGCTCAGTTTCAGGGCAGCATTGCAGTGTGCACAATGAAAGCGGCCGGTGTCATCCAGGAATTCCCTGGCGCAGCCAATACAGAAAATATCCCCGCATTTCGGGCATTTGCCGGCAGGAAGTTCGTCCGGCGGCTGCCCGGTGATGGAAAGCCTTCCCTGCGGCGGAATATTTTTGGGCACAAACCACTGCCGGCCGCAAGATGCGCAGACAATCCGCGTGGAAGCTTTTTCCAGGATTTCCCCGGCGAGCGAATCCGCCAAATCATCCCGGCCGCGGCGGCGGAGCTCCTTTTCCAGTTCGGCAGCCTTTCCTGCCCGGCCGGTTGTCACGTATACGCCGCTCAGATCGTAAATCAAATCCACATCATCCGGGAATTCTGCCATCGCAGAAAGCAGCGCGACTTCCGCGCGGGCGTATTCCCCTTTCCGGACAGCAAGAACGCCGATCAACCGGTACACGCGGGGGGATTTCTGAATTTCCAGCGCGCGGCCCAAAAGATCGTCGGCTTCATTCAGCAAATCCATTTCCATGCAATTTGCCGCGCGGTCTGCAAGCAACTCTGCATTATGCGGCATTTTCTTGCAGGCTTTCAGATACCATTCATCCGCTTCTTCATAACGGCCGTCATCCGCGAGCAGATTCGCGCCGGCATACAGCAAATCCGCATCCCCTTCATCAAAACCGGACAACGCTTCATCCAGCTTTCCCTGGCGGCGCGCAACCTCGGCGGCATTCACCAGGATTGTTTTTTCTTCCGGCAGCGCTTTCCGGGCTGCGGCAATTTCCTCCGCCGCTTTTTCCAGATTGCCTCCCCGCAGGGCCGCGAGCGCAGACAAATTACGGATCCAGCCGTCCTCAGGGCCGGCGCGCAGGGCGTCGTCCAGCGCCTGCCGGTAATCCAGATTGCGGTTGAACAAATTTTCCGCCACCTTGAACCGGTACGGCGCAAAGTCCGGCTCCAGTTCCACGGCGCGCTGATAAAATTGCAATGCTTTATCCGCGTTCCCTTTCCCGGCATTCCGCAGGCCCAAAATATACCAAAGCGCCGAATCGTCCGACCGGATTTTCTCCAGCTTCGGAAGATAACGGTCGAGCATAAGAAAATTGCCCGCAGCATAAAAATACTTCGCACCCAGACAAATCACGCGCACATCGTCCGGCGCCGCCTCTTCCAGTTTCGGAAACAGCTCCTCCAAATCTGCAAAATCACTTTCCCGCAAAAAATCCGAAGCGGCGGAAAGCCAGTTTTCCACAGCTTCTTCCGTTTTTCCGGCCGCTGCCAGCGCATTTCCGGCATGAAAGCGGAACAGCGGCTGCGACGGCATCCGGGCGGCGGCCAGCTTATAGCTTTCCGCGGCTTCCGCAAATTTCCCGTCGCGGAACGCTTCATGACCTGCCAGATTCAGCAAAAACGGGGAAGCCTGCAAAACCTCCTGCGGAATCCTTTCCAACAGCACGGTCAGCGCAGAAAAATCCCCTTTGGCATACAAAATACCGCCAAGTTCTTCTTCCGCCTTTGCAGACAAAACCGCATCGGACGCTTTTTTCGCTTCTTCCGCCGCCCGGCGGGCATAGTCTTCCGCTTCCGGGTACAAACCCTGCACCAGACAAATCTGGGAAGCAAAAAGATAATCCCCGCTTTCCGGCGGCTGGATTTTCCACGCTTTCTTCAGCTCAATCAACGCCGCCGGATACTGCCCCATCGCGTATTTTGTCTGCGCCAAGGCAATTCTGGCAGATGCGGGGATTTTGATGTACTGATTCCAGCGCGTATACTGGACTTCGACTTCAACCGGACGGGATTCGATAGAAAAAGACTGCAAAACTGCGCGGGATATATCCGCAGAATTCCAGTTTTGCGCGGCAAAGGCGATCTTGCCCGACGCCTGAATCATTTCGTCTTCGCATTCGGCAATCCAGCGGTCATTCAGCACGACGGTGAAACTTGTCCGCTGGACAATCACGCGCAGGAAATATACGGACGGATCTGCGTAAGGCGTCTCCCCGCCTTCCCCGAACGGAAACGGGGGCGGATCCTGCGGTGCGGAAATCCCCGTCCAACCGAGCACCGGCACAGGCGTCCCGTTGATCACCGCATCCATGCGTACAAGCCCCAGCTCCGAAACAAAAACGGAATAAAATGTACTGTCGTTCAGATACCGGAACAAAAAACCGGCGCAGGACGCACCGGCAGAGACCCCCTGACCGGAAGAGGAAAACGGATACCCGGTATCCGTTTTTTTGTCCGGAAAGCGGATACATGCTTCGATAACAAAATTGCTGTAACGGTATAAGGGATCCACAGCCCAGGCAAAAACGCCTTTATGCTTACACGAGAGAAGATATCCGTCTTTACCAAACGAAGTGCTGTAGCTGTCCTCGTCTTCCGCCTTAAACCGGGCTTTTTCAGGATGCCGGAAATCGATCTTCCAGAACTCATTGACAGCAGAATCTTCGTCCGGCCGCTCTTCCGTCTTACGGGAAAACAGCCGCCGCAGAAAATTAAACACGTTCCCGCCAGCTCCTGTAAACATTTTACCGCAACTTCTGATTTTACTCAAGCTGAAACCGAAACTACAGAACACAAACGCCGGAGGCGGGGCAAACCTGTTCTGCGGACCTTTTTTCCGCGCCCCTTGCCGCCTCCGTTTTTTTTTCGTATGATGACGCCATGAATACAGACGCACTTTTTACCGGACTGCCGGTCACCGTCCCGGATGTTTTAATTCCGAATACGGAAACCGATTTAAAAAAATGGGCTGTGATTGCCTGCGATCAATATACCCAGGACCGGGAATATTGGGAAAAGGCGGCTGCGTTCGTTGGCGGATCGCCTTCCGCCCTGCACTTGATTTTACCGGAAGTATATCTCGGGGATAAAGACAAAGCCGGACGGATTTCCGCCATCAAAAAAACAATGGCTGCGTATCTACGGGACGGCGTCTTTGCCCCGCCCGTGCACGGACTTCTGGCCATTGAACGCACCCTTTCCGGCGGCAGAATCCGGAAAGGGCTCCTTTGCGCAGTGGATCTGGAGCGTTACGACTGGCGGCCGGAAGCCAAAGCGGAAATCCGCGCCACGGAAGAAACCATCGCCGACCGTATTCCGCCGCGCATGGAAATCCGGCGCGGAGCCGCCCTGGAAAGCCCGCACATCATGCTGCTGGCGAATGATCCCGGCCGGACATTTGTAGAAGCTGCCGGGGAACTGGCAAAAGCCGAATCCGGCGGCCGGCCGCTGTACGCCACGGAACTGATGGCCGGAGGCGGCGCAGTGACCGCATGGAAACTCACCGGACGCGCCGGACTGGAACAGGTACAGCGCGCACTGACCGCCCTGGCGGCGCAAAACACCGCCCCGGACGGAAGCCGGTTTTTGTTTGCAGCGGGGGACGGCAACCATTCGCTTGCCACCGCAAAAGCGGTTTGGGAAGAGCGCAAAAAGAACGGCGCGCCGGCCGGGCATCCCGCGCAGTATGCTTTGGTGGAAATCGTAAACCTGTACGACGGCGGACTGACGTTTGAACCGATCCACCGGGCGCTTTTCGGCGTTACCCTGTCCGAACTTGTCCGCGCTGTTGCCGCACAAACCGGAGGCGCCGTCCAAAAGGCGGAAAGCTTCTCCGCCGCACAAGCCGCCGCTGAAAGCGAAAACCACGCCGGAAACGGCACGCGCAAAACGTTTGTGTTTGCCCAAAACGAAGAAGCGGTTCTCCTCCGCACGGAAAACCCGGCGCTGGGGCCGTCCATCCTGCAGCCGGTACTGGACGGATTCCTGCGCAGTCATCCCGGCGCAGACATCGACTATATCCACGGCACGGCAGAAGCCGGACGCCTTTCGTCCCGGAACCACGCGGCTGTTGTGCTCATGCCGCCGATTTCCAAAGACGGCTTTTTCCCCACCGTTGCAGAAAAAGGCTCGCTGCCGCGTAAAAGCTTTTCAATGGGAGAAGCGGATGAAAAACGGTTTTATCTGGAATGCAGAAAAATCATTCTGCCGGAAGAAAACGGATAAACCGTCAGGCAGAGAAATATGGTCTCAGGACTTCTCTGCCTTTTCCTCGCAGTATTTTTTAAACTCTTCCAGAGACATTTCAGAAGAATAGATCGGATAAAGCGCATCAACCAGGTCTTCCAGCGTTTCGAATTTTGCACCATCCAATTTGTATGCCATTCTTTCCCCCTGATCCGTCCGGAACAATTTTAATTTTCCTTAGTATATCCCCTTATTTTTGAAATAACAAGCGGAAAAACAGGAATCCGGGCTATTTCTTTCAAACCGGAGGCAGCCGGCTTTCCAGCAGTTTGCGCAGGGAAGCCGCATCGCAGGCCGGAAGTTTCTCAACCGGCTGCGAATACAGGGAACGGCGCACGGCAGGAGACAATTCCGGCGCATCGCCGCAAGCGGAGCGCACCTCGTCCACGGAAAAGCCGGGATCGTCGTTGGCGAACACCACAACGGAGCCTTCTTCCTCGCGGGACTTGCGGAATTCCATTGCCGCGGCGAAAGCTTTTGCTGTATCCCGGTCCAGCCAGACGCCGAAATTCTGCCGGACTTCCCGGCGGAGCGTACGGATTTCGGTTTCGGTAATATCAAACGGAAAGACAAAACCCTGCCGGAGCAGCGGATTCAGAACAAACACCTGGTCCAGCCGTTCCAGATTGGACGGGATTTCGTACTCCGCATCCGCCGCTGCCTGCCTGCGGTCTCCGGAGCCGGGCAACGCCGGGGAAGCGTCGGTGATAAAACCGTTGACCGGCAGCGAATATTTCCAGGCGTACAGTCCGGCTGTCAGGTTGGCGCAATTTCCGCTGGGGACGGCGTAAAAAATATCGCCGCGTGTTTTTTTCCGCAGGCGGGAAAAGGCAAACATATAGAAAAAAATCTGCGGCAGCAGCCGGCCGATGTTTGCCGTATTGGCAAGCGTCAGCGCATATTTTTCCTGCATAACCGGATCCGCATACACTTCCCGCACAATCCGGCGCACATCCCGGACAGAAGCCGCCGTTTCCGCCGCCAGCACATTGCCGCCGTTTTGCACCAGCCAGGCCGGATCCAGCGGAATTCCGGCTGACGGCGACGCACAGACCAGCACCAGCCGGATATGCTTTTTCCCGGCAAACGCAGCGCCCAGACTGGCCGCCACCGGTCCGGCAGCGGAAGCCAATACGGTGGCGTTTTTTCCCCGGATCGTAAGAATATGCTCCAGCGCCGAAGCCAGCCACATGGCGCCAAAATCCTGATGCGTGCCCGAAGGCGTATGGAACAGCTCCAACAGGTGCAAATCCTCTTCCAGCTCCCGCAGCACCGGGGAAAAACCGGAAAACGCCTTAAAAGCCAGCCGTTCGCAAATAGCCGGACTGAGTTCATCTTTCAGCAGGGCAGACGTCAGGGTTCCGGCCACCGAGGCAAAATCTTTCGTTTCATCCAGATAGAGAATCCACGGGCGCAAATCTGCTTCAGAGACCGGCTGGTAAAGACCGCCGTCCGGGGGCAGACTGTGCAGCACGGCTTCCTGAAAACCCACCACACAGCCGGGATTCCTTGTACTTGCCAGTTTCATTGCTTTGTTTCCTTTATCTACACTTCAGCGTATATTTTTTCACAAATCCGCAGGGCCGGTACGTCAGCTTGGCCTGCCGGAGCCCTTCGTCGCCTAGATCCTGTTCCCGGTTAATAAACAACACAGATTCCGGAAGGGAACGGGCAAATGCATAATTGATGTACTGAAACGCGCCGGGCATACTGCTTCTGGCTTTTTCAAAATGAACCGTAGAAATTGTTCCTTGGGCGGAAAATTCCGACAGACACCAGGCCGCCGGAATATCCCCGGCAAAAACCAAAAAACCGCGCAGTCCGAGTTCCCCGGAAAGGGAAAGCGCTTCCTTTGCCTGCCGGTAATCCGTTTCATCCGGATTTTCCTGATGAGCCGCCCAGTCTTCCAGCACGTCCAGCGCCTGCGGGAGGTTTGCAGCAGACAGCGGTTCAGAATGCAAAAGCGGATGCGCGCGTAAAAAGGCATTCACCCGGTTTTTTTTCTTGTGAAACGCTTTACCCGGAAGATCCGCCAGTTCCCGCCGGTGGTACAAGTAATCAAAATTATCCCGGTCTTCCGCAGGAAACAATCCCTGCGTGCGTTCCAACTCCGAAAAAAAATCCCGGTTTTTTTCCAACAATGAAGGCGGAATCAGTTTCCATCCGTCATAATCCTGCAACAAGCGGGCCAATACATCCGGCGCAGGCAGCTGTTCGGGAAGGATAAAGAAAGAGCGGCCGTTCCGGCTGCCTGCAATCACCAGCGCGTCCCCGCTGAACGAAACCCGGTACTGGTACCGGGCGCGGAACAAATACAGCCCGGCGAAACTGAATTCGGAAACGCCGTCGGGCAGCCGGTTGAACACCTGCCTGAGTTCCCCGGCAGAATCAAGGGAAACGGGAACAAAATCAGGAAACGCAGGAATCATCATGCAATGAATCTACCTCTTTTCCGCCGAAAGGGCAACCGACGGCGGAAAAAGCCCGCACTCCCGCGCTTGACGGCCCGGCGGCAAAGGGGCTACACTCGCGCAGGGAAACGCACGCCATGAAAACTACAACAGACTTACACGGTTCTTTTTTTACCGCTGCGCCGGAAAAACTGGCGGAAGCTTTGTTGGCGCGTTTTCTGCGGTATACGCGGATAAACACGCAGTCAGATCCGGAAAAGGCCGACGCCGGCATAATGCCTTCTACGGAAGGACAGCGGCAGCTGGCCGGAATGCTGGCCGGAGAACTGCGCGCCATGGGAATCCCGGCTGAAGTGGACGCCAATTCCTATTTGCTGGCACGCATCCCGCCTTCTCCCGGAAAAGAAAACGCCCCTGTCTTCGGGCTGTGCGCGCATCTGGACACCTCGCCGGATGCGCCGGGCGGCCCCGTGCAGCCGCTTGTACACGAAAACTACGGCGGACAGCCGCTGAATCTGCCCGGCGGCGTCACGCTGGATCCGCAGACGGATTGCGCCCTGCAAGCCTGTACCGGCGGCACAATCGTCACATCCGACGGCAATACGCTGCTCGGTGCAGACGATAAAGCCGGAATCGCCGGAATCCTCACGCTGGCAGAATTTCTGGTTTCTGCACCGGACTTTGCCCACGGGCCGGTGGAAATCCTCTTTTCCCCGGATGAAGAAACCGGACACGGAATGGATAAAGTGCCGCTGGATAAAATTACGGCAAAAGCGTTTTATACGGTGGACGGCGGAGATCTGGGCGAAATCGAAGACGAATGCTTCCATGCCTGGAAATGCAAAGCCGGATTTCACGGTGTAGCGGCGCATCTTGGTGACGCAAAAGGAAAAATGGTGAACGCGCTGCAAATGGCGGCGGCTTTTGTTTCCATGCTTCCCCGCCAGGAAAGCCCGGAAACCACGGAAGGCCGGGAAGGTTATTACTGTCCGCTGGAAATGAGCGGCTCGCTGGAATATGCGGAAGTCACTGTATTTTTGCGGGATTTTACGGAAAGCGGAATTTCCCGGCGCATCCGATGCGTGGAAGCGGTTGCACGCGCCGTGCAGGAAACATTTCCGGGCGGAACGGTTTCCGTAGAAAGCGGACGCCAATACTCCAACATGAAGGAAAAACTGGACGAACACCCGGAAGTGCTTGCGCTGGCCGTACAGGCCGCAGAAGCGTGCGGCGTCCGTGTGCGTTCTGCGCCTATCCGGGGCGGAACGGACGGCTCCAGACTGACGGAACTCGGCATTCCCACGCCGAATTTATTCACCGGCGGGCACAATTTCCATTCCAGAACCGAATGGATCTCGCTGGATCAAATGGTAAAAATGACCGAAACTTTGATTACACTCACAAAATTATGGAGCGAACGCCATGTATGAATATAACATCGAAGGCGGATTTCCGGTAAAAGGTCGGGTGAAGGCCAGCGGCAACAAAAATGCAGCCCTGCCGTGCATCGCAGCCGCCCTGCTGACTGCGGAAGAAGTTGTCCTGCGGAATATCCCCGAAATTGAAGACGTGCAGGTTATGCTGGACATTTTCCGCAATCTGGGCGGCAGCGTCGAAAAAGCCGGGAACAACACATTCCGGCTGCAAATGAAAGAAACCCCGCTCAGCGGAATTCCGGCGGCGCTGTCCCGGAAAATCCGCGCCTCCATCCTGTTTGCCGGACCGCTTCTTGCCCGTACCGGAAAAGTTATGATGCCTCCGCCGGGCGGCGACGTCATCGGGCGCAGAAGGCTGGATACGCACTTTCTGGCACTCAGTGAATTGGGTGCGCGTTACGAGCTGGACACGCAGATTTCCTTTTCCGTCAATAAACTCAAAGGCGCAGATATCTTTCTGGATGAAGCTTCCGTAACCGGAACGGAAAACGCGGTTATGGCCGCGGTACTTGCGGAAGGCGAAACCATCATTTCCAATGCCGCCTGCGAACCGCACGTGCAGGATTTATGCCGGATGCTCAATCAGATGGGCGCGCAGATTTCCGGCATCGGTTCCAATACGCTGACCATCCGGGGTACGGAAAACCTGCACGGCACGGATTTTTCCGTCGGGCCGGATTATATGGAAATCGGCTCGTTCATCGGTCTGGCGGCAGTCACCCACGGCAGCCTGACCATCACGGACGTCAATCCCCGCGATATGCGCGCCATCAAGCTTTCGTTTGCCAAACTCGGAATCCGCTGGGAAATCGAGGGCAGCGATCTGACCATCTCCCCCCAACAGGAACTGAAAGTCAACTGCGATATCGGCGGGATGATACCCAAAATTGACGATGCGCCGTGGCCGGGATTCCCGCCGGATCTGACCAGCATCATGACGGTCGTGGCAACCCAGGTGGAAGGCATGGCGCTGATCCACGAAAAAATGTTTGAATCCCGGATGTTTTTTGTGGACAAGCTGATCGGTATGGGCGCCAGAATCACGCTCTGCGACCCGCACCGCGCCGTCGTATACGGACCGTCGGTGCTCCACGGCGCAGAACTGGTTTCCCCTGACGTCCGGGCAGGCATGGCAATGGTCATCGCGGCGCTTTGTGCCAGAGGCGAAAGCATCATCCGCAACGTTTACCAGATTGAACGGGGTTACGAGAATCTGACCAGCCGGCTGCAGGCGCTGGGCGCGCACATCGAACGGATTTCACGCTGAAATCCGGCGAAGACTCCCGGACACCCTGCAACAGACACGCTCCTGCGGCATCCCTGCGTTTACGGCGCGCGCCAAAACCCGAAAGCGGAAGCCGCCACGGCGCAGGCAGCAACAGCGGCGGTTTCCGTGCGCAGAATACGCCGCCCCAACC
>JADIMS010000003.1 GCA_017694555.1 Candidatus Avitreponema avistercoris
GTTCTGCCTACAAAAACAAAGGCATCCAGTGCCTGCTGGACGGCGTAACCCGCTATCTGCCCGACCCCACGGAAGTCAAAAACGTGGCGCTCAACCTGGACAAAAACGAAGAGCCGGTCGAGCTGGTCTGCGACGAAAACCTTCCCACGGTTGCGCTGGGCTTTAAACTGGAAGACGGAAAATACGGCCAGCTGACCTATGTCCGCATCTATCAGGGCTGCCTGCGCAAGGGAGACGAGCTGTACAACACCCGCGCCAAGAAGAAATTCAAAATCGGGCGGCTGGTGCGCATGAATTCCGCTTCGATGGAAGATATCAACGAAGGCGTTCCCGGCGATATTGTGGCGCTGTTCGGTATTGACTGCGCGTCGGGCGATACGTTCTGCGGCGGCGGCCTGAACTATGCCATGAGCTCTATGTTCGTGCCGAATCCGGTTATCGACCTTTCCATCACGCCGAAAGACAAAAAATCTGCGGACCAGATGGCCAAGGCAATCAACCGCTTCACGAAGGAAGACCCGACGTTCCACTGCTATGTGGATCCGGAATCCAACCAGACCATCATCCAGGGAATGGGCGAGCTGCATCTGGAAGTCTACATCGAACGCATGAAGCGGGAATACAACTGCGAAGTGGAAACCGGACAGCCGCAGGTCGCTTACCGCGAGACCATCACCCAGCGGGCGGATTTCAACTACACCCACAAAAAGCAGACCGGCGGTTCCGGCCAGTACGGACGGGTTGCGGGATTCATGGAACCCATCGAGCAGGATTACGAATTTGTGGACGCCATCAAGGGCGGCGCGATTCCGAACGAATACATCCCGTCCTGCGACAAGGGTTTCCAGACCGCGATGAAAAAAGGCGATCTGATCGGATTCCCGATTGTGGGCGTGCGGATGACCATCAACGACGGCCAGTCCCATCCGGTAGACTCCTCCGACATCGCGTTCCAGACTGCGGCCATCGGCGGTTTCCGGGAAGCTTATGCAAAGGCCAAACCCTGTATTCTTGAGCCGATCATGAAGGTTTCGATCGAAGGCCCGCAGGAATTCCAGGGAAACATTTTCGGACTGATTAACCAGAGACGCGGTATCATCATTTCGTCCACCGAAGACGATAACTTTGCCCGGGTGGACGCGGAAGTGCCGCTCAGCGAGATGTTCGGATTCTCCACGATTCTGCGCTCTTCCACACAGGGAAAAGCCGAGTATTCGATGGAGTTCGCCAAATACGGTAAAGTGCCCCAGAGTGTCGCCGATACGCTGATCAAAGAGTATGAGGCGAAGCGCAAAGCCGACCAGAAATAAGGAGTTCGCGATGGTAAAACAGGATTTAATTGACCGCAGCCCGGTCAGAAAGTTCGAAAAGCTGCTTGGCGGCGGCGTGAAAGCCGGGGAAATCGGCGTCATCGCTTCCAAGAAAGGACTCGGGAAAACCTCGATTCTGGTGCAGCTGGCGATTGATACGCTGCTGCAGGGAAAAGTGGTGGTGCACGTGTCGTTCAACCAGCAGGCGGCGCACGTCATGACCTGGTACGAAAATATTTTTTCCGAACAGGCCAAGCGCAAAAATCTGGATAAGCCCGCGGAAGTCAAGGCAGAACTGATGAGCCGGCGTATTGTGCTGAACTTCAACCAGGAGACCGTCAAAACGGAACAGGTGATCCGCACAATCCGCGCGCTGGATGAATCCGGCATTAAGGCAGAATCGATTATCATCGACGGTTTCGATTTTTCCAAGGCCGCGCCCGATTCCATGGAGCAGATGAAGGCTTTTGCAAAAGAAACCGGCGCCACGGTTTGGTACAGCGCCAATGCCGAGCTGGACAACGGAAAACTGCCTGCGGAATACGCAGCATTTGAGAGCCACGTAGACGTGATTCTCTTCCTTAATCCGGTACAGGACGGGATTCAGATTCAGGTTCTGAAAGAACACGGAAACCGCAACGTGAATACCGATCTCAAGCTGGACGTAAAAACGCTGCTGCTGGCAGAAAAATAAACCCTGTACATCCTGACAGGAACGTACTACAATAAACGGAACCGCGCGGAGAATTCCGCCGTTCCGTTTTTTTTGTACCCGCGCGAAAAGGCGGAAAAGAGGAGGACAAAATGGATACAGACAGGCGCAGCGGCATTTTGCTGCATATTACGTCGCTGCCGGATACACCGGGAATCGGTACGATGGGCAAACCGGCCTATGATTTTGCAGACTGGCTGGCCGGTGCAGGCCAGAGTTTATGGCAGGTTTTGCCGCTGGGACCGACCGGTTACGGAGACTCGCCTTATGCGTCGTTTTCGACTTTTGCGGGCAATCCGCTGCTCATCGACCTGGATATGCTGGCAGAAAACGGATGGGCCGAACCCGCCGCCATCGTGCCGCCGGATTATATCAAACGGAACGGGCCTGTGGATTACGGGAGCGTGGTGTGGTGGAAAATCCCGCTGCTGTACCGGTGCGCCCGCTATTTCCTGGATCATTGCACGCCCGCTGACCGTGCCGCATACGAAGCCTTCAAAAACGACAACCAGGACTGGCTGAACCGTTTTGCCGACTATACGAGCATCAAAAAAGTGTATGACGCCAAAGCGCAGGAAGAAGGCGTTTCCGGCGAGGCGTCCACCTGGAACCGCTTTTGGCCGAAGGAACTGGCCTCCTGCGATCCGGCGGCGGTTTCTGCCTGGGACGCCGCGCATGTGGCGGACATCGAGGAAATCAAAGCCATCCAGTTTTTCTTTTCCGTCCAGTGGCAGGCACTGAAAGCCTACGCCAACAAAAAAGGGATTTCCATCATCGGTGATATTCCGATTTTTGTAGCCGCAGATTCCGCCGACGTCTGGGCTAACCAGCGTTTTTTCCAGCTGGACAAAAACGGCCGCCAGATTGCCCAGGCCGGCGTGCCGCCCGATTATTTTTCGGCTACCGGACAGCTTTGGGGAAACCCGCTGTATGACTGGCCGGCCATGAAAGCCGACAATTACAGCTGGTGGATTTCCCGCATCCGTTCCATGCTGAAAAAAGTGGACTTTATCCGCGTGGATCATTTCCGCGGCTTTGAGTCGTACTGGGCTGTACCGGCCGGAGAAAAAACGGCTGTCAACGGCAAGTGGGAAAAAGGCCCCGGCTTTGACTTTTTCCGGGAGGTCAAAAACCGGCTCGGCGACCTGCCCTTCCTGGCGGAAGACCTTGGCTTTGTGACAAAGGAAGTGCGGGAATTGCGCGACGGCTGCGGTCTGCCCGGTATGAAAGTGCTGCAATTTGCCTTCAACAAAAACGAAGCCGGAAAAGAGGGATACACCAACGCCTTCCTCCCGCATATGTATCCGCAGAATTGCCTGGTCTGCACGGGTACGCATGATAACGATACAATGCAGGGCTGGCTGGACAGCGCCTCTGCGGAAGACATCCGGATGATTCTGGATTATTTTGACGTTCCGGAAAGTACGCCGCTCACACCGCTGATTGTACGGGCAGGATTCTTATCCGTGGCGAAGTTCGCTGTTTTCCCGCTGCAGGATATTTACGCGCTCGGTTCGGAAACCCGCATGAATGAACCGTCCACGCTCGGCAAAAACTGGACGTGGCGCATGGGTCGGGAACACATGGATCCCGGCAAGGCAGCCTGGCTGGACCGCCTGTCGGTATATTCCGCCCGGAACGGCCGCAAGTGACGCCGGGTTTCCACGCGGATCTGCCGCCGGAACGGCAGGCAGACCGCCCGGTGACGGAAATTGAGCTGAAGGCGCGGGTTGCCGACCCGGCGGCGGTGGAAAACCGGCTGCGGCAATTCTGCGCTTTTGCCGGGGAAACGGACAAAAACGACCGGTATTGGCAAAACAGCGCCGGCCTGCGCGCACGCATCCGGGAAGAAACAGGCAGACCCGCCGTCCTGACCTGGAAGCAGAAAACCCTTGCGGGCGGCATCGAAGTCAACGAAGAAAATGAATTTTCTGTTTCTTCTGCGGCGCAGGCGGCTGCGTTTTTGTCAGCAGCCGGGTTTACGCCTGTTTTGTGCAAAAAAAAGCATACCAAAACATTCCGCTTTTCCCTGGACGGCGGACAGGCCGCTTCGCTGGAGCTTTCCGATGTATATGGACTAGGCTTTTTCCTCGAAATCGAAATCTGCCTGCAACAGCCGGATACACGGCAAACGGAAGCTGCCAAGCGGATACTGCGGGAATTGCTGGCCAAAGCCGGATTACCGGAACAAGCAGTGGAGCCGCGTTATTATTCAGAGCTTTTGGCATTAAAAAGCGAAAGCGCCCGGAAATCGAGCGTGGAAAAGTAGTCGTCCACAGTTTCCTGACGCCGGATTTCCATCACTTCTCCGCCGGTACGCAGCAAAAGCTCGCCGCAACGGAGTTTCCCGTTATAATTAAACCCCATAGCCCGGCCGTGAGCACCGGCATCGTGGATAATAAGCAAATCCCCGGTTTCCACCGGAGGCAACGGTCTTTGCACGGCAAATTTATCACAGTTTTCACACAGGGAGCCAACCACATCGTAAACCCGGTAATCCCGGCCGGCTTCCAGCCCGGCTTTCACAGATCCGCTGTCCCAGTCGGTGGGATCCGGCTTACCGTTCACCGTCACGTGATGATACGCGCCGTACATGCCGGGACGCATCAAATCCGCCATACTGGCGTCCACACCGATATACTCCCGGTAAATGTGCTTTTCGTGAATGGCGCGGGTCACCAGCCAGCCGTACGGGCCGGTGACCGGGCGGCCGCATTCCCAGCAAATCTTCACGGCGTCCAGCCCTGCAGGAACCAGAACCGCGTCAACCTGCGCCTGCACACGCGCGGCAAGCTCCGCGTAGTCCACAGCCTGCTGTCCGGGTTTATACGGAATCCCCACGCCGCCGCCAAGATCAATCCATTCCACCGTGACGCCCAGCTGCCGCCGCAGGTCCGCCGCCAGCGCAAACACAAGCGACGCAGTCTCCGCAAAGCAGGCGGTATCCAGCTCGTTGGACGCAACCATCGTATGCAGCCCGAAACGGCGCACACCCTTGTCGCGGCAAATCCGGTACGCCTCAAACATCTGTCCGCGGGTGAGTCCGTACTTGGCTTCTTCCGGCTTACCGATGATGGCATTCACGCCGCTGCTTTTCAGCGGCCCGGGATTGTAGCGGAAAGAAATCACTTCCGGCAGGGCGCCCAGCGCTTTCTCCACAAACGGGATATGGGTAATATCATCCAAATTCAGGATATTCCCCTTGAGATTGGCGTAAATGTATTCTTTTTCCGGCGTTTCGTTGCTGGAAAACATCACGTTTTCCCCGGTTATCCCGGATTTTTCCGCCAGAATCAGCTCCGGCAAGCTGGAACAGTCTGCGCCGCAGCCTTCATCCGCCAGAATTTTCAGGATAAACGGATTGGGGCAGGCTTTGACTGCAAAAAATTCCTTAAACCCGGGAAAACCGGAAAAGGCAGCCTGAAAACGGCGGATATTTTCCCGGATTCCCCGTTCATCATACAGATAAAACGGCGTACCGTACCGTTCTGCCAGCCGGGAAAGTTCTTCCGGCGAAAGAGGAAAATATTTTCCGCTCATGGGATGATGTACCTCGCTTCCTGTTCCTGCCGCTTACAGCCCGTCAAAAAAGCCTTTTGCCTTCAGCAGCTCCGCGTTGAGAATACCGCCGAGCGCAGCCCCGCGCTTGGTGTTGTGGCTCAGCGCCACAAAGCGGATGTCAAACACATTGCAGGGGCGCAGCCGCCCGACCGTGACTGCCATTCCCTTATCCGCATCCCGGTCGCGCCGGGGCTGGGGACGGTTGGGTTCCGTGCGCACAATCACCGGCTGTGCAGGCGCAGACGGCAGCCCGGCTTCCTGCGGGAAACCCCGGAAAGCCGTCCACACGCGCGCGATTTCTTCCAGCGAAGGCTTTTTTCCGTCCGGCAGATCAAAGGAAAGGCTTACGCAGGCCGTATGCCCGTCAATCACCGGAACCCGGTTGCAATGCGAAGAAACCAGCGGCAGCGCGGCATTTTCAATTTTATTACCGGATACCGTACCGAAAATCTTCAGGCACTCCTGTTCGGTTTTTTCTTCTTCCCCGGAAATAAAAGGAACAACATTATCAATCATATCGAAAGAGGGAACGCCGGGATACCCCGCCCCGGAAACCGCCTGCATCGTCGTGACAATCATTTGCCGCACAGGATACCCGGCCTGCCGCAATGCATGTACCGGAATCATGTAAGACTGCAGCGAACAGTTCGGCTTCACGGCGATAAAGCCCTTATCCCAGCCGCGGCGTTTTTGCTGAATCGGAATGATGTCCGTATGATGCGGATTGATTTCCGGAATCAGCATGGGGACATCTTCGGTCCACCGGTTTGCGCTGGCATTGGAAATAACGGGAATTCCCTCCGCAGCGTACGCCTCTTCCAGCGCGCGGATTTCATCTTTTCCCATCTCCAGCGCGCTGAATACAAAGGCGCACTGCCCTGCGGCTTCCCGGAACACGTTTGCATCATGCACGGGCAGATCCGCCACGCCGGAGGGAATGTCGGCGCCGATGAGCCAGCGGTTTTCCACAGCTTCCCGGTAGCGTTTACCGGCAGAACGGGGAGACGCGGCCACATAAGAAACTTCAAACCACGGATGCTGCGCAAGATATGCAATATACCGCTGTCCGACCATTCCGGTGGCGCCCAGCACACCGACAGGGATTTTTCCGCCCATTTTTGTTCTCCTTTTTGTTCCGTAAACGTCTGCGTCAGTTCCGGTTACAACAGCCCGCAGTCCCGCATTGCCTGTTCAATCACCGCCTTTGCCTTGTCGTGCACCTCAACCAGCGGCAGGCGCAGTTTCCCGGAAAGCAGCCCTTTGCGCTGCATCGCGTATTTAATCGAAGCCGGATTTCCGTCCACAAAGGCGGCACGGAACATCGGAGCCAGCGCATAGTGCAGTTCGCGCGCCCGGGCAATGTCCCCGTCCAGCAGGCAATTCACCAGGGCAGAAACCCGTTCCGGCGCAAGATTGGATACGACAGAAATCACGCCGTCGCCGCCGGCTGCCATCGCGGGCAATGTCAGCATATCGTCGCCGCTGAGCACCGAAAAATCCGGCCGCTTACGCGCAATCCGTTCAATCACTTCCATGATTTGCATCATACTGCCGGAAGCCTCTTTTACGCCGGCAATGTTCGGTAAGGCCGCGATACGTTCCAGCAAATCCGTGCTGATATTCTTCCCGGTGCGGCCCGCGATATTGTATACAATGACCGGCAAACCGCAGCGCGAAACGGCTTCAAAATGCCGGTAAATTCCTTCATCCGACGGCTTGTTGTAATACGGCGTAACAACCAGCGCGTAATCCGCGCCGGCCTCTTTGGCACGCGAAACGTAAACCACGGCGTCTTTCGTATTGTTGCTGCTCGCGCCGAGGATTACGGGGATATTACGGTTTTGCTTTTTCTCGAAGGACCGCACCTCTTCCATGAGGATTCCGATCATCCGGACTTCTTCTTCGTTCTCATCCAGCGTGGGGGTTTCGCCGGTGGTTCCCAACGGAACAAGACCGGTAATTCCGCCTTCCAGCTGATGGCGGATCAAATTTCTCCAGCTTTCATAATCCACCGCGCCGTCTTCCGTCATCGGGGTAACGAGGGCGGTAAAAGAACCTCGAAGCTTTTCCATAAATTGAACTCCTAATCCTCTAAGTATACCGGATATCCGTGAACACTGCAAGCCGGGAAATGCGCGCCGGGAAACCGGAAAAAAACCGGCGCACGGATTTTCCCTCTGCGGCTTCCGGTGTATAATGGAGGGATGAAGCGCACGGATGCCGCCAGCCGGTTTTACATTACCGCCAAAACTTTTTTGTCAAACGATCTGTCCAGTTATGCATGCGCCTGCGCATTCAACTTTTTCCTGTCCAGCGTACCGCTGGCGCTGCTGGTTGTTTCGGTCTGCCTGCGGATCTGGCAGTCTTCCGGTACGGAAATCCTGCATTTTCTCAGCGAATGGAACGCGCTATACGGTTCGTTCCCGCTGCTGGAAACCGTGCAGCCGCAGGCGCTGCCTTTCCGCGCGTCCGGTCTGGTGGAAGCGCTGGCGCTGTTCTCCGTTTTGTGGCTTTCCCGCAAGGTGTTCCTTTCCACGCAGCAGGCATTCAAACGCATTTACCGGCGTACAAACCGGCGCCGGGCGCTGCGCGAAACGCTGCTTGTCGTAGCGGCGGAAGTCGCCATTGTGTTGTCGATTACGCTTGTGATACTGGTTATCACGGCGGTGCGGACGCTTCTCAACCTGGACTTTTTCCGCGGTATTCTGCCGGCAGTCCTCCAAAATTTCCTGCACCGCCTTTTTCTGCTCGCACCGGCCGCGCTGCTTTTCGGTTTTCTGTTTCTGCTGTACCAGATTCTTCCCCTGCCGCGGCCCAAAGCGGGACTGAGCGCGCTGTGCGCCCTGCTGTGCACCGCCAGCTTTTCCGTTTTCAGCGCCGTTTTTTCGCTGCTCATCGATCCGGTCCGCTATAATCTCATTTACGGCCTGGCGGGAAATCTGGTGC
>JADIMS010000020.1 GCA_017694555.1 Candidatus Avitreponema avistercoris
CCGCAGAGCAGAAACAGCACGCCGGATACCGCCGCAGCTTTGCGCCCCGGACGCCCCGGATTTACCGGACGCCCGGATACTTTTTTTCCCCGCAGGGCAAAACAAACGGCGCAGGCCACGGCCGCCGGAAAGCAGGCAAAAGGCAAAAAGAACACAACCCGGGACAGCCAGCCGGACGAGGATCCGTGTACGCCCAGCGCATCTTCCGCTGCATCCCGCATTTCTGCAAGCCTGGAGGCAAAAAACAGCCGGGATCCCGCCGCCGCGCGCAGCATTACGGCAACCTGCGGATATTCACCTGCATCCCAGAGCGCCGAGCATGCCGCAGCGAGTCCGGCTGCCAGAGGCGGATCCGTTTCCTGAACGGAAAGCGCGGCGGGTTTTTCCGGACCGGAAAGGCGGGAATCCTGCCCGTCCGTCCGTCCGTCCGCAGCGTTTTCCGCAGCAGGTGTTCCGGTTTCCGCCCCGGCTGCCTGCGCGTTTCCGCCGGATAAGGCGGAAGAATCCGGATCAGGAGCCGGACGGACAAGGACGGAAGGCGTTCCGGAAACAAGAGGCGTTCCGGATTCCGGCGTCAGCACGGCACGGGGCAGGGAAATTACCCCCGGCAGCAAAGGCGTCCAACGGTATACAGCCGCCGGATGCAGGGAATCCCCTGCGCCGGTCCGGCTGTCTCCTGCTGCCGTCTCCGGTATTGTATCCGGAACCAGCAGGGTATCCTCCGGCACGGGACAGGACAGGGAACCGGAAACGCCTTCCGGCACAAAAAGCGCCAGAAGAACTTCCTGGCCGGCCGGCACAGAAGGCAAATTTTCCGGCGCAGTCCATTTTCCGCCGCTTTGCATCCGCCATTCCAGCCGGCTGCCGTCCGGGTTTTCCGGAAGGGACAAACGCGGGGCTTCCACGGTAATCCGCAGCGGCGCAAAAGAAACCTGCCGGTTGCCGGCTCGGAATGAAAACGGCCCGAGCACAAAATCCCCGGCATATTCCGGACGGATATCCAGCGAAACTACGGCGGCACGCGCGGGATGGCCAGCGAATTTCCCCGTCCGGGAAAAGAACGAAAGGGTTTTCCGTACCGACTCCGCCGTAAAAGAATCCGGGAAATTTTCTCCATGCGGGAAAAATTCCCCGGACGCGCCGCTGCCTGCCGGACGGACATCTTCCGGATCAACCCCGTAAAACACAAAGGACAGGGAAAACGGTTCACCGGCGGTATACGGCGGCTGTGAAAGAATCATTTCGGTTTCCTGCGGAAAAACAAAACCGGCGCACAGAAAGCAGACCAGACACAGCGGCCAAAACACAAAACCGCGTGCAGTCAGTAATCCGGCCCGGCGTGCGCGCGGGTATCCTGTACCGCATTTTTCCACCGCTCTTCCTCCTTTTTCCGGATCAGCGAAAATACAAACTGCTCCGCTGCGGACGGGTCAGCTTCCTGTCCGGAAACCAAGGCGTCCGAAGCGGAAAATACGCTTTCCGCCTTTTCTTTTTCTTTAGCCAGACAAAGCTCCAAATTTACTTTTGCATCCGTCCGCGCAGGCTCAATTTCCAGCGAACGGCGGAAACATTCCGCAGCGGCAGGATATTCCCCCGTACGGTAGGCGCAGATTCCTTTTTGATACCATGCCGCTGCGCGCAGGCGTTCCGGGCTGCTGTCCGTCAGCGCGGAAAAAATCCGGTCTGCCGCCGCCGTCTCATTTTGCGCCAAATACGAAAGGGCAAGACCGTAAGCGGCAAATTCCGCCGCTTCCCGGTCTTCCGAGGCGGACGCACGGAAAAACGAAAGCGTAGCTTCGCTCCAGTTTTGGTTGTGCCAGGAAATTGTACCGGCGAGGATTCCGGTCCGTACAGCGACGGCGTCCGAACAGGAAAGCAGCAGAACCGGCGCGGCACAGCACAATAGAAAGACCGGGATTTTATGCACCGCTTTTCCTCCTCCGGCTTCCGGCCGTAATTGCGCAGGAAAAACAAAACAGCGCCAGCAAAAAACATTCCGAACGCCGGTTCACCGGATACCATCCGCCGGACAATACGGTTCCGGATTCCCCGGCCGTCAGACAGGAAAGAACCCGGTTTACCGCGCCGCTGTCCGCTGCACGGAGAAAAAAAGACTGCCCGCCGGCCGCGGCGGCAGCTTTTTGCAGCCCGGCTGCATTCAGCTGCATCAGCATCCGTTCATTCCGTTCCGGTCCGGGATAAATGTCAAGCTCTGCGCCTTCGTCCGTTCCCACGCCCACAGCAATCAGCGATATTCCGGAATCCCGCAACCGCGCCGCCGCAGGGATCAAACCGCCCTCCGTTTCCCCGCCGTCGGAAAGCAGCACCAGAAAACGCGCGCTGTCCCGGTTTTTGGAAAATGCGCCGGCCGCGGCGGCAAGACCATCCGCCAGCCCGGACCCGGGCGCCGAAACGAGATTCGGGGACAAGGCGGCCAGCAGCGCGTAAACGGCCGGATGATCCGAAGTCAGCGGAACAGCCAGAACACCCGCGCCCTTCACCAGCACGGCGGCACAGGGAACGCCGGAAAGTCCGTCAAGCAGATTTTCCGCGAACAATGCGGCCTGCGATAAACGGGAAGGCAAAACGTCGGTCACGAGCATACTGCGGGAAACGTCAAACACAGACACCACTTCGCTTCCGCTTTTCCGGGTAAATCCGCTCCGACGGCCGATGAACGGGCCGGCCGCGCCAAAAACCGCGAATATCCAGGCAAAAAGAAAAAACAGCGCGCGCCGGTTCCGTCCGCGCAGAAACAAACGGATTTCTTCTTCCGTCCGGAAAAAACGGAAAAGTCCGGACGCCCGGCATTTTTGCATCCTATACCGGAAAAGGAAAGCAGCCGGCAAAACGGCGGCCAGCAGGATCAAAACCCGCGGATGCTCAAATGTCAAAGGCATATGCCGCCTCCCAGTAAAAGAAAGCGCAGCATCCATGCCGCCGCCGCAAAACACAGCGAAAGCACCGCGCATGGGAACGAAAGGGAACGCCGCGCATTTTCCGACCAGGCTACGGCGGTTTCCGGAACGGAAGCATCCAATGTAGAAAAAACGGAAGCGAGGCTGTCCGGATCCGCCGCACGGACATAAATTCCCCCGGCGGCGGCTGCAATATCCAGCAGGGAAGTCTCGTCGAATCCGGAGTAAAACCGCCCGGAATATTGCATTCCGCTCACGGGATCTTCATAGGAAATTTCGGAATAGCCCTTCCGTCCAAGTCCCGCAAGAATCAGCGAAATCCCCGACGAACGGAAAAAGGAAGCGGCGGTTGCCGGATGAATTCCGCCCGCGTTGTTTTCCCCGTCTGTCAGCAACACCGCGAACGAAGGGGAATTTTTTGCGCCCTGCAAATGCGACGCTGCAACAGCAAGCCCCATTCCGATTGCCGTACCTTCCCCGAGTTCCCCGATCCGCAGCGCATCCAGCCGGTGCAGAAAAGTTTCCGTATCCGTGGTCGGCGGAACCAGCATTGCCGCATCGGAAGCCAACGCCGCCAGACCGAATGAACCTCCCGGACGACTGCGGACAAAAGACGCAATACCGTTTTTTGCGGCGTCAAAGCGTGTTTCCCCATTCATGTCCGGAGCAGACATGGAAGGACTGACGTCCAGAATAAACACGACCGGAAGGGAAGTCCCGCTGTAGTACTCCGTTTTTTCCAGCACCGAAAAATCTGCCGCGGCGAACACGCCGAGAAAGAACGAAACCGAAAGCAAAAACACGCAGACGCCGGAAGCGAGATTCAAAAAGAAAGGTTTCCAGCCGAATGCAGGCGCGCCCCAGTTTCCAAGCGTCAGCGGCAGGGAAAACGGGGAAATGGTACCGGACTTGCGCAGGAAAATATACAGCGGGAATAAAAGAATGAGCGGTAAAAATACCGGACGTGCAAACCAGATCACTGCGGGGCTCCTTCATCCGCAGGAAGCGGACAGGCGGCTAAAACCGCCGCTATCAGACGGGCAAACGCATCCAGAGACTCCTTCCGCAAATCCGGTCCGGCAGACGGACGGCCGCTGAACCGGATTTCTTCCACTTTGAATAACAGCTTTTGCATGGCTCCGGCCGCCTGCGCAAGCGAAGCGTCCCGGCTGTCCGCATCCGGATCCTGCCAGCGGACAAGCAGCGTTTCCAATTCCCGCGCGGACGCTGCCGCCCATTTTCCGCAGCCGGTTACACGGCAGAAAAACAGGCGGACCGCAGCGGAATAATTCCCGTACCATACAGACGGTTCCAGACGGCGGATATCCCGCTCCAGTTTTTTCCTGCGCCCGGCAAATTCGCGCCGGAGTTTTCCCACCGGCAAACGCCCGTCCCGCCGTTGCGGCTTCCGGAGCAGACGCCGGGCAATCCGGAATGCCGCAACGGAAATTCCGGCAAAGCCAAACAGGAAGGCATAAAGCAGATACAAGGTTCCCGGCGCAAGCATCGGCGGCCGGTCGGCGGAAAGCGTTTGAATGCCCAACCGCTCCGAGAGGGACGCCACCGGAATCCGGACTTCCGAAGAACGGATACGGCCCTCCGGATCCAGAAAAAAACCGGGAAGCCGGACTTCCCCGGTTTCCCACGGCACAAACGTAACTTCACACAGCCGGACGTTTTCTTCTTCCGCCGGAAGAATGCGGATTTTCCTGACGGTAACTGCATCCTGGGAACCGTACACCTGCTCCACGGGAATTTCCGTGCCGCCGGGTTCCGCCGGAAAAGACGCGGGAAGATTTTTCTCTGCATACGTAAAAATCCCGGTATCGCCCACAAAAATTTCCCTGGGAACAAGCGAACCTTCCGGCTGCTGCCCGAAGCAAAAAAACGGAAACCAAAGCGCCGGAAAAAGCGCACAAACCCGCAGACGCATATCAAACCCCGCCGCCCGCATTGGAGGCAAAAAAGGAAGAAAGTGCGGCCGCCGCATCCGAGTCAACGGAAAGCGAAAACGGAAACACACCGGAACGCAGGCAAAGCGAACGCCACCATGCGGCGTTTTCCTTTCCGTCTTTTTCCCACGCGCTGCGGAATGCAAAACCGTCCGGGCGGCAAAGCATGTAGGCGCCCGTTTCCGGATCCTGAAAGCGTACCACGCCGCCGCCCGGCACCGAAAAATCCGAGGGATCCGTAATGCGCACAGCAATCACCCGGTGACGCCCGGCCAACTGTTCCAGCGCCTGCCGGAATCCGGAAACCCGGAAATCCGACAGTACCACCACCAGCGAAGACGGAGGCAAAAGGGGAAGGCAGCCGCGCAGCGCTTCGGACAATGCGGAACCCGGCGCATCCGTCCGGAACGACTCAAAAGCGTGCAGCAGGGAAAGAACGTTATCCGGGCCTTCCGCAGGCCGCCGGAACGTACCGGTCTCCCCGCCAAACACAACGCCGCCCACCGGGCACGGCAGCTGTTCTGCCGCGAAAGCCAAAAGCGCCGCCGACTCCAGCGCCTGATCCAGCCGCGTTTTCCGTCCCGTTCCCGTATGCATCGACAAAGAAGCGTCCAGTACGAGGAACAGGGCCATATCCCGCTCTTCGGCAAACGTTTTCACATAGGTTTTTCCGGTTCTCGCGCTCACATTCCAATCGATGGCGCGTACATCGTCCCCATACTGATATTGCCGGACCGAATCGAATTCGATACCGCGCCCGCGGAAAAACGAACGGAACATTCCGGTCCGCATTCCCCGCGCAACAGCAAAAGAAGACAGCCGCAGCATTTTCGCTTTGCCGGCGGCGCCGGACGCATGCACAGCCAAACCCGGACCCCCGCGTCAGGGCAAAGCGACGGCATCCAGAATCATGGACACCACTTCTCCGGCCGTCACGCCGGAAGCGCTTGCTTCATATGAAAGCGTAATCCGGTGCCGGAAAACGTCAAAAGCCGCGTCTTTCACGTCTTCCGGCGAAACCCACTCCCGTCCGGCAAACATGGCCCGGATTTTCGCATAGCGGCAAAGTGAAACCGCAGCACGGGGAGAAGCGCCCAGCCGGATATATTGCAGATAATCGCCGCGGGAAGAGCCTGTATTTGCTCCGTTCCCGGCATCCCCCCATCCGCCGGGCGCGTGTCTTTCCGCATGTACCGGACGGGTGGCAGCGGTCAGCGCCACCATATAGCGTATCAACGCATCCTCGCAGTGAATGGAAGCGGCGGTCGTTTGCAGGAAATGCAAATCCGCCGCCGAAAAAACAGCTTTCCGCGTTTCCGTCTCCGCCTCCGCCGCACCGGCGTCCGCCAGAACAATCTGCCTCTCTTCCTCCGGGGAAGGATACCCGACAACCAGTTTCAGGAAAAAGCGGTCCAGCTCTGCTTCCGGCAGCCGGTACGTTCCTTCGTGTTCTACCGGATTCTGCGTAGCCAAAACCAAAAACGGGGACGGCAGCGGCAGCGTATCTTCGCCGATGGTAACCTGGCGCTCCGCCATGGCTTCCAGCAGGGCAGACTGAACCTTTGCCGGCGCGCGGTTCACTTCATCCGCCAGGATAATGTTCGTAAACAAAGGGCCTTTGCGGACCGAAAAACTGCCGTCCTGCCGGTTATAAATCAGCGTGCCGGTCAAATCCGACGGAAGAAGATCCGGCGTAAACTGCAGGCGTTTAAATCCCAGCGAAAACAGAGAGGCAAACGTCTTCACCGCCAGCGTTTTTGCCACGCCCGGAACACCTTCCAGCAGCGCATGTCCGCCGCCTACAGCCGCCGCCAGGATTCCGTCCACCAGGGCTTTTTGCCCGACCACCGCGCGCGCCATCTCCGTCCGGTAGACGGTCAGCAAATCCAGGCTTTTCTTTACGTCGGCAGAAATATCTTCCGTTCGATTGTCTTTCTCCGGCATACGCTTCTCCCTGCTCACAAATCTTGCGCTTATTTTACGGATCTTTGTGCATATTGACAACCGCCGGAAAATTTCAGTAAGATTACGGCATGGGGACACAGCAGAATATCCACAACCTTGCGGAAGAATTAAACGGAATTTTACAGAATCATACAGCGGGCCGCCTGCTTTCCGATCTCGGACGGCGGATGTATTTTCCGAAGGGCATCATTGCCCAAAGCGATGAAGCCAAGCGGCTGGGCAAAAACGCCAATGCCACAATCGGGACAGCCGTCCAAAACGGCGAACCGATGATGCTTTCCTGCCTGAAAAAATACCTGCCCGGTCTGACGCCGGCGGAAACCGTAGGCTATGCGCCGACGGCAGGCAATCCGAAACTCCGCGAAATGTGGAAGGGATTCCTCCTGGAAAAAAATCCTTCGCTGAAAAACAAGAAAATTTCCCTGCCGGTGCTGGTACCGGGACTGACAGCCGGTATTTCGTTCCTTGCAGACCTGTTCCTGGACGAAAGCTGCGCGCTGCTTACCGCGGATCCGTACTGGGAAAACTACGCGCTGATTGTTGAATCGCGGCGGAATTCTTCCATCCATCAGTTTGTGATGTTTGAAAACGGAAAATTCAGCATCCGCAATTTCCGGGAAGCGCTGGCCAAAGAAGCCGCGTCCGGCGCTGTCCGCCTGCTGCTCAATTTCCCGCAAAACCCGTCGGGTTACACGCCGTACCGGGAAGAAGCGGAAGAAATCTGCGCCGCGCTGACGGAAATTGCCGGAAAAGGCGCCGACGTCCTGGTGTGGTGTGACGACGCCTATTTCGGCCTCAATTATGAAGAAGGCATTCATGACGAATCCCTGTTTGCCAAACTCGCGGACGCCCACGAACGGATTCTCGCCGTCAAGATTGACGGCCCGACAAAGGAAGACTATGCCTGGGGATTCCGCACCGGTTTTGTGACGTTCGCCGCCAAAGGCATGACGGACGCCCTGTACGAAGCGCTGACGCGGAAAATGATGGGCGCAATCCGTTCTTCGGTGTCCTGCGCCGCGACGGAATCGCAATCCATCATCCTCAAAGCGTTTGACGATCCCTCGCTGGAAGGGGAAAAGGAACGCTTCAAGAATATTCTGCAGGCACGCTACAACCGGGTAAAAGCCTGTGTTGCGGCGCACCGGGGAAGTCCGGCCATTGGACCGCTTCCGTTCAATTCCGGCTATTTTATGTGTCTCCGCTGCACCGGCGTGGACGCAGAAACCGTTCGCCGGGAACTTTTGCAAAAACACGGAATCGGAACGGTAGCCATTGACGGCAGCCACCTGCGTGTCGCCTTCTCTTCCCTGGAAGAAGACAAAATCGAATTCGTGTACGACACCATTTACAAAACGGCAGAAGAACTGGCCGCAAAATAAGGTCTGCCGGGATTGACAACCGGCAGTTTCCTTCACTAGGATACGTCCGATGCGAAACGGAATACGCGCTTGTTTTTCCCGGCCGGTTGCGGCCTGTTTTTTCCGCCTTTGTCTGATTCCGCTTTTTTTGCCTTTTTTTTCCGCCTGTCCGGCGCGGGAAACCGGCATTGCGGTAATCAAAACCAACCAGGTGGAATTTGCCGCCTACGCCGAACTATTCAACAACAGCCAGGACTGCTGGAAAGCCGCCGTCATATTCTGCGAAAACCCGGCGGAAGATCTTTTGCTTTCCGCAGACGCACCCGACATCGTCATCGGCCCCTGGATTAAAGGCGAAAAAACCCGGCCCCGGCTTGTTCCGCTCACATATCTGTTCAATGAACGGCGGCTGGACGGCAGTGTGTTTTACCGCCCGCTTCTGGCTCTGGGAAACATCCGCGGCACACAGTTTTCGCTGCCTGTCAGCTTCAATTTACCGGCCGTCATTTTTTCACGCGAAAACCGGCAGGGGATGAGCGGCGATTTTCTCCTCCCGTTTTCCGAAATCCAAAACCTTTCCCGGGCATTCAATATGGAAGAAGACGGCGTATATACCCGCATGGCTTTTTCCCCGGGATGGAATCCGGAATTCCTCTATACAGCCGCCCAGATGATGAACGTAAATTTCCGGGAAGCCGAACCGCTCTTTTCCTGGAACGAAAAGAATTTGCGCGACACCGTGATTTTCCTGCGGGATTGGGAGCGTTCGGTCAACGGTTCGGCGCAGGCGGCAGAGGATTTCCAATTCAAATACCTGTACATTCCGCCGGAGCAGGCTGTTATATCGGGGCGCACGCTCTTTTACCAGGAATACACCAACGAACTGTTTTCCGGGACGGCGGACAAAATGCGGCATATCGATTTCCGCTGGCCGGCACACAACGGGAGGATTCCGCTCAAGGATGAAATCATCTATTTGGGAATCTGCCGGGACGGGCCGAACCGCGCGGCGGCAGAAGCCTTTGTCTCCTGGTTTTTTACCGAAGACACACAGCAGGAGATTCTGGCTTACAGCGTGGCGGAAGGCCTTACGGAAAACGCATTCGGCATTTCCGACGGTTTTTCTTCCCTGAAATCCGTCAACGAAAAAATCTTCCCGCTGTATTATCCGTCGCTGCTGGGAAAAATGCCCGGCGAAAATCAGATGAAGCTGCCGATGATCCTTCCCAATACCTGGGAGGAGGTCAAGCAGGAAATCGTGATCCCGTTTTTGGCGGAAAGCGTAAAAACCGAATCGCCGGAAAGCATTCTCCCGCTTCCCGAGCGGATCCGGACCTGGAGGCAGAGCCGTTAAGCTGCAAACGCGAAACCGCTAAAACCCGCCTGCACTTCCGCCGATAATGAAGGCGGAGGGTACAGCGATGGTTTCCAATTTGGGCGCCTTGCGGAGCATGTCATTCAGTATGCTTTCTTCGGTTTCTGCCGGAGGAAGGGCCTATCTCCCGGTGAGCCCCAGCCAGTATGTCTACTCCCAGTTCCAATACGTGGCGGGAGTTCCCGCGCCGGAAGGCAGCAGCGGCGTTCCGCTAACCAAACTGAAAATCCTCAATACGATTCTGGACCAGCTGGTCACCATGCAAAGTACAAAAGCGGACGGCGAGCGCCTGCGGGGAAGCGTATCCCTTCCGGAAGGAATGAGCGACGAACAAACCAGCGCCCTCATTGAGCAATACCGGAACGAGCTGCAAACCGCCGCCGAAGCGTCCGGGAACGCGCTGTACAAACCGCCGCTGCCGGAGACCGGCCTGATTTTCCGGGTAAACGCATAAAAAAAGCTTCCGTAAAAAACGGAAGCTTTTTTTTCCGCCGTCACGGCGGCTGCGTCCCCTGCCGGCCGGAAAGGCCGCTTCAGTCCTCACGGTTTGCAGCCGGAGGCTCTTTTTCCGCAGGTCCTGCTTTTTCCGCGGACAGCTCCGGCGCGGCAGCTTTCTGCGCAGGAACCGGATCCGGTTCCGCCAGTTCCCCGATAATCTTCAGCAGGGTTTCCGCATCCGGCGCAACCAGCATTTTCTCCAGCGAAGCCGGATCACGCAGGATGTAACTCATCGCGGAAAGCAGCAAAATATGCGGC
>JADIMS010000021.1 GCA_017694555.1 Candidatus Avitreponema avistercoris
CAACGGTTTACGTAACGCTGGAACCCTGCTGCCATTACGGGAAAACCCCGCCCTGTACCGATGCGCTCATCGAAAACCGGGTTGCCCGCGTTGTGTTCGGATCAGCCGATCCCAATCCGCTGGTACGCGGAAAAAGCGCAGGCATTCTGCAGGCGGCGGGGATTCAAACCGAAGGCGGGGTATTGCAAAACGAATGCGATAAATTAAACGAAGCGTTCTTTTTTTTCATTACCCGCCGCCGTCCCTTTATCATCCTGAAATACGCGATGACGGCAGACGGAAAAACCGCCACCGCCACCGGAAAGTCACGCTGGATTACCGGTGAAAAAGCCCGGCAGCGCGTACATTTTGACCGTCACCGCCATGCCGCCGTTCTGGCCGGCGTGGGAACTGTACTGGCCGACAATCCTATGCTCACCTGCCGGTTTGCCAAAACCGCCGGAGACGCTTATCCGGATACAGGCGCGCTCTCCCAGCCGGTACGGATTGTATGCGACACCAACCTCCGCACGCCTCTGGATTCAGCGCTTGTCCAAAGCGCCCGCGACGTTCCGCTCATTCTGGCCACGGCGGTACGCAATCCGGAAGCGGCAAAACCGTACCGGGACAAAGGCTGCGGAATCCTCCCGCTGGATAAAACCGGAAACGGTGTGGATCTCCACGCGCTGAGCGAAGAGCTGGGAAAGCGGAACATCGTCAGCGTAATCGTAGAAGGCGGCCCGACAATCGCCTGGTCGTTTTTGCAGGCAGGGCTGGTCAATAAAGTGCAGGTTTATCTTGCACCGAAAATTTTCGGCGGCAAAGGCAAATCTGCGGTTGAAGGAAGCGGTATTGACCTGCCGTCGCAGGCGTTCCGGCTTTCCGGCACGGAAATCACGGCGTATGGCGAAGATTTCCTGCTGGAAGGGGAAGCCGTTCCGCCGGACGCGCGGAATCCGGATTAATCCGCAAAACCGGAAAGCATGAGGGTGATAAGCCCGGAAGACAGCAGCAATGCGGAGCTCACACCGAGCGGCTTGACGGCGCCGGGCGCAGTTTCATTCAGCATAACGTACATGGCTGCACCGGAAAGAAGGAAGCCGCCGAAAAACAGCAGCGCGCCGCCGGTCCGGAGACTGTTTTTGGTGAAAAACGGGCGGGACGGGGAAGGCTGTACGGTTTCCGGCAAAATCCGCTCCTGCATCGGAACGGAAGGCTCTGCGGCCGGCAGATTCTCCGCAGGCTCCGGGCGGGGAATATCCCAAAAAGACAGGACCGCATCCGGTACCGGTTCCACAGACGGCGGAACCGCAGCAGACGCGCCGGTATCCGGGGAACTGCGCAGCATTTCCCGGGCATGCAAGGTTACCGGAGAAGGAACCCCGCCGCCGCTTACCGGCGCAGGGTCTCCGGTCTGCCGGTAAACCGCCGCAGAACCGGAAAAGCAGGAAACAGCCGCCTCCCCGCCGGAAGAAGCGGTATACAACATATCGCAGGCAAAATCGGCATCCGGATCCGGGACAACCGTAAGAGAGGATACAAGAATCTTCGGGCCGGGCTGCCCCGCAGGCGAAACCACCCGCATACGGCCGTAAAACAGTTCGCCCCCGGCCTGGAGGGCAGCGCCGCCCGCATTCCCCGCCGGATAATCTTCCGGACGCAGGAAAAACGCCGTATTCTCTCCCAAAAACACATCCGCCCCGGACGCATCCCGTATCCGCAGCGAAGTACCGGAACCTGTCTTGACGATATCGCCTTCCTGCAATTCCAGGGGAAGCTGCGCAGTCGCGGAAGCATGGAAAACATGCCCGGTTCCTTCCCGCGTAACGGAAAATTCCCCGCCGGATGCTTCTGCAACCGATCCGGGAACAGCCGCCGCACGGGAAACAGCGGCCAGCAGAAAAAGCGCGCAAAAAGCAGGGCGGAAAAACGGCAGAAAATATGCCGGATGTCTTTTATTTTCCATCATTATTTTATACTATACCCGTATTATGCCGGATAAGACAAGCGTTTTTCCCGTTCCCCCGTCATACATTTGCCCGCCTTTTTCTTCCTGCCGGGATATAGCCGGACTGCGTGTAACCGTCATGGGGCTCGGCCTGCACGGCGGCGGCGCAGCCAGCGCGCGTTTTTTTGCGGAATGCGGGGCCGACGTCACCGTTACGGACAAAAAAAGCGAACAGGAGCTCCGGCCTTCCGTTGAAGCGCTCGCAGACCTTCCCCGCCTGCATTTCGTATTGGGCACGCACCGCGAAGAAGATTTCCGGAACGCGGACCTGGTGATTAAAAATCCCGGGGTCAAATTTGCAGGGAATCCGTACCTCGCCCTTGCCCCCTCGGTAGAAACGGATATTTCCGTCTTTCTGCGTTTGTCGCCGGCAAAAATTGTGGCGGTAACCGGCAGCAAAGGAAAATCGTCCACCGTGAGCGCCATTCATTTCGGCCTGCAAAAAGCAGGAGTCCGCAGTTTTCTCGGGGGCAACATTACGGTCAGTCCGCTCACCTTTCTCCGGGAAACCGGCGCGGATTCCGTCGCGGTGCTTGAGCTTTCCAGCTGGCAGCTGGCGGATCTGCGCGGACGCGGGATTCTGCATCCGGTTTGCGCTGTCATCACGCCCGTCATGCCGGATCACCAAAACTGGTACAAGACGATGGAAGACTATGTGGCCGACAAAAAGGTGATTTACAGCGGTATGACAGCGGACGGAACCTTGATTTGCAATTTTGACGATGAATGGGGAAAGCAGTTCGCTGCGGAAACAAGCGCGGGCGTCATCTGGTACAGCGCCGCTCCTTTTCCGCAGCAGGCCGGAATCCGGCGCGGGGCATGGCTGGAACCCGGCGGCGGTTTTTTCACGGACAACGGCGCCGTATGCCGGATTCTGCCTGCGGAAACCGCAGTTCCCGGCAGTCACATGAAAACGAATTTGCTTGCCGCCGGCGCGGCGCTTACCGTGCTGGGTATTGCGCCGGAAAAAACCGCATGCGCACTGGGCGCGTTTCCGGGTATTCCCCACCGGCTCGAATTCCTGTGCGAAAGCGGCGGCATAAAATGGTACAATGATTCCGCGGCAACCATCCCGGAAGCCGCAGCGGGCGCCGTCCGCGCTTTCCGGGAGCCGGTTGTACTGATTTGCGGCGGAACCGATAAAAACCTGGACTTTGCGCCGCTGGCCGGAGCCGCAAAAAAAGCAAAGGCCGTTATCCTGTTTGCCGGAAGCGGCACGGAAAAACTGCGCGCGCTTCTTGCACAGGAAAACGTACCGTATGCCGGGCCGTATACCGGAATTTCACAGGCGGTGGAAGCTGCCGGACAGGCGGCGGACGCAGGGGACGCCGTCGTGTTTTCCCCGGGCGCTGCCAGTTTTGAATATTTCCAGAACGAATTTGACCGGGGCAGCCGCTTCAAAAATGCAGTGCACGCATATTGCCGGACTGCCGGAAAATAAACATTCAGCGGGATAACGCCCGGAACAGAATATCCGTCAGCGCGGCGTATGACCGGCGCAGATTCGCAGGCTTTACGGAAAGCATAAACGCTCGCTCTTCATGAAAGAGGCGGTCTTTTCCGGGGACGGGCATATACTCCGTTTTGTTTTGGATGTAGTAATGCTCAATGCATCCCTTGGGAAGCACGTACACCCGCGCGGATTCCGCAGCGGCAAAAATCAGGCGGCAAAGCTTTTTTACAACAGGAACAGCGGCGGCGGTTTCCTCCTTTATTATTCCGTCCAAAGCGCCTTTGGTAAAAACAGCCTGCAAAATTACGGTTTTGAATGTATCCAAATCCTCCAGCTGTTCCCGGTCTTTGCTTTGTGCAAAAAACTGCAGCTTGGAAAGGAAAATTTCCTGCGGGGAAACCGTCTGCGGACGCCCGCCGTTTTGCCGCTCCGGGCGGGAGGCAAAACAAGCATCTCCGGCCGCAAGCGCAGCGGCGCCGATATCCGAAAGGAAAGCCTCCAGACGGCCGATGAGCCGCCGCAGCGTCACCTGCCCGTTTTTCCGCAAATCCGGAAAAAGCCGTGTATACAGCTCACGGTTTTCATCCATGCCGGCGGCCAGCCATGCGGCGGGGCGGGGATCATCGCACAACACATCGCACAGCTTTCCCCGGAAAAGAGAATCGAGATCCGTAATCACACGGGCGTCCGTTCCCAACAGAGCGCAGACTTTAAAAAATACGCCGAGTTCGTCTTTTCCCCCGACATCAATCACCCCTGTTCCGGCCGTGCCGTTTTTTCCTTCAAAGGTTGAAAGCAGAATAGAAAAAATCTGCTGATCCGTATATCCTTCCACAAAAATCTGGCTGTCTGAAAAAAAGAACTGCTTGTGATATGTATTGAAGCGCGGAAGAAAACGCTGGAACAAACTGCTGTCCGCGGCGGAAAGTTTTTCCAAACTGGTCGGCGCGCGGTTGCTGTGGCAAACCACAACACCGAGCAAATCCGCAGGAAACCGCAGGTCAATAAAAAAAGGCGAATGGGTAATCAGAAAAAAAACCGTATCGGGGGAACGTTCCGCAACAAGCCTGATTTCATTCATAAAGAACATTTGCAGCTGGGGATGCAGGTGCAGCTCCGGCTCATCAAATACAAAGCAGGTCTTTTTTTCGCTGCGCGGGTTTCCGCCGTAAAGCACGGAAAGCAGAAGCAGGATTTCCTTCAGCCCGTGGCATTCCCCTTCCCGCAAATTGTATTCGACGCCGCTTGCTGTGTTCACAACAACCGGAACGGGAATACCGCCGGCAGACGTTTCAAACCGGATGGATTTGGCGAACATATCGGAAAGAACGGACTCGATTTTTGCCTGCACCCGCGTATTTTCCCGCAGCACGGAAATAAAAGACTCTTCATCTTCGTTGATTTGCCCGCCATGCAGAATGCGGACGCCGTATCCTTTTGCAGAAAAACGCGCGGCAATTTTTTCCGCCAAAATCGTTTTTCCGGATCCGTTCGGGCCGACGATCAGATTCACCTTGGACCAGTGCCTTTTACGGAAGACCGTTTTTCCCCACAAAAACGGAACAGAAATACGCGTATCAATTTCCAGCATAGAGTATGCTATCATGGGAAAACGGCGGAAGCAAGCAAAAAACAAAACGCGGCAAAAAGCAGGAAACGGGATTCTTGATTTCGGACCCGTTTTTTTTTATACTGCCCGTATGCAGAAAGCGAAAAAAGCAAAAAGTGTTCTGACCGCCCTGTTTGCCGCATTGATTTGCGCGGGCTGTTTTATTCAGATCCCCATTGCCGGTATGATTCCGGTTGTCCTGCAGGATATGCTGGCCATCCTGGCCGGATTGATTCTCGGCCCGCTTTACGGAACGCTGGCGGTATTTATCTTTTTGCTTCTCGGATGCATCGGCCTGCCGGTTTTTTCCGGAGCAGGCGGTCTGGCGGCTATCACCGAAGGCCCGACCGGCGGATTCCTGACCGGATATTTGCTCGGCGCGCTGGCCGGCGGACTGATTGCCGGAAAAAAAAGCAGCGTAGGATGGCTTCGCCTTTCCCTCGCTGCGGCAGCGGCAAATCTGACCGTATTTCTGTGCGGCGCATTCCGTTTTTCCATGCTGTTTCCGGAGAGCGACGTCTGGGCGCTCGCGGTCCTGCCATTCCTTCCGGGAACGGTTTTAAAATTGATTTTCTCCGTTC
>JADIMS010000022.1 GCA_017694555.1 Candidatus Avitreponema avistercoris
CAGGATTCCCATGCGCAGGTTTCCGCCCGCCGCCGAAGCGGCAAATCCCGCCAGCGACGGACCGGCGGCGCAGCCCAAATCCCCGGCAAGCGCCAGGAAAGCGAACATGACTGTGCCGCCGCGGACGGAAGCAGCCGCCTTGCTGAATGTTCCCGGCCATAGGATACCGACCGAAAAACCGCATACGGCGCAAAACAGCAGGGCGACCGCCGGAACCGGGACAAACGCGATACAGAAATAAGAAAGCACGCACAGAAGACAGCTGGCCAGCATAAAGCGGTCCAGTGAAATCCGGCTGCCGAAGCGTCCGTAAAAAAGCCGGGAAGCGCCCATAAGAAGCGCAAACGCCATCGGTCCGGCAAGATCCCCGGCCGTTTTATTCACGCCCAAACCCTGCTCCGCAAAAACCGACGCCCATTGGCTGACCGCCAGTTCGCTTGCCCCCGCACAAAGCATCATAGCCAGCAAAATCCAGAACAATCCCTGTGAATACAGCGGGACGGACTTTTTCCCGTCTTCCGCGCCGCTTTCCGGCAGACGGTACAACGGGACACGCAAAAACAAAATCCCGTTGCCCAGCGGTAAAAGCGCCCACAGCAAAACCAAAAGCTTCCACCGGTGGATACCGCAAACGGCGAAAAACACGGTGGAAAGCAGTACAACCAGCACATATCCCCAGCAGTAAAACGAATGCAGAAGGCTCATGACTGTTTCCTTGTTCTTTGTCGGACATGCCTCCACGATCGGACTGACCAACACTTCCAGCAATCCGCCGCCGACAGCATACACGGCAATGGAAAGCAAAATTCCGGCAAAAGGATCCGGCAGCAAATCCGGCAAAAACGCCAGCATGGCAAACCCGAGCGCGCTGCAAATATGCGCCGCCACAATCGAAACCCGCCACCCGATTTTATCGACAAAAGCTGCGGAAAGAATATCCGTAAGCAGCTGCACCAGAAAATTGGCGGTAATGAGAAACGTCACCTGCGGAAGCGACAGCGCATAGCGTTCCTGAAAGAGGACGAACAACAGCGGAACCAGATTGTTCACTACAGCCTGTACCGTATATCCGGTAAAGCCTGCATAAACGGTGGATTTATATGTCATCGTGTAAACCTTCCCCGCCAGGAGAATAGCACCGGCCGGCAGATGTGGCAATAGGGAACAGCTTCTTCCGGAAGCAGCCGTTTTCCGGTTGACTTTTTCACCGGGATGTGCAAAAAAAAGATATGTTCCGGACTATGCGAAGAAGCGGACAGGCGCTTTCCCCTGATCAAATCCAATCCATTTTGGAAAACGGAAGTTCCGGCGTCCTTGCGCTCAGCGGCGACGGCGGATACCCGTATGCAGTCCCGATCAGCTACGTCTTTGCGGACCGCAAACTCTTTTTCCATTGCGCCGTAAGCGGGCACAAAACCGACGCCATCCGGCGGAACCCGAAAGCTTCGTTTTGCGTTGTGGCACGGGATCAGGTTGTACCGGAAGAATATACCACCCGCTTCCGGAGCGTCATCGTCTTCGGCAAAATCCGCATTCTCGAAGACGAAAGGGAAAAATTTTCCGCCATCACAACGCTTGCGCAGAAATACGCGCCGGACGATACGGAAGAAAACCGGAACCGGGAAATTGCAAAATACCGGCAGACGCTTTGTATGATGGAAATGACAATCGAACATGTAACCGGCAAAGAATCAAAAGCGCTGGCGGAGCAAAGAAGCGCGCAAAACGGAAATGAACGGAAAGCGGAAAGCTGACATCCGGACAGGAAGGAAAGCGTATGACGGAGTGGGAGAAATGCATAGCGGGGGAATGGTTCGACTGCCATGACCGTGTGTTTCTGGAAAAGAAAGCGCGGGCACGGGAACTGCTCGCTGAATATCATGCGCTGCGTTATGAACAGAAAACGGAAAAGACGGCGCTTTTACGGAAATTGTTTGCGCGGATCGGGAAAAATGTCAGCGTAGCGCAACCGTTTTTGTGCGATTACGGATGCAACATTTCTATCGGAAACAATGTATCGGTGAATATGAACTGCACATTTGTGGACTGCAACCGTATTGAAATCGGCGACAATGTGCTGATTGCCTCCAACGTGCAGCTGTACACCGCCGCGCATCCGGTGGAGCTTGCCGAACGCCTGACGCCGGACTGGACGGAAGATTCCGGCGGATATTTCTGCCGCACCTTTGCGCGTCCGATTCAAATTGAAAGCGGATGCTGGATCGGCGGCGGCGTGATCGTGCTTCCCGGCGTGCGCATCGGAGAAGGTTCGGTAATCGGCGCAGGCAGCGTAGTCACCAAAGACATTCCCGCCAATTCGCTCGCATACGGCAATCCGTGCCGCGTGGTACGCGCCGTCAACCGTTAACGCATACGCCGGATTCCGTCCCGGAGATCGCCGACGGTGAATTCGCGCATTTTGCTTTCCATCGCCTGCTGAATGGCAAGAAGTTTTTGATCCAGCAGCGCGTGGATATTCCTGCCGACCGGACATTCCGGATTCGGATTTTCATGAAAGCGGAACAGCGTATTGTTTTCCACGGACTCCACGGCGCGGTAAACATCGTAAAACGTAATCTCCTCCGGCGGACGGACAAGTTCGATTCCGCCCGTTCCGCGCGCCACGGAAATCAGTCCGGCGCGGGAAAGCTGGCTGAGAATTTTCCGCACGATCACCGGATTCGTGTTGATGCTGGCGGCAAGAAAATCGCTGGTCACTTTGTATTCCCCGCGGAACGCCTCAACGCAGGTAAAGATATGCAGGGCTACGGTAAAACGTGTTGAAATCTGCACAATAGATCTCCCTGCATATCGTACTTTTTTTCCCGGATTTTGGCAAGAAAAAAGCGCATATCTGCACACGTCTTGTTGACAACAACCGGATTTCGTGACACTATCATGCAGAAAAGAGGACAATGGCGTCCAGGCGGCGCCGTTGTCCTCTTTTTTTTATTCATAAGGAGGAGACATATGGAATTCAGTCTCACTGACACTCTGTGGGTATTCCTCGCGGCGATCCTGGTGTTCTTTATGAACCTGGGTTTCGCTTCGGTGGAAGCGGGATTTGCGCGCGCAAAAAACACGGTGAATATTCTTTCCAAAAATTTCATCGTGTTTGCCGTTTCGTCCCTCGGCTTTTTATTGCTCGGCTGGGGGCTGATGTTCGGCAGCGGAAATCCGTTTATCGGCACAGAACACCTGTTCATTCTCGGCGACGGGGATCTCAGCTTTTACGACGGTACGCTGACCTCCAGCGTACCGTTCTGGGGAAAGGTCTTTTTCCAGCTTGTGTTCTGCGGTACGGCGGCGACGATTGTTTCCGGCGCGGTTGCCGAGCGTAT
Source organism: Candidatus Avitreponema avistercoris (assembly GCA_017694555.1). Taxonomy (GTDB): domain Bacteria; phylum Spirochaetota; class Spirochaetia; order Treponematales; family Treponemataceae; genus Avitreponema; species Avitreponema avistercoris. The sequence continues at coordinate 3,342 of JADIMS010000022.1, forward strand.
CAAGTACATTTCGTTTATCATCTTCTCCTTTGTGCTCACGCTTGTCATCTACCCCATCGTCGGACACTGGATTTGGGGCGGCGGCTGGCTCGCCAAGCTCGGCTTCATGGATTTCGCAGGCGACACGGTCGTGCACTCCGTCGGCGGATGGGCGGCTCTGGCAGGCGCAATGATTTTAGGCCCGCGCATCGGAAAATACGGCAGCGACGGCAAACCGCGCGCCATTCCCGGGCACAGCATGTCGCTGGCGGTCATTGGCCTTTTTATCCTGTGGCTCGGCTGGTTCGGATTCAACCCCGGTTCGACGATGAGCTTCCAAAACCCGGCGGACGTGATGCACATTCTCATGACCACCAACACTTCCGCCATCGTCGCGGTACTCACCTCCACCGCCGCTTCATGGATTTTAATCGGAAAGCCGGATCTTGGCATGACGGTGAACGGATGTCTCGCAGGGCTCGTCGCCGTAACCGGCGGATGCGCGTATGTGAGCGTGGGCGCTTCCATGATCATCGGCGCCGTAGCGGGCGTGCTGGTCGTCCTGCTCGTCCGTTTCTTTGACCGCATCAAAATCGACGATCCCGTTGGCGCGACTTCCGTGCATCTCGGGTGCGGCGTATTCGGAACGGTCTGCGTAGGTCTTTTCGCCAAAGAGGGCGTAACCTCGCTTTCTTCTGTCAATGGTCTGTTCTACGGCGGCGGTTTCCGTCTTTTGGGCGTAGAACTGCTCGGCATCCTTGCGGTCGGCGCGTTCACTTTCGTTTCGACGGCGCTTGTGTGGCTGGCGCTCAAAAAGACTTGCGGCATCCGGGTTTCGCCCGAAGAAGAAACCGAAGGGCTCGATATCGGCGAACATGGAAACATCGCGTATCCGGACTTTGCCCCTGCCGCCATTGCAGATCCGTCTGCACCGGACACGGTACTTTCCGGTACAGGCACGGCTCCTGCCGCAACAGCCGCCCCGGCAGAAAAAGCCGTACCGGTCGTCCATGCGCAGCGAGCGGCGGGCGGTGTGAAGATGACAAAGGTCACCATCATCACAAACCAGTCCCGTTTTGCGGAATTGCAGGATGCGCTCGAAAAGCTCGGCGTTACGGGTATCACGATCACCAATGTATTCGGGCATGGTATGCAGAAAGGCCACCAGACCTGGTTCCGCGGAGCGCCCGTGGAAACACGGCTGCTGCCTAAAGTCAAGATCGACGTGGTGATTTCCAAGATTCCGACCGGCGTTTTGGTCGATACCGTACAAAAGACCCTGTACACAGGAAACATCGGCGACGGCAAAATCTTCGTTTACGATGTGGAGGACGTTATTAAAGTCAGCACCAACGAACACGGTTACGACGCCCTTCAGGATACAGAGTAGTTCCGCTGTATTAAAGTTTTCCGGCAACCAGCCAAATGTTTATTTACAAAAAACATTTGGCTGGTTTTTTATTGCCGGACGGTCCGGCGTACCGGAATGAATTCCCGTTCAGCTGCCAAAGAAAAATCCGGCTGTCATTTCCAGATAGTTTTCTCCGGTGTATCCGGGAAACCGCTTTTTCATTTCCGCCAGAAACGAAGCCTTATCCGCACAGCGGACGGCAACCGTCTTCAGCTCTTTCAGATAGGCAATTTTTGTTTCCGCATCTTTCAAATCTTCCGGCGTGTAGTGGGACGTCAGAATCAGCGTGTATCCTTTTTTGCGGAAACCTTCAAGCTGCGCAATCACCGCGTCGGCGTGCAACTCCGGCTTGAATGCGCGCGCATCATGGCGGCGCAGAAAACGGAAGAGCCTGCGGCCCGCGCGAAAATCACGGACGCCTACAACCTTCCCTGCCGCCATGTGCTGCACACGGTCGGCCCGGTTGTGTACGGAAGCGTCACGCAGCAAAACCGTGCGGAGCTTGCCGGCTGCTACCGTTCCTGCCTGGAACTCGCCGCAGCGGACGGGCTGGACAGCGCGGCGTTCTGCTGCATCTCCACCGGGGAATTCCGCTTTCCCAATCAGGCGGCGGCGGAAATAGCGGTGGAAACCGTCCGCGCATGGCAGCGGGAACACCCCGGCGCGGTGCAGGTTATTTTCAATGTTTTTAAGGAGACTGACTATGACATCTACCGGAAAATCCTTGGAGCGCATTGACAGGCTGCGCCGCGCCCTTGGCGAGGCGGACGCGGTTGTCGTCGGCGCGGGAGCGGGACTGTCTGCAGCGGCGGGGTTCACGTACAGCGGCAAACGGTTTGAAGCGCATTTCGCGGATTTTATCCGGCAGTACGGATTTACGGACATGTACTCCGGAGGTTTTTACCCGTTCGCCTCGCTTGAGGAACACTGGGCATACTGGAGCCGCTACATTTGGATCAACCGCTATATGGACGCGCCAAAGCCGGCCTACCAAAATCTGCTGCGCCTCGTGCAGGACACGGACTATTTTGTGCTTACGACAAACGTGGATCACTGCTTTCAGAAAACGGGCTTTGCGAAAGAGCGGCTCTTTTACACGCAGGGAGACTACGGGCTCTGGCAGTGTTCCCGTCCCTGTCATCAAAAAACATACGATAATTACGCCGCCGTCAAACGGATGCTTGAAGAGCAGAAGGATATGAGAATCCCGGGCGGACTCGTGCCCCGCTGCCCCGTCTGCGGAGAACCGATGTCGATGAACCTGCGCGCGGACGATACATTTGTCGAAGACGAGGGCTGGCACAAAGCCGCGGCGCGGTACGCGGATTTTATCCGCCGCCATGAACGCGCGCGCGTCCTCTATCTGGAACTGGGCGTCGGTTCAAATACGCCGGTAATCATCAAGTACCCGTTCTGGAAATTGACGGCGCGTAACCCGCACGCGGTCTACACCTGCGTCAACCGCAGCGAAGCGTCCGCGCCCCGCGAGATTGCCGGCCGCTCCGTCTGCATCGACGCGGATATTGCGGACGTCCTTTCGCTGCTGACAGGAGCGCAGCAAGGCGGCGGTTAAGCGGGAAGCGCGGTGCGGCGCACAGCCGGACGTTTTTCATCATCCCATCCGGCTGCCGCGCGTGCCGCGTTTTAACGTTTTAAGTATAGAACAATATTTCGGAATAGGTCGGAACCGGCCAGAACGATTTGTCCGTACAGGTTTCCAGGCTGTCGCTGACTCTGCGCGCTTCTTCCATCGCGGGAATAATTGTATCCGCGGCGTAAAACGCTGCCTGTTCCGTATCAGCCGGGCTTTGCGCGACGCACGCGTCAAGCGCGTCGGTCTTCCGCAGCAGTTCGCCGCAGAGCGCGCTCACCTTTTCACAGACCGCCCGGTCCGCGTCCGCACTCACGCCGATGCCTTCCTTGCACTGCACGGCGGAAGCAAGCGCCGCCGAAAACCGCAGGCACGCGGGGAGTATCTGGCGGCGGAGCATTTCGCTCATCGTTACCGCTTCGATATGGATCGCCTTCTGGTACTCGTCCAGCGATATTTCCAGACGCGACTCCATTTCTTCCCGCGTATAGACATTGTGCCTTCTGAACAGCGCCACGTTCTTTTCGTCGCAGTAATGCACAAGCGCGTCGGGCGTCCGCTTGTAGTTAGCGAGCCCCCTGCGTTCGGCTTCCTGTTCCCATTCCCTGCTGTAGCCGTTGCCGTTGAACAGAATCCGGCGGTGCTGTTCCAGCTCACGCCTGATCAGGGTATTGAGCGCGGCGTTGAAATCGGCGGCGCCTTCAAGCTCGCCGCAGAAATCTTTGAGCGCGTCGGCGACCGCAGTGTTCAGCATTACGTTCGTACACGCGATATTGAACGAAGAACCCGGCATGCGGAACTCGAACTTGTTGCCGGTAAATGCGAACGGGCTTGTCCGGTTCCGGTCGGAATTGTCGCGCGCGAGCTTGGGCAGCACGCCCGTCCCGATGTCGAGATGCGGAGAAGACGCCTTGTCCTTGAACGGCTTTCCTTCGACAATCGCTTCGATGATGGAATTGAGCTCGTCGCCGACAAACATCGACACAATCGCAGGCGGCGCTTCGTTCGCTCCCAGCCGGTGATCGTTTCCCGCATTTGCCACGCTGATCCGCAGCAGATCCTGATATTCGTCAACAGCCTTAATCACGGCGGTTAAAAAAAACAGGAACTGCGCATTGTCCTCCGGCGTTTTGCCCGGGTCGAGGAGGTTTTCTCCTGAGTCCGTGCTCAGCGCCCAGTTGTTGTGCTTGCCCGACCCGTTGATGCCGGCAAACGGCTTTTCGTGCAGCAGACACGCAAAGCCGTGGCGCTCGGCGACCTTCTTCATTATCTCCATCGTGAGCTGGTTCGCGTCCGTTGCCTTGTTCGCATTGTCAAAAATCGGCGCCATCTCATGCTGGCACGGCGCAACCTCGTTGTGCTCGGTCTTTGCCGTGATGCCCAGTTTCCAAAGCTCCTCGTCAAGGTCGGCCATAAACGCCTTGACCCGCGGGCGGATTGAACCGAAATAGTGATCCTCCATCTCCTGCCCTTTCGCCGCAGAAGCGCCGATAAGCGTGCGGCCGGTCAGCCTGAGATCGAGGCGCTTCGCGTAATCGTTTTTGTCGATAAGAAAATATTCCTGCTCCGCGCCTATCGTAGCGTTTACCCGCTTGACGTGCTTGCCAAAGAGCGCAAGGGCGCGCACGGCCTCATTGCTCACCGCGTCCATGCTCCGCAGAAGCGGCGTCTTTTTGTCAAGGATCTGGCCGGTATAGGAACAGAACGCGGTCGGAATACACAGCGTATCGTCTTTAATAAAGGCATAGCTTGTCGGATCCCACGCGGTGTAGCCGCGCGCTTCAAACGTCGCGCGCAGGCCGCCCGAAGGGAAACTCGACGCATCGGGCTCGCCTTTTGTCAGTTCCTTTCCGGAAAAATCCATAATCACGCAGCCTGACTTATCGACCGTCAGAAAACTGTCGTGCTTTTCCGCCGTGATGCCTGTCATCGGCTGGAACCAGTGCGTAAAATGCGTCGCGCCTTTGCTTACCGCCCATTCTTTCATCGAGGCTGCAACGATATCCGCAACGTCTTCATCAAGAGCCCTGCCTTCAATCATTGTACGATTCAGCGACTGGTATACCGTTTTCGGCAACATTTCCCGCATTACCTGATCATTGAAGACCATGGAACCAAACATTTCCGGTACGTTCATGACATCCTCCTTCATGGAACCCTCCTCCTATGATAATTCCCTGACAATACCCATTGCCGCATCCAAAAGGCTTATGCGGCAATTCATCGCCTTCTTTTCTATATAAGTGTGCGCTTCAGCCTCACACATCCCTTTCTTTCCCGCCAGCAGGCATTTTGCTTCCGTCAGCACCTTTTCATTCCTGAGACGGGAAAGAAGCTTGCGGTTTTTCTCTTCGGCTTTTCTGAGCTTTTCCCCGGCAACGCGCATCGCGCCGGCTACAGCAAGCACACTGTCAGTGGCGTCGGCAGCGACATAAACGCCGTACTTCAGCATCGTTTCAGCCATATGCCCGACAGCTTCTTCCGGAACGATAAGGAGCGTGTCAATATCCTGCGAAGCCGCAAACACGGCAATATCCTTTGCTTCCCGTCCCGCAAGCGCACCGTCCACGATAACGAACGACAGCGGAAGATCCAGAATCTGCATTCTGGCTTCCCGTTCGCTCTCCACGCGCACAAACCTGTATCCGCCGGGAAAAAATATTTTCTGTATTTCCCCGTATCTGACCCGGCCGGCGGCCACAAGTACCGTTTCCATCACAATGTCCTATATTTCCCGGAAATGCCGTCTGATCAGATAGTCGCGGTTTTTTCCGCTTTTTTCATATCCGGCAATATCCGCCGCCCTGTCTTCCAGGTATCCGTTCACAATCCGTTCGGGAACCACCTGGCGGATAAAACTGCTCCGCCTTGTTTCTTCCAATGCTTCTGCAAGGCTTGCCGGAAGTTTTTCTGAAAGCGGGAAAGAAAGCATATCGCCTGACGATTCCGGTCCTGCCGTAAGACCGTCCGCGATACCCGCAAGCCCTGCGGAGATTAAAAGGGAAAACAGCAGATACGGATTGGCGGCGGGGTCAGGACTCCGCACTTCCATGCGGCAGTCGTACCCTTCGGCGTACGGTATCCGCACAAGCGTCGAGCGGTTCTGCCGGCTCCATGAAACGGCGGACGGGGCTTCAAACTGTCCGAAGCGCTCATACGATGAGACAAGCGGATTCGCAAAAGCAGTCATCTCCTTCATCTTTCCCAGAATGCCGGCCATAAACGACATCGCCCTGGGATCCTGTCTTTCAAACAGATTCCCGTTATCCTCATACAGCGAAAGGTTGATATGCAGGCCGCTGCCGCTTTCGTTTTCAAGCGGTTTGGGAAGGAACGACGCAAAAAGCCCGTGCTGCTGCGCAATCGCCTTCACGGCTGTTTTGAACGTCATGAGATCATCCGCGGCTTTCAGCGGAGACGAACAGCGGAAATCTATTTCGTTCTGTCCGGGACCGTGTTCGTGGTGGCTCCGCTCCGGCTTGATCCCCATATCCTCAAGCGCAAAACATATCTCGCGCCTGACATTCTCTCCCCGGTCAAGCGGCGCCATATCAAAATATCCGGCTTCGTCAAACGGATTGAGCGTCGGGCTCCCTTTCTCATCTGTCTCAAAAAGATAAAACTCGCACTCCGGCCCGACAAGGAACGAGTATCCGGCGCCGCCGCTTTTTTTCTCAATATCGGCAAGCAGACGCCTGCCGTCCCCTTCAAACGGACGCCTGTCCGGATAAGTAATGAAACAGTAAAACCGCGCGACAGCCCGGTCGGCGGGCCGCCACGGAAGAACCGAAAATGTACTGAGATCCGGAAAGAGCAGTAAATCGGATTCATTGATATTGAGAAAACCTTTGATTGCAGAAGCGTCAAACGAAACGCCGTGCGTCACCGCGTGTTCCAGTTCATCCGCCATGACCGCGATATTTTTCTGCCTTCCCGAAATATCGCAGAAGGCAAGCCGGATAAACTTGATTTCATATTCGGCCAAAAGCTGCTTAATATCCTCTAAGTCCATAACTCCCCCGTAAAAAGACAAAGGCACCGCAGAACATATCTGCAGCGCCTTTGCTGTCTTTCAGGATATTAAAAATTCCGCACAAAATAGTCAAGGGTTTTCATGCATTTTACCGCATTTTTATGCAAATGACGTTTACAGCCATTGACAATCATCTGCTATATACCGTAAAACGTATGCCAGAGAACAAAGGCGTTCCAAAAGGGATCTTGGTGCGCCTTTTTTATTTTCCAGAGGGTATGAAATGAAAAAAGAAGGGGAAGTAAGGATCAGCTCCGGATGCGCAATCAGCGGAATATTCTGCCGCAGCGGCAGGCGGATCACCGGAGAAGCGATCAAGAAAAGCATTGCCGTCATGCACAACCGGTCAAACGGACTCGGCGGCGGATTTGCAGCTTACGGAATATACCCGCAATACAAAGAGTTTTTCGCGCTGCACGTGTTTTATGACTCGCAGAATGCCAGAGAGGAAACGGAACGCTTTCTGGACAAATATTTTGACATCATCAACCTGTCAAAAATACCGGTGCGGCAGATCCCGGCGATTTCCGACGCGCCGCTCATCTGGCGCTACTTTGTCACGCCGCTTCCGCACCTGCTGCACGACAGCCAGCTTGACGAAAATGAATATACAGCAAAGACGGTAATCCGGATAAATGACACGATCAGCGGCGCATACATCGTTTCCTGCGGAAAGGACATGGGCGTGTTCAAAGCCGTCGGCTATCCGGAAGATGTGGCTGACTTCTACCGCATCGAAGAATACGAAGGCTATTCCTGGACGGCGCACGGCCGGTACCCGACAAACACGCCGGGCTGGTGGGCGGGCTCCCATCCGTTTTCGCTGCTTGACCTCAGCGTTGTGCATAACGGCGAAATCTCATCATATGACGCAAACCGCAGGGCGGTTGAGATGTACGGCTACGCCTGCAATCTCCTTACGGACACGGAAGTTATTGCCTACATTCTCGATTATCTCACAAGAAAACAGGGGCTTACCCTCACCGAATGCGCAGCCGTGATTGCCGCGCCGTTCTGGACGACAATCGCGGCAAAAGACGAACGGGAACGCAGGCGGCTTTCTTACCTGCGCAAAATGTTTTCTTCGTTCCTTGTCACCGGCCCGTTTTCGATTCTTGCCGGATTCAGCGGCGGCATGATGGCGCTGAACGACCGGCTCAAGCTCAGAAGTCTCGTCGCGGCGGAAAAGGACGGCACGGTCTATTTCAGCTCGGAAGAAGCCGCAATCCGCATCGTCGAGGAAAATCCGGACAGGATCTGGGCGCCGCGCGGCGGCGAAGCGGTTATCGTTACGCTCGACAAGGAGGCAGCACAATGAAACGATTCAGGATCAGAACGGACGGAGGCTGCGTCTCCTGTCTCAGATGCGCGAAGGAATGTTCGTTCGGCGCAATCACGGTCAAAGACAAGGCGCTCGTATTCCGGCACGAAAACTGCGTGGACTGCCAGCGCTGCGTGTCGTGCTGCCCGACGGGAGCGATTTATATCACCGAAGACGAGAACCGGTTCAGGCGCAATGCGGTTTTCAGCGAAGACGACATAAAAGAGATTATTTTGCAGGCGCAGACGGGCGGCGTGCTCTTGTCGTCGATGGGAGCGCCCGCGGAAAACGTGCCGGTGTATTTCGATAAAATGCTGCTCAACGCAAGCCAGGTTACCAATCCGTCTATCGACCCGCTGCGCGAACCGATGGAAACCGCCGTGTTCCTGGGACAGCGGCCTGAGCGCATACAGCGGGACGCCGGCGGAGACATCGTGGACAACCTGCCCCCGCATCTTGAGCTGAAAACGCCGGTGCTGTTTTCCGCGATGAGCTACGGCGCGCTCAGCCTGAATGTGCATAAGGCGCTTGCGGCGGCGGCGGAAGCGCTCGGCACGTACTGGAACTCCGGCGAGGGCGGCCTGCACGAAAGCCTTTACGCATACAAAAAGAATA
>JADIMS010000023.1 GCA_017694555.1 Candidatus Avitreponema avistercoris
GGGTACGGCGCGTGTTCCTGTTCCCGTATGCGGCGGCTTCGGCTGCGGATGCCTCTTCGTTTGCTTCTCCGGCGCTGCGGGCGGAAATCCGCCGTCTGGATGCTCCCGCTGCGGAAACAGAGGCTGCCGCAGCCTTTCTGGAAGAATATCTGCTTGGTTCCGCGGAGCCGGGACGGCTTCCCCCGTTTCCGCAGCCCTGTTTCCTGAAACGGTGCTTTGTCCGCGGCGGGAAAGCCTTTGTCGATTTGTCCCCGTCTGTCCCGGAAACTACGCTGACCGATCCGTTTTTTGCCGCGCGCTGTGAATTGCTGAAAAAAAACATTTGCACAAACTTCAAAAATATTGATACAATAATCCTGTATTTTGACGGGATTGAAGTATATGGCGAAAAGCGTTGACAAAAGCCGTTCCATACGTATACTTATAATCTGTAAGTCCATATAATCGAGATGAAAGGAGCTTTATGATGAAAAGGAGTTTCATTGTTGTCGCAGCCCTTCTTCTGCTGGTCGGCGGATTTTCCGCAGCGGAGGAAAGCGTTCTCATCGACTTTAATCTGTTGTCCGCAGATATTATAGAGGAAACGGATGCCGAAGGGAATTCCACCGGGAATATGCTGGAAAATCGCCGTACGGTGATGGACTTTTCCACGGTTGCCGGTGCAAGCTTTACCGAAACGCAGAAAAGCCTGATGAAGACTTCTCTTGCGCACGGAAACTGGGAGGTTGTCCTGAACTCTTCCGCCCAGAATCCCGATGCGATGTCTGTTTCCTATGCCCGGGAAGCGCCTGTCAGCCAGAATGCCACCAATTTTGCCGGCGAGCACCTTATCGGTGTGCGGGTGCATTTCCCCACGTGGAACAACAACGCCAATGCGGTGATCCAGCCTCCGTTTGATATCCCGGCCTATGAAGCGTATGCGCAGGTTTCGGACGACGGCGTGGTGCAGGAGCCTACGGAAGAAGACCGGGAAGCCGGAATCACCCGTTTTGAAGAAGGCTACGGCGTTGTGAAGAATGTTTCGGTGATCAAATCCATCGCAGTCAATGCCTACGGATTGAATTTCCCCCACGGGCTGTATGTCCTGCTGAAGGATCAGAACAACGTGACCAGCCGGTATTTCATGGGTTACCTGAATTTTGACGGCTGGAAGCAGATGGTGTGGGTGAATCCCGATTACATCACCGACGTGCGTGCGCGGGAAGTGCGGGTGTTCCCCGTTTATCCGACAGCCATGCCGTACCAGAAGTTTGCCGGTTTCCTGATTACACGGGATGCGGCGCATGAAGGCGGCGATTTCGTTGCCTATTTCAAGGACGTGAAGATTATTTACGACCGTGCGGTACTGGATTCCCTCCGCGATTTCGAACATGAGGATTTGTGGGGCATTCAGACCCAGCGGGACAACGAACGCAAACGCATCGAAGTTTCCCGCTTCGGCAATACCCAGGTGAACCGCTTCATGGAACGGGAGAGAATGGCGACGGAAGCCGGTTATACGGCTGATCCCGGAACCGGTCCCGGCGGCGCCGGTGAAGAAGGCGGCGGTGATGCTGCTGCGGCAGATGACGGCGCTGCGGCTGAAGCGGATGCCGGAGCCGGTGCAGAAGAGGCCGTCCAGTAAGACGGAACGCAAAGGCCTGTTTCCGGTCTTTGTATGCAGAAAACGGACAGTTCTTCCGGGACTGTCCGTTTTTTTATTTCCGGCTGCCGGATAAAATCGTTGTTGCCGGCGCCGCCGGATTGATGTATACTTTTTCCATGGTTGCAGACAATAAACCGGCAACGGCGATACCCAACAAAGAATGCTTACAGAAACAATACGCTTCTTACCGGCCCGGTCTGGAAACGCTTTTAATCCGCCTGGAAGGGGAACTGCGCCGGCACATTGACGGACAGCTCCGCCCGACATACAAGGCGCGGATTAAGGATTTTGAAAGTTATTACCGTAAGCTGTTGCGGATTTCGGCATCCGGTGCGGTTTGCGGCGGAAAGTTTCCGGTACTGACCGATATTGTCGGTATCCGTATTGTCTGCGCTTTTTTGCAGGATTTGAAAACCGTGGAGCGTATACTTTCCTCGTCTTTTTCCATCCTGGAAATAGAGCGGAAAGGCGCAGACCGCACGTTTTGCGAATTCGGCTACGAATCCACGCATGTGCTGCTGACTATCCCGGAAAGCCTGAAAGCCGGGCTTGTCCTGCCGGAAGATTTGATTTTTGAAGTCCAGATGCGTACGATTTTGCAGGACGCATGGGCGGAAGTGGAGCATGAGCTGGTCTATAAGTCGGAATTTTCCCCTTTCGATCTTCCGTTGAAACGGAAATTGGCTTCCATCAACGCCAGTCTCAGTCTGGCAGATATTATTTTCCAGGAAATCCGCGATTACCAAAATAAACTGAACCGGGAAATTGACCTCCGGCGCAGCAGTTTTTTCCATCAGGTGGATCAGGCCGGAAACTGTGCGGCAGATTTGGGGTTGGACGTCCGCCGTGCCGAAGACCTGCAGGAAGAAGATTTGCCGTATGTGCAGGGTACGATTGACGACATGATTCTGGACGCTATCGAATCGCACAATGCCGGGAACCTCGACCGCGCGGTCCGGATTTATTCGCTGATTATCGGGTCAAAACCGAATTCCGCCGTGCTGGCTGTCATTTACAAACACCGCGGAATGGCGTATTTTGCCCGTTCCGATTATGACGCGGCGCTTCAGGATTTTTTGGCTGCGGTGGAAGCCAATCCCGCGGATTTCCGCGCGTATTATTATGCCGGTATTGTGCTGAGTATCCTGCACAAGGACGGGGAAGCGGAACAGGCGTTCAACAAGTCCCTGACGCTGAATATGTATCAGCCGTATTTGTATCTGCGCCGCGCGCGCTGCTATTATAATCTGGAGCGGTACCATGACGCGCTGGAAGATTTGGACCGGGCGTGCGCATTGGGGTTGAATCAGCCGGAAGAAAAAGCGCTGCGGATGCGGATTGCGGAAAAAATGGATACCGTCTGATTTTTCTCTTGACAAAAAAGCCGGAGCCTGCTATTCTCCACTTGCTGTTTTTACAGTTTGTCTCCTTCGTCTAGTGGTTAGGACATCGGGTTTTCATCCCGACAACAGGGGTTCGACTCCCCTAGGAGATGTCCGGCGCGGATTGCCTGCAAAAGGCCTTTCGCGCTTTTTTTTGGGGCGATTCATGGTTTTTTCCTGCCGCATGTTTTGTTTTTGCCGGAGGGGTTGTGCCTGAGGCCGTATCGAGGCTGACGCCGGAAGTCTGTGCCGCTATTGCGGAAGAAATCCGCGCTGCGGACGGGAACGAGGTTTTTGTTGTAGGGAATCTCGACGGCGGCGGCCTGGTTGCGGAAATCTTTGTGGCCGCCCGTGGAAATGAATCAGCGGCGCCGGTTATCCAGTCCGCAGTGGACCGGGCAGAGGTCCTGATCCACAATCATCCTTCCGGAGTCCTCCGTCCCAGTTCTGCGGATCTGTCCGTTGCCTCACAGGCGGCTTCGGCGGGTCTCGGCTTTTACATTGTGGACAATTCCGTTTCCCGCGTATATGTTGTGGCGGAACCGGTGCTGACGCGGAAAAAACAGCTGCTGGATCCGTCTTACGTTTCTTCGTTTTTGGCGGAGGACGGTTCCCTGGCTTCGTTTTCCCCGGATTATGAAGAACGCCCGTCCCAAATCGCCTTGTCCGCTGCGTGCGCGGCGGCGTTTAACGAAGGAAAAGTCGCGATGTTTGAGGCCGGAACCGGAGTAGGCAAAAGCTTTGCGTATTTGCTTCCTGCGGTTCTCTGGAGCCTCGAAAACCAGGACCGCGTCGTGGTTTCCACTGCGACGATTCATTTGCAGCAGCAGTTGTTGGAAAAAGATATTCCGCTGGTCCAGCGGATTCTGGGCCGGGAAGTCCGCGCCGCGCTGGTGAAAGGGCGGGGGAATTACGTTTGCCGCCGCCGTCTCGCCTCGACTGTCCGGGAACGGGATTTTTTTGACGAAGAACAGGATTCACTGGACCAGATTGCAGCCTGGGTGGAGACCACGCCGGACGGAAGCCGGTCGGATTTGTCGTTCCAGCCTTCCGCATCCCTGTGGAGCCGGATTTGTTCGGAATCGGATTCCTGTATGGGAATGCGGTGTCCGTGGCATACATCCTGTTTTGTTATGCAGGCGCGGAAAAATGCGGCTGCGGCTTCGCTGCTGGTGGTGAACCATCACCTGCTTTTTGCGGATATCGAAACACGTTTCACCGGTTCCGGATATGAAGGGACGGCTGTCCTCCCTCCGTTCCACCACATTGTTTTTGATGAAGCGCACGCTATCGAAAGCGCCGCCACCAGTTTTTTTTCGGAGTCGTTCAGCCGGTTCCGGATTTTGCGGCAAATTCACACGGTTCTGCCGGAACGGAATACACGGCGCCGTCCCCGGTTGGATATTCTGGAATCCCTGACGACAGACAAGGCTGCCGCCGCTGCTGTCCGTGCTGCTGCAGGCCCGGTTAAAAAGGCGCTGGAGAATCTGGAACAGTCGGCACTGCATGCCTGCGGACAGGAGTCCGTATTCCGCCTTTCGGTAAAAACGGCGGGGCTGCCTGAAGTTGAATCCGTGCTTGCCGCGATGGAAGAACTGCGGAAACGTCTGGTGCAGTTTTCTTCGTCCCTGCGCGCCGTATTTGACGGAATCGGCGATGAGGACGGCAACGATTCTGCCGTCTGGGAAAGTAAATTTGCCGTGCGCCGTCTGGAATCCGCGGCGTCGCTGCTGGCAGGGTTTTCCGCATGGAGGGAAAATCCGGATTCCGTATTCTGGGTGGAACGGAATGTATTCACCCAAACCCGCGGTGCAAAAGGACAGCCGAAAGAGGGCGCGCCGGTGTTTTACCCGAAATTCTACCGGACGCCGCTTTCTGTGGCTGAAACGATGAAAGCTGCCGTTTTTGATCCGTTCCGGACCGTGCTCTGCCTTTCCGCCACGCTGCGTATCCGCACGAATTTTACGTTTTGGATGCACCGGACCGGCGTTTCTCTGGTGGAACCGGATCGTCTGGTTTCCGGCGTGTATCCTTCGCCGTTTCCCTACGGCACAAATGTGCTTCTTGCTTTACCGGACGGGATTCCGCTGCCGGATGAAGCGGGCTTTTCCCGCGCGGTGGAAGATTTCGTCCCCAAATTGCTGGAATCAACGTCCGGTTCGGCGCTTGTGCTGTTTACGTCGTATGAAGCGCTCCGTTCCTGCTGCCAGACAGCCAGAAGCGCGCTGGCCGGAACCGGAATCCGCGTGCTGCGGCAGGGGGAGGACGACCGCGCGCGGCTGCTGGATGCATTCCGCGGGGATGCTTCCAGTGTTCTTTTTGCCACCGATTCGTTTTGGGAAGGTGTGGATATTCCCGGGGAAACCCTGCGCCACGTGATTCTGGTTAAATTTCCGTTCCGGGTGCCGAATAATCCTGTTTTTGAAGCCCGCTGTGAACGGATTGAAGAAAACGGGGGGAATCCGTTTATGGAATTGAGTTTGCCGGATGCGGTAATCAAATTCCGGCAGGGATTCGGCCGGCTGATGCGGCGGAAAACGGACCGCGGTGTTGTAACGGTGCTGGACCGCCGGATTACGGCGCGCCGCTACGGGCAGGTGTTTTTGGAAAGCATACCGGAAACCCGCCGTGTCAAAGGCCCGCCCGGGGAAATCCTGCGGGCAATCGAAGATTTCCTGTTCGGGTGAGTGCAGACAATACCGGGCAGGGAAAAAAGAGGAATAAAAATGTATGCTGTTTTTGTTTTGCTGACATTATCGTATCTGGGACTCGTTGCGCTGGCGCTTGTTTTTTGTTACGCCGTCAGTTTGCCGTTGTGCCGGCGCCTGGACCGCTGGGTTACCGGTGTTTTTGCCCGCCGCCTTTTGCAAATATTCCGCACGTATTTTCATTTCCGTTTTTTGGCGGATCCTGCCGACCGCAAAAAGCTGCCTGACCGCTGCCTGATTCTTGCCA
>JADIMS010000024.1 GCA_017694555.1 Candidatus Avitreponema avistercoris
TACCCACTGCAACTTTTCCGGCTACATATTTTACCAAAGGAGCATATTGCCGGATAAAAAATTCCCGGATTTCGGGCGAACGGTTTTCCCGGTATTCCGCCCACAATTCCTCTTCCGTCTTCTGCTCCAAAAAAGCACTCCCCATTGAATATCCCACCCTGTTTTTCACTCTTTCGAAAGCACGGTCCGGATTGCTTTCGCCATGGTTTCCGCATCAATATCCGGCGTATTTTCATGTTTGCTGCCGGAAAACGGAGAATTTTCCGCCGGGTAAGTGTCCGCCTGAAACACATCCCCGCCTCCGTCGGACAGATCTTCTGCTTCCGTACCGCCGCCCGGCACAAATTCCGAAACGTCCGGCAACGCATCCAGACCATCCTGCGGCCCTTTCTGCGCCGGTTCCGCAGCCGGAGACGTACCGCCGGCGCCGGAATCCGTTTCCGGGAAAACCGCATCCGCACGGTCATCCAGACCGGTGTCGCCGGAATCCCCGGAATCCAAAGGCTCGTCAAAACCCGTATCCAGTTCCACCCCCTCCTCCGGAAAGACAGCAGAACCGGAAAAAGCGCCGGCGTCCCCTTTTTCCGCAGAACGCGTTTCTGCGGACGGCGCAGCGCTGTCTGTGTTCCCGGCCGGAATCCGGTTTCCGGGCAAAAAATCCGCAGCCGGAGGAGCATCACCGGGCGGATTTTCTTCGTCCTGAATGGTGATATCCAGTTTGGCGCCGGGAAGCGGCCCGTCCGCCGCTGCCGGTTCCGGCGTTTCCTCAAACAGTTCCGGCAAAAAGCGTTTCAGCAAAAAACCGGCCAGCAGGGAAAGCAGGACAAAAACTACGCCAAAAACCAGAGCCCGCAAAAGCACAACGGAAAAGGAGGCCCGGCTCAGCAAGCCGGTGAAGAAGGAAAGCCCAAAACCAAGCGCGCCAGAGGCTACGTAAACTTTAGGCACAGACATTCCCACCTCCCTCCATACAGACTATGCGAAAAAAAGCCGATAGTCAAGTTTTTTTCCTTATTCTGTGCCGGCCGTCCGGTGTATTCCCTTGCACAGATTTACGCAGATATGCATCCCGTGCGGATACGCTTTCCGGGTATGTTCCGGAAAACAAAAACACCCGTCTCCGGACGGAAACGGGTGTTCGGACTTTAACAGAACCGGACGGCTGGATCAGCTGGCATACGTGGCGATAAACACGCCCGCAGCAACCGCCGTGCCGATTACGCCGGAAACATTGGGCCCCATGGCGTGCATCAGCAGGAAGTTGGAAGGATCATACTCCTGTCCGACTTTATTGGACACACGGGCAGCCATCGGGACGGCGGAAACCCCGGCGGAACCAATCAGCGGATTGATTTTCTCCCGCAGGAACAGGTTCATGAATTTCGCCATCAGAACGCCGCCCGCAGTCGCTACCGCAAAGGCAAACAAACCGAGCAGAATAACGCCCAGCGAGCTGGGGTTCATGATTTTCTCCGGCGTCATCTGGGATCCGACGCCAAGCGACAGCAGGATGGAAACAATATTCAGCAGTTCGTTTTCCATGGTTTTGGACAAACGGTCCACAACGCCGCACTGTTTCACAAAATTACCGAACGCAAGCATACCGATCAGCGGTGCAGCCGGCGGAATCAGCAGGATGGCCAGAAGCAAAAGCGAAATCGGGAACAGAATCTTCTCCACGCGGGAAACGTGGCGGAGCTGTTTCATTTTGATTTTCCGCTCTTTTTCCGTCGTCAAAAGCTTCATAATCGGCGGCTGAATCATCGGTACAAGCGCCATATAAGAATATGCCGCCACAGCAATAACCGCCATCATGGGTTTCGCAAGCTTGGAAGCCACATAAATCGACGTCGGGCCGTCCGCACCGCCGATAATGGCAATCCCGCAGGCTTCGAACATATTGTATTCGACTCCGGGCAGCAGATTCATCAGCGCAACACCGAACAGCGTCACAAATACGCCGAGCTGCGCCGCACCGCCGAGGATTGCCGTTTTCGGATTTGCAATCAGCGGACCGAAATCCGTCATGGCGCCGATCCCCATAAAGATGAGCATCGGGAAAAACTCGTTTCCGACACCGGCGTCATAAATGATTTTGAGCATACCGTGCTCGCCGTACATTCCGCCGCCGGGGATATTGACCAGAACCGTACCGAATCCGATCGGAATCAGCAGCAACGGTTCAAAGCCCTTGCCGGCGCCAAGATAAATCACCAAAAAGCCGATCAGAATCATCACCAGTCTGGCCCAACCGGGAACGATGGTTGTTTTTTCCGGATCCACCAGATCCTGGACTTCCTCTTCCCCGTTGATGATGGCATTCAAACCCGTGGTTTCCGCCGTATTCACCAGGAATTCGCCGACTGAAATGGTCGGGACGTCTTCGGATCCCCGGATCGGAACGTCCATATGGAATATGGACGGACGCGGGCCGTCGTCACCGCTGGCGAACACCGTGCCCGCCAGCGAGTACACCAAGGCAACAGCGAGAACCGCAACCGTGATGCTGAGAATCTTTTTGCTGGATTTCCCGTTATTTAACATATATCCACCTTACTGAATTTCAGCCAGTACCTGACCGGCTGTGATCGCCGCACCGGGAGCCACAAGGAAATGCACCTTTCCGGCAGACGCCGCTTTGATTTCCAGTTCCATTTTCATGGACTCAATGATGATGACCGTCTGTCCGGAAACAACCGGGGAACCTTCCGCAACCGCATGCTTCAGCAGCGTACCGGCAACCGGAGCCGGAAGCGGGGCGCCGCCCGCAGACACGGCAGCC
>JADIMS010000025.1 GCA_017694555.1 Candidatus Avitreponema avistercoris
GTCCGGGAAAAACAGCGGATCCAGACCGGACGCTGCCCAGCCCTGTTCCCGTAAAAGGGCGGCAAGTACAGGAACAGGCCCGCAGCCAAAATCCAAAACCGGAAAACCGGAAGCGGAAACACCGCCGGCAGCGGCAGGCCAGTCCAGAATCCCGCAGTGCCGGCAGACGGCGCGCACCCGCTCCGCAAACGCCCCCAGCATCTCCCGGTAACCGGAATCCTCCGGCCGGTTGTTATGCAGCAAATAACGTTCCCGTTCCCTGTCCCGGCCGGGGAGATCTTCCACAGCGCAGGAAATCCCGCCGCAGGAAAGGCACAGGACGTAACGCCGGCTCTTCTGTCTGCCCAAAGAAAAACGGCGGGAAACCAGGTTCCCTTCCCCGCAAAATACGCACACCACGCTTCCGTTATACCAAAAAAATGCAAAATTTCCGCTTTTTTTTTCTTTTTTTCCTCAAGAAAAAAAGAAATCTGCCGATATGATAAACGGAATCCGGTGTATTCTGCTGCCGTCCCGTTGGGAAACAGCTGGATTTGCCGGAGGCCCGGAAAGCAAGGATGCTTTCTGATTTTTTTTCATGGAGGAATTCTATGATTATCAACCACAATCTTTCTGCAATGTTCGCCCAGCGGACGCTCGGAATGACGAACGGTGCCATCCACAACGACATTTCCAAACTGTCGTCCGGAATGCGCATCAACAAAGCCGGGGATGATGCTTCCGGACTGGCCGTATCGGAAAAGATGCGCAGCCAGATCCGAGGTCTCAACCAGGCTTCGCAGAATGCAGCGAACGGCATCAGCTTCATTCAGGCGACCGAAGGCTATTTGCAGGAAACGACGGACATCCTTCAGCGGATCCGCGAACTCGCCGTGCAGGCTTCCAACGGTATCTACTCGGCCGAGGACCGCATGCAAATCCAGGTGGAGGTGTCCCAGTTGGTGGCGGAAGTGGACAGAATCGCCAGCTCAGCGCAGTTCAACGGGATGAACATGCTGACCGGCCGGTTCGCAAGGGAAACGGGAGAGAACGTCGTCAGCGGTTCCATGTGGTTCCATATCGGAGCGAACATGGACCAGCGGATCCGGGCTTACATCGGAACGATGACGGCGGCCGCTCTCGGCGTGCGGGATCTTGGCAATGAAAGCATCATGAGTCTGGAAACCCAGGATTCTGCCAACCGGGCTATCGGAACACTGGATGCGGCGCTGAAAGTCGTGAACAAACAGCGTGCGGATCTTGGCGCGTACCAGAACAGGCTGGGACATACCGTCAACGGCCTGAACGTCGCTGCCGAGAACATGCAGGCTGCGGAATCCAGAATCCGGGACGCGGACATGGCGCAGGTTATGGTCGATTACACCAGGGACCAGATTCTCGCACAGGCGGGAACCGCCATGCTTGCCCAGGCGAACGCCACGAGCCAGCAGGTTCTGTCGCTCCTTCGATAAGCATAGGACGTACGGTACCATACGCCGGATTTTTCCGGCGCATGGTTTCCGGCGGTTTGGGGAGAGGGTTCTTCCCGCGTATTTTTTTCATTTTATCTCCCCTTTTTTTCAAAAAAGCATGTCAAAATGTTGCAGAATATGATAAAATACAGGCGGTACGGTGTATCCGGATTTTCCGGCGCTTTACCGGCAAGAGATCTTTGAAATATCCCTCCGGATTTTTCCGGCAACGGTACCGACGGTTCCGCTCATTGCCGCCCAGGCAGGAGCGTCACCATCCGTATCGTGGGTCCTGCTTCTGCGGAGGCGCTTCCGCAGGATCCGGAGCATGAGCGGCCGGAATGCAAGGAATGCATGCCGGAGAATTTCAAGGAGGGTCAGAATATGGTTATCAACCACAATTTGAGCGCGATGTATGCCCAGCGGCAGTCCTCTGTCATTGAAAGCGGACTGCAGCAGAACATCGAACGGCTCTCAAGCGGTCAGCGGATTAACCGCGCCGGGGATGATGCCAGCGGGCTTGCGGTTTCCGAAAAAATGCGGACGCAGATCCGCGGACTGAATCAAGCCGGCGAAAACATCCAGAACGGTGTTTCGTTTATCCAGGCCACTGAAGGGTATCTCGGAGAAACGACGGACATTGTCCAGCGGCTCCGCGAGCTTTCCATCCAGGCTGCGAACGGCATTTACTCTGCCGAAGACAGAATGCAAATTCAGGTCGAAGTTTCCCAGCTGGTGGATGAGGTCAACCGCATTGCAAGCCACGCGCAGTTCAACGGGATGAATATCCTCACAGGCCGCTTTGCCCGTGATTCGGCGACCGGGCCGTTGCAGCTTCATGTCGGCGCGAATGTCGACCAGAATGAAACGATTTTTATCGGGACCATGACAGCAACAGCCTTGGGCCTCACCGGAACACAGGGAGCGGAAAATTCTATGATTTCTTTGTCATCTGTTGAGGGCGCGAACATGGCGATTGCGGCACTGGATTCTGCGCTGCGGACCATCAACAAGCAGCGTGCGGATCTCGGCGCGTACCAGAACCGCTTTGAAATGGCGTACAACGGAATCGCGATCGCCGCGGAAAACATGCAGGCAGCGGAATCCCGCATCCGGGATACCGATATGGCTTCGGAAATGGTGGACTTCACCAAAAACCAGATCCTGAGTCAGGCCGGCATGGCAATGGTTGCCCAGGCGAACACACAGCCGCAGTCTGTACTCAGACTGATGCAGTAAGCGGCGGCAAGAGGTTACTGGACGTCGCCTTTTGCCGGGAGCGGGAACCCGCTCCGCGGGAAGAAGAAAAAGCGCCTTTCTTCTTCCCTTTTTTGAAAAAGGACGCTCCGGTAAGGAGCGTAAAACCGATACCGGAATATGGGCGACGGGAATATTCCGGCATTCCGTGTCAAGGATGATGCGGAAACGTTTTCTTCATTGGAGGTTGTCGATGAGCATGGAAATCACAAGCATCCGACAGCAGCTGCCGGCAATGGATCGCCAAATGGAAGAAATGCCGAACGGGGTCCAGCGCGGACAGCCTGCCGGACAACAGCCGGAGCCGCCCATGCAGCCGGCAGACGTTTCCACGGCGGTAGAACAGATTCAAAAAATCGCGGATATGTTTAACCGGGAGCTGAAGTTTCAGGTAAGCGACGAACTGAACCGCGTTATCGTAAAAGTCATCGATTCTTCTACCGATAAAGTGATCAGGGAAATTCCGTCTGCGGAGATCCAAAAACTTCAGTTGCGGATTCAGGAGGCTATCGGGCTTCTTTTTGACCAGTCCATCTGAATGCCCGGCCGCCCGGAAGCAAACTGTGGAGAGAGCAAGTGCCCGAAATCAACATTCCCGGCGTAACGGCAAGCAGATACAAAACTGATGAGCTCATTGAAGGACTGATGCGCATTGAGCGCATTCCCCGGGAACGCGCCGACGCAGACTTGCAGCGTTACCGGGATCAGCAGGACGCCTGGCGGCAGCTTTCCCGTCAGGTTTCTGCCTTGCGGGACGCAGCCCGGACACTGTACTCCTATAACAATCCGTTTACGGAAAAAATTGCAGAATCTTCAGACAGCGCGGCGGTTTCCGCCACAGCAACCCGGGAAGCGCAGGATCAGGAATTTTCCCTTTCCGTCAGCCAGACCGCAGCTGCCGACAGTTTCCTGTCCGCCGAAATTCCGGAAGGCGCGTCTGTACCGGCAGGCACATACGGATTTACCGTCGGCGAAAAAACGGTACGGTTTTCCTGGAAAGGCGGCACATTCCCCGATTTTGTGCAATCCCTGAACCGGCGGGGCGACGGTACATTACGGGCATCGCTCATCCGCACGGCGCCGGGCAAACGTGCGCTTTTAATCGAATCCCTGCAAACGGGCGCCGGCCAGCGGCTGGGTTTTGAAGAAGCAGCCCTGGATTTGGCATTGGAAACCGGGTTAATCCAAAAAAACACCGCATCCTCCATTTCGGCGGACGCAACGGAAGCACAAATCCCGGCAGGGGCATCGCAGACCATCGGTTTTTCGGAACCGGCGCGGGCGTCACGCGGCCTTGTCCTGGAATATACGGTGACGGCGCAGACGGAAGCAAAGCCTCCGGAACCGGAAACCGGAGACAGTCCGGAAGAAACGGTTCCCGGCCCGCAAATCCAGAAAGCCGGGGAAATCACATATAACGGCGTAACGATTGTCAGCGCGGATTCGGAAACCGCCCTCCCGGCGGAAGAACCGGTTCCGCCCCCGCCGCCGCCGGAACCGGTGGTCACCGGCGCAGTCCTCTCCCTCCGTTCCACGCGGGGAGCTGCCATTCCGCTGCCGGATATTCCGCAGGAAGGAAGCCAGACATTCACCATACCGTTGAATGAATTCGGCGACGTCAACGCCCTGCTGGTTCACAACGGAAATACCGCGCGCAGCGTACAGATTTCCGGTATCCGGATTTACGACCCTGCTGCGGCCGGGGAATTTACGCCGGTGAATCCGGTATCCGTGGCCCGGGATGCGGTGGCGCAATACGAAGGGATTACCATCACCCGGCCGGAAAACGAAATCGACGACCTGGTGCCCGGCGTCACCCTGCACCTGCACGGACAGACGGACCGCCCGGCGGATATCCGCATCGAGCCGGACCGGGAAGCCGCAAAGGAAACGGTGATCACGTTTGTGGCGAATTACAACCGCGTCCTTGCAGAACTGAACATCCTGACGCAGAACAAACCGGAAATTATCCAGGAAATCCAATATTTCACGCCGGAAGAAACCGAAGAGGCAGAAAAAAAACTCGGTATGATGCAGGGCGAAACGGCATTGAATACGCTTAAAGCTGCCCTGCAGCGGATTACGTCCAGTCCGTACCTTTCCGGGGATGACGCCGTTTACAGTCTTTTGGCGCAGATTGGTATTTCCACGCGGGCAGATTCCGGCGGCGGTATCGAAGCGTCACGCTTGCGGGGATACCTGGAAATCAACGAAGAACAGCTGGACAGCGCGCTGGAACAATCCATCCAGGGCGTAAAAGATCTCTTCGGATACGATACAGACGGGGACATGGTCATCGACAGCGGCGTAGCGGTTGCGCTGGACAACCAGGTTACGCCGTACGTACAGACAGGCGGGATTTTCGCCACCAGAACTTCCGGTCTGGGCAACCGGATCACCGAAACGGAGAGGCGCATTACGCAGCTGGACCGGCAGCTGGAACAAAAAGAAGCGGATTTGCGGCAAAAATACAGCCAGATGGAAGGCGCATTGAACCGGTTGGAAAGCCAGTCTGATTCCATTTCCAGCTTCAGCCGCCGCCAGAATTCCGGTAACTGACGTGCATACAAATCCGGAAAGCAAACACAGGGGTCCCCTGTACCGGCTTAAAGAACCCGCCGGAACAGCCGATAATCAAAAGATGAAGATACAGATCAACGGAACGCCTTTGGACTTTACGCTGGAAAACGAAAAAACCGTCGGCGAGGTCATGGCACAGCTGGAACGCGCCTGCGAAGCAAACGGAATGACCATCACGGCGGTGCGCGCAGGCGGCAAAACGCTTTCTGCGGATACACTGGACAACCTGTTCGCCGTCCCGGTTACGGAAGCGGAAGATCTGGAACTGGAAACCATCTCCGGTCGGGAAATCCTGGCGCTGGCGGAAGAAAAAAGCGCGGCTTGCGCCGCACTGGCGGACCAGCTGGAAGAAGTGCCGGTACTCCTGCAGACGGGCCGGGAAAAAGAAGCGATGGCCGTTATGGAAACATTTTCCCGTGAGACAGAAGAACTGAAA
>JADIMS010000026.1 GCA_017694555.1 Candidatus Avitreponema avistercoris
ACGCAGAACGGGTTCCGGGCGCGGTTCCGGGCGCGGGGCGGCCGCAACCGCCGGAACTTCTTCATTTTCCGGAAGGCCTGCCGGAGCGGCTTCCGTTTCTTTTCCCGGTTCGGAGAGAATCGAAATGGAAACCCGCGCCACACCGGCGGTAATCATCCCCAGTTTTTCAGCCGCGCCTTGGGACAAATCAATTTCCCGGTCGGCCACAAACGGCCCGCGGTCGTTTACCCGTACAACCACGGAATTCCCGTTTTCCAGATTGGTGACTTCCAGCATCGTGCCGAACGGCAGCGTTTTGTGCGCCGCGGTCATCGCATACATATCGAAAATTTCGCCGCTGGATGTAGGACGCCCTTGGAACGCCTCGCCGTAATACGACGCCAGCGCGTTTTCTTTGTACAGCTGCCCCTCCGCAAAACCGGCGGCGGAACACAGCAAAGCAACCACACAGGCTGCGGCCAGCCATTTTTTCCGTTTCATGGATTCCTCCCTAAACAAAACATACGCATTCAGTTTCGGCAAAAAAAACGGAGGCCTTTACAAAGGCAAAAAAAGGTAAAAAAAATGACAAAAGTCCGGAAATTTGCGGAATTTTTTACCCGTTTTTACCCCCCCCCATCGGTTGCAATCGAAAGAAAATTTGTGTTACACTATCATGGTGATATTTTTACAAAAACAATGCAGAGTTGCCACGGAGTTTTATGCCCGGTCCTATTACTGAAGAAAAAATCAGAAGAAACCTCCATATATTCACCGTCATTACCATCTGCATCCTCATATTCATAGCCCTGTCCGCCGTCCGGATTGGGAACAATCTGAACGCCATCCAATCGAATTCCGTAGATGAGACAACCTCCGCGCGGGCAGACTCCGTCATCAAAGACATCGAACGCCACATGAACTCGGACTTCCGGGTGCTCCGGACGATGGCGGCATTTCTCGAAGCCACCAGACTGACGGATCCGGATAACCATACCGTTTCCAGCGTCAGGCTTTCCGAGTCGATGCACAAAATCAATTTCTACAACGATTTTTTGACGGTGGCATGGTATAACCTGCAGGGCGACGGCACAAAACTATATATCGAAAGCGGCCTGTCCAGGGCTTCCGCATTAAACCGGGAAAACATTCTGGCGCAGGAAGCCGCAAAGAGTGCATTCCTCGGCGAAGCGTCCACATCCCGGTTTTACTTTTCCCCGTCCAGCAAACGGCGCATCATGACCCACGCCACGCCGCTCTGTATCGAAGGCGAAATCCAGGGCGTCATCATGGGAACACATGACGTAACCGAATTACAGAGCATTTTGGATACCGCCGCAGACATCAATCCGGATTTTTCGTTTTTTATTCTGGATGAAAACAGCTCTTTCGTTGCTTCCGCCAGCAAAAACAGGGGGCTGGAAATTATCCGCTACATACAGGGCGGGGAAAAGCGCTCCCTGCCGGTTTTTTCACCGAAGAACCGGGAACTCATCCGCGACACCAACAGCGGACGCCTTTCTTTTGAGCAGAACGGCGAAAAATTCAAAGGCGTGATACGGCCGCTGTCCTTCGGGGAAATGCGCCTGTTGTGCCTGAACACTGCCATCGACGCAGCGTCCGTCACCAGCCGCAATATTTTTCTGACCAGGCTGACGTTTTTCTCCCTTTGCGCATTCGTCATTCTGGCGGTTGTCTTCGGTTACCGGCTGCTTTACAAATACGGGAGCCGGCTGACCCGCATTCTGTTTTTTGACCCGCTGACCGGCGCCGACAACGGCAACCGCTTCCGCAAAAAGCTGTATGCGCGGCTCAGCCATCCGGGGCGCAATTCCGGCTGCGTCGTTTCGCTGAACATCCGGCGGTTCAAATTCATCAACGAAATTTTCGGCGTGGAAAGCGCAAACAAGCTCCTGTTCATCATTAAGGAGACGTTGGAAGAAAACCTCGTATTCGGGGAATTTTTCTGCCGCAATCCGCCGGACGTTTTCCAGATGTATTTGCATGAGTTCAGCCCGGGGCTTGTCCGCAGCCGCCTGGAATCGCTGATGGCGGAAATCGCACGCAAGTACACCAAAGTGCACG
The DNA here is from genome assembly GCA_017694555.1 of Candidatus Avitreponema avistercoris. Classification (GTDB taxonomy): domain Bacteria; phylum Spirochaetota; class Spirochaetia; order Treponematales; family Treponemataceae; genus Avitreponema; species Avitreponema avistercoris. The sequence goes on from JADIMS010000026.1 coordinate 2,065, forward strand.
ATTACCGGCTGCAAATGTACGCCGGCGTTGTCATGCTGGACCGCAAAAACGAGCCGGAAATCCGGGTAGACGAAATCAACCTCCGGCTTTCCCTTGCGCTGGCAAAAGCCAAGACGACGGTGAACGACAGCATTTGCATTTACGACGAAAGCCTCCACGAAACGGAAGAGCGGGAAAACTATATCGAAACGCATATGGAACAGGCGCTGCAGGACGGCAGTTTCAAAATGTACCTGCAGCCGAAAATAGACTTGCATTCCGGAACGCTGGGCGGAGCCGAAGCGCTGGTACGTTGGGAAACAAACGGAAACCGCATGATTTATCCGGACCAATTCATCCCGCTGTTCAATCAAAACGGCTTTTGCATCAAGCTCGATATTTATATGCTGGAAAAAGCCTGCAAGCTGATCCGGCAGTGGATGGATGACGGCATCGAGCCTATCCCGCTTTCCGTCAACCAGTCGCGGCTGGTGTTTTTTGAAGCGGATTACATCGAAACCGTAACCGGCATTACGGCCAAATACGGCATTCCGCCCGGACTGATTACGCTGGAAATCCTGGAAGAACTCTATATGGAAAAGTCCGACGAAGTAAACTCGAAAATCAACCTGCTCCGGCAAAAGGGTTTTTTGATTTCCATGGACGACTTCGGGAGCGGGTATTCTTCATTCAGCATGATCGGCGATCTGTGCGTGGACGAACTGAAACTTGACCGCGAATTCCTGATGAAAGCGGCTTCGTCGGAAAGCTGGCGTATGAAAATCATCATTGACCAGATTGTCCGCATGGCGCGCCGCCTGCATCTTTCCGTGGTCGCAGAAGGCGTGGAAAACGAAGAAAACGAAACGCTCGTCAAAACCCTCGGCTGCGATTACGGGCAGGGATACTATTACTGTAAGCCGATCCCCACAGAAGAATTCAACGGACGCTATATGTACCGCGGGGAAACCCGGAGCGGGGAAACGCCGCAGGAACCTTCCGTCTGACCTTCCCCGTCAGCCCAACATTCCGGCCAGCGCCGCCTCGAATTCCTCCGCCGTGCATTTGCCGGAAAGGCAGGCTTTAATCAGCCGCTGGATTTTTTCGGGAAACTTGTGCCAGTAAATGGCCGTCCAGTCGCCAACGTCGCGCCGCAGGGCGGCTTCGTCGGAAAAAGACATCGCCCCCGTGCTGTAAGCCATAAACTGGTGTATCATCGTGTTCATCGCGTCGCAGGGGATTCCGTTGATTTTGCCTTTATGCGCCAGTCCGGTATAGACATCGTCCGGCGAAAATTCTTCTTCCCCGTATCCGCTGCCCGGCTTCCATGCCTCCGGCGAGGCGGGAATCCAGGATTCCACCAGCTTTGCCTTTTCTTCTTCCGGAAGATCCGGCGCTTCTTTATCCAGAAGCCCGAAGGCAAAATCGCGGAACGTGTCCTTTACGCCTTCCATGCTGCGGGAAATTGACGCCTGCACGGCGTCGGACATTTCTTTCGCCGCACGCGCCGGATTCAGCGAGATAATCCCGGTTTTGCCGGTAAGAATTTTCCGCCGCCGGGTTACGGCAGCTTCCAGCGCGTCCACTTCCCGCATCTGTGCGCGGTTCAAAATGTAATCCAAAGTACGCAAAAGTTCTGCGTCTGCCTGTTGTTTCACCGATTCAAATATAACAGAAAATTCCGCTGAAAACAATTGCACGGTACAGAAAGCTTGTTGACGCAGGACTTGGCTCCCTCTTATAGTTTCTGTATGCAGGAAGCCGGACAGATTCTCAACCAGCAGCAAAAAGCGGTGATGACGCCTCAGCTCATCCAATCCCTGAATCTGATGGCGCTTCCGCTTGCAGACCTGCGGGAAAAAATCCTTGAAGAAGCGGAAAACAATCCGGCGCTGGAAATTCTTTCCGATCCGGCTGTTG
>JADIMS010000027.1 GCA_017694555.1 Candidatus Avitreponema avistercoris
CGGGCAGCATACGGTTTTGGCATTCCGCGATGACGGCTTCTTCCCCGCCGGCTGCCTGCGTAAGAATGGCGCATTCCTCTGCTGTAGAGGTGTCATTCCACAGTTTTACGTTGTAGAGCGCTTTTCCGTCCGCATCCAGCGGAACAAATCCGTGCTGGTGGCCGGATACGCCCAGGACCGCAATTTTCTGCCGGAGGCCGTCCGGAAGTGCGCGGAAAGCGGCTTCCAGCGCCGCGTCGTACCATTCGGTTTTCTGTTCCCGCGTACCGTCGTTTTCTTCGATAATACCTACCGGTTCCTGCGCTTTTGCGAGGATTTTTTTCTCTTCCCAGTCGTACAGTACAATTTTGATACTCTGGGTTCCCATGTCGATGCCTGCTGCTATCATGTGGCCTCCTTAAATTGGTTCCTCCTCAGGAAAAAAGTATACACGCTTTTTGCGGTTTCTGCCAGAAAAAACGGTTTCCGCCGCCGCCTTCTTTTTCTGGCGTGCTTTCCTTTTTTATGGTATACTGGCTGCAGAAAAGGAGGACTCAATGCAAAAAACGGCGCGCACATTTTTTCAGGCCGGAATGATTCTGGCTGCGGTTCTGATGTCCGGGGGAATCCTGGTTTCCTGTGCGGAAAAGGATCCGGATACCCGGCTGGCTGTCGAAGACGGAATTCCGGTGGCGGACCGTTACGGCGCCTTGCAGGTAATCGGAACGGATTTATGCGATTCTGCCGGAAACCCGGTGCAGCTGCGGGGAATGAGTTCCCACGGCCTGCAATGGTACGGCAGGTACGCCAATGAAAACGTGCTCCGCTGGCTCCGGGACGACTGGAATGTACAGGTCTGGCGGGCCGCCATGTATTTGACGCAGGGCGGGTATATTTCCGGCAAGGCGCTGAAATTCAAGGTTATAGAATCCATTGAAGCGGCGGAAAAACTCGGTATGTATGTGATTGTGGACTGGCACGTTTTGGGCGACCGGGACCCGCGGTTGTATCAGGACGAAGCCGTCGCCTTTTTTTCCGAAATAGCGGAGAAATACGGGCATCTTCCCCATGTGATTTACGAAATCTGCAACGAGCCGAACGGGGAGGATGTGACCTGGAGCGGGGCAATCAAACCGTATGCCGAAACGGTGATTGCGGCTATCCGCGCGCATGATCCGGACAATATCATCATTGTGGGTACGCCGACCTGGAGCCGCGATGTGGACCAGGCCGCCCTTGATCCGCTGTCCGGTTCCAATCTGATGTATACGCTGCATTTTTACGCCGGAAGCCATGGACGGGAACTGCAGGAAAAAGCCGTTGCGGCGCTGGAAGCCGGGCTTCCCCTGTTTGTAACCGAATGGGGAACCACCCGGGAAACGGGGGACGGCGGGGTGTTTGAAAAAGAATCGGTGCAGTGGCTTTCTTTCCTGAAGAAACACAATATTTCCTGGGTAAACTGGTCCGTAAACAACAAGGGGGAGGATTCCGGCGTGCTCAAGGCGTTTGCGGATAAAGCGGCGCAGGGCGGATGGACAGAAGAAGATTTGAGCCCGTCCGGGATTTTCATGCGTTCGGTGCTCCGTCTGGAAAGGAAGATCCGGTGAAACGCTGCTGCCTGTTGTCTGTTGTTCTTTTTTCCGTGCTTTCCGTTCCGCTGCTGCTTTTGGCAGGCTGCGCCGCGGCTCCTGCAATACGGGAGGATGCGGCGGTTCCGCAAAGCCGGCAGCCGGAAAAAACGCCGGTACATATTCCGCTTCCGCCGCCGGACGGCGTGTACGCATACGACGGCGAGTATTTTATGGATAATCTGGATTTCCTGGCGGGGATGGAATCGATGGGAATCCGGGGTACGCAGACTATGCGCAAGGTATTCCGCGGCTACGCCGTGCTGGTGCAGGACGGCCGGTTCCGTGAACCGGAAACCGGCTTTTTGCTGGAAGTGCGGGAGGATGGCTCCGTGTTCAGTCCGGAAAACGGAACGATCCAGGGTTCGCTGGAGCCGGACGGCCGGATGTTTTTTTTCGGCGTCCGGAAAGACAACGGGCAGAGCGTGATGCAGGAAGTACGGGTGCAGCTTGCCCCTTCTGCTGCGGAAGACCGGGCCGGTGCGGTATTCAACGGCGTGTACCGGGCGAAAGACAGCGGCAGCGGGCGGGCGCAGGTGGTAACCGTACAGGACGGCCTGTATCTCTGGCAGTATGAAACGCCGCAGGAAGGCGACTTTTACCCCTGGCCGGTTATTGTGCAGCCGGACGGAACATGCCGGACTTCTTTCTCCATGACCACGCAGCTTCATATGGAAGGTGTTTCTGACCAGCTGTTTTTCACGGAATTCTCTTCGGAAGGAAAAATCCATCCGGACGGCGTTGTGGTGCAGAACAGTCTGACCATTACGAACGGAACCGGCATGAACGAAAACCGTGTGCCGGATACAATGGAAGCTGTACGGGTGACATCTGAGGACCGTTCCGGCGGCGCGGAAGATTCGGTGTTCCCGGATCATATCGCCCGGCCGGAAGAGACGGAACCGGAACCTGCTGTCCGGATGCCGGACTGGTACGCCGAATTGCTTGCGGTAGAGCCGGAGCGCTTTGTTTCGTGCGGGATGAAAATCCATGCAGATCCGGATTTTGCTTTCCGGATTGCCGAAAGCGTTGCCGCCGGAAAAATTGCGTCGTATCTGCGGCTGCAGGTAAAATCCCGGACGGAAATCGCTTCTTTCTCAGGGGAAGGCGCTCCGGCGGATACGCTGTCGGAGGTGATTGAAACTGCCGCGGCCGCTTCCCTGTCTTACCGGGTTACGGAACGCTTTTATGATGAAAAAAGCGGCGCGGCGTTTGTCAAAATCGAATCGGACCGGGAGTAATGCGGAAAAGAATATGCACCGTACTTTTCTTTTCGGAAAACGGAAGATATAATCTACAGGACGGTAAGGAGGTCTCATGAAAGTTCTGGTAATCGGCGGTGCCGGGTATATCGGCAGCCATGTAGTAAAAGCGTTTTTGCGGGCCGGACATAACGTAACGGTTTTTGACAATTTGTCGTCCGGGCTGCGGATTAATCTGTTTGATCAGGCGGATTTTATTCCCGGCGACATCCGCCATCCGGATGACCTGGCGCGCGCATTCTCCCAGGGTTTTGACGCGTGCGTGCATTTGGCGGCGTTCAAGGCTGTAGGGGAATCGATGGTGGAGCCGGAAAAATATTCGGTAAACAATATTTCCGGTACGCTGAATATCCTGAATGCCATGTGCGAATACAAATGCCGCTATATCGTATTTTCTTCCAGCGCCGCGACGTTCGGTTCGCCGCAGTATCTTCCGATCGATGAGAAGCATCCGCTGAATCCGGAGAGCTATTACGGTTTTACCAAACTGGAAATCGAGCGCTTCCTTGCGTGGTACGACAAACTGCGGGACATCCGCTTTGCCGCGCTCCGGTATTTTAACGCCGCCGGTTATGACCCGGAAGGGGAGATTACCGGTCTGGAGCGCAACCCCCAGAATCTTCTGCCTATTATCATGGAAGTGGCGAAAGGCTGGCGGAAAGAGCTGCAGATTTTCGGACAGGATTACGATACGCGGGACGGTACGTGTATCCGCGATTATGTGCATGTTTCCGATCTGGCTGAAGCGCATGTCAATTCCCTTGCGTACATTGACCGCCAGAATGAAAGCCTGATTGTCAATCTGGGCAGCGAGCTGGGGATTTCCGTTACCGAAATGACGGAAGCCGCGCGGCGCGTGACCGGCAAGGAAATTCCCGCACGGTATGTGGGCCGGCGTCCCGGAGACGCTTCCACGCTGTGCGCAACTTCCGCCCTGGCGCGGGAGAAGATTGGCTGGGCGCCGAAATACTCGGATGTGGATACGCTGATTGCTTCCACGTGGGCTGTGTACGGCAAATACGACAAAAATCCCTATGCCTGAACGGAATTTTACGCCGGAGGAAATTTCTGCCTGGATTGAAAAGAACCGTCCGCTGGCAGTAGATTTGCAAAAGCTGCTGACCTCCTGTCCGGCCCTTGCGCCGGAGTCCGGCGGCGCCGGGGAACTTGCCAGATGCCAGGTGCTGGAAGAAAAGCTGCGTATTTTAGGCTTTTCCCACTTTATGCGCCTGGATGCGCCGGACAGCCGGGTTCCTTCCGGTATCCGCCCGAATCTGGTGGTGACCGTGCCGGGGGTATCGGCAGACGCGCTGTGGATTATGAGCCATTTGGATGTGGTTCCGCCCGGCGATCTGTCGCTGTGGCCGTCGGATCCCTGGACAGCCGTGGAGCGGGACGGAAAGGTGTTCGGCCGCGGCACGGAAGACAACCAGCAGGGAATTGTTTCGTCGGTGCTTGCCGCGCTGTTTTTTGTGAAAAACGGCATTCAGCCGGCGCGGACGCTGAAACTGCTGTTCATGGCCGATGAAGAAAACGGATCGGTGTTCGGCATCCGGCATTTGCTGGAATTGAACCGGCAGAAAGCGTTGTTTTCGCCTTCGGATTTTTTTATTATCCCGGACAGCGGGGATCCGCAGGGCGAAACGGTGGAAATTGCGGAAAAGAACGTGTTGTGGCTGGATGTTCTGGTGCGGGGAAAACAGGCGCATGGTTCGCGCCCGGATCTCGGCGTCAATGCGCATCATGCCGGCTGTGATCTGGCGCTGCGTCTGCATGCGCTGGAGCGTTCGTTTCCCGCGCGGGATCCGCTGTTTACACCGGATTCTTCAACGTTTCAGGCTACGCGGAAAACCGGAAACGGTGCAAGCATCAATATCATTCCGGGCGAAGACGCATTTTCCATGGATTGCCGGATTTTGCCCTGTTACCGGCTGGATGACGTGCGGACGGAAATCCGCCGCGTAGTTGCGGAAATTGAAAAGCTGTACAGTGTTTCGGTTTCCATAACGGAACAGCAGGCAGAAGAGTCCGGCGCCGTCTCTCCCGATGCGCCGGTGGTACGCGCGCTCTTTTCGGCGGTGCGGCGTGTGCTTGGCCGGGAATGCCGGACTGTGGGTATCGGCGGCGGAACGGTGGCTGCGTATCTGCGCAACGAAGGATACGATGCCGTCGTCTGGGGGATCCTGGAAGAAACCGCCCATCAGCCGGGAGAATACTCCGTGATTGCGAACCTTATGCAGGAATCCTGCGTTCTTGCGGTACTGGCGGCGGATTGTTCCGGCGCATGAAAAAAGAAGCAGACTGGCGGACGTCTTTGCCTGAAGAAGCGGCGGCCGGATTCCCTTTTTCCGTGCCGCCTGCTTTTTCCGCCCTGATTGCCCGGGCCGAATCCTGCGGCGGTCATGCCGCAGCGGAGGCTTTGCGCAGGCAGGTGTTTCCGTCAAAGGCGGAGAATGCCGTTTCTCCGGAAGAATGTTCGGATCCGCTGGGGGAAGCCGGATATTGCGTCCTGCCCCGTCTGGTGCATCAATACAAAAACCGCGTGCTTTTGCTTTCCACCGGCTGTTGCCTGGGGTATTGCCGCTATTGTTTCCGGCGCGCTCTGGGGACGTCGCGGACCGGCTTTTTGTCTGCGGATGAGACACCGGAAGTTCTCCGGTATCTTACGGAGCATACGGAAGTGGAGGAAGTGCTGGTTTCCGGCGGCGATCCTTTTTCCGCGCCGTTCCCGGAGGTGGGCGCGCTGTTGGAGCAGATCCGGCGTATCCGGCCTTCGCTGCTGATCCGCCTTTGTACGCGTGCGCCGGTCTTTGCGCCGGAACTTTTCTCCGCTGAAAAAACCGGCGTTTTGCGCGGTTTCCGGCCTCTCTGGCTGATCCCGCATATCAATCATCCTGCGGAACTGGGACCGGCGCAGCGGGAGTGCCTGACGTCTTTTGTTGACGCCGGGATTCCGGTCCAGTCGCAGAC
>JADIMS010000028.1 GCA_017694555.1 Candidatus Avitreponema avistercoris
GCATAAAACAGCCGTTTTTCGTATTTGATGACTTCCCGGCAAAGGTTTTCCGGTGTGACGTTTGCGGGCAGCATGATTTCGCTTTGCAGCGAGATAACTTCCGCATCGATAAAGCTGACGCCCTGCATCCGGGCTACGGAAACCCGGTGGTTGCCGTCGCGGACAAAGTACAGGCCGCCCAGTTCATACAGGACGATGGGCGGAAGCTGGATGTCCGAGAGATGGGCTTCGTCCACGCGGGACCAGCGCTGGCGGAGGTGGTTTGCCTTGGGCAGAAAATGGTTGTCAAAATCCTGGTACCGGCCTTCGCTGCCGACGATTTTTTCAATGGGCACCGTCTGCATGCCGATGTAGACTTCCCCTTTCGGCTTGAGGATTTCCTTCACATCCTGCAGGGAAAGCATTCTGCGCTTTTCCGGCTTCAGAAAATTCTGGATTTCATACAGAAGGGCTTTGTTTCTGGCTTTGGTGAAGTCTTCGTCTGCTTTTTGTTTGATAAAATCGCTCATTTCAGTCTCCGGTTTCAATCAGATAATGGCCGTATGCATTGATTACGGTGGTCGGGCCGCACTGGGATACCCGTTTGTCCTGCAAATCATACAGGTGAATGTGCCCGTGGATGAGGAATTTCGGTTTAAACCAGCGGATAAAGCGTAAAAAGCATTTAAACCCCCTGTGGCAGGGATCCTCTTTGTCGTGGATGCCGAACGGCGCGGCGTGGGTGACCAGGATGTCCAGAAAGCGGCCGTACCGGATCCGGTTGAACAGCAGGGAAGGAATCAGCCTGCACAGCTGCGCCGTCATTTGCCGCTCCGTGTACTGGCTCATGCCGTCGTTGTACCGCAGGGAGCCGGAAACCCCGGCGATGAGCACATTGTCCGTCCGGATACATTTGCAGCCGATATAGGTTGCCCCCGTGCCCTGGAAGTTTTCATGCGCCAGCCGGTAGTCGGCTTTGGAGCATTGCCGGGTGTTATGGTAGAAATTGAAGCTTTTCAGGTTATGGTTGCCGAATACAAAATACACCGGCTTATTCAGGGCGGAAACCAGAAAATCAAGGTATTCGTCGGGTAAATCCCCGGCGGAAAGGACGGCGTCTACATCGCCGAAGCGTTCTTTTACGGAAGCGCTGTACAGGTAGGGGTCAATCTGGTCGGATACGCACAGGAATTTCATTGCCGGCTCCCGTCATTTTCCGGCAAAGGGATTGACGGAAGCAAGGATGTTTTCCAGCTTTTCCGGTCCGATCAGGTCGAGCGGCCGGTTTTCCGCGAATTTGACGGCGCCGCGGGTAAAACCGGAGCTGGTCAGGACTGTAGCCCGGACGACGGACTGCTTTTTCATGATTTCCTGCAAATTGCGGAGGAAATTGTCTTCGATAAAGTTCGGATCCCGGTAGAAGACAATGTATTTCGGCATTTTGCGCATGTTGAGCATACCTTCGTCGTTTTCCGCTGCCAGCACGACGCAGCCGTATTTGGTTTCTTTGATGTTTGAAGGAACCAGTTTCAGGTAGTCCGTGACCACCGTGCGGCAAATGGTGAAGAAATCCTCCTTGCCGGCGGTCAGATACTCCTTCATCCGGTCGTTTGTCGTTGCGCTCTGATACAGTTTCAGTTTGTCGTTGACGTCAAGGAAGTTTTTTTTCTGCTTTTGGATTTCCGCCCACTGTGCGACGGCGCCGTCGATGTCCCGCTGTTTTTCGCAGCAGGCTGCCAGGAAGTACCGCGCGTACAGGGTGTCGCCGGCGGCCGGCGTGTTCTGGTTTTTGATGGCGGAAGTGAATTCCACCTTCGCTTTGTCGTAATTTCCGGCTTCCATATAACACCGGCCGCGCTCGATTAAGGCTTTTTGCTTCAGTTCCGGGCTGCGCATGGCTTTTTCAAAGGCGGCTACCGCTTTCCCGTATTCGTGGTTGCCCATAAAAATGCGTCCGCTGTAAAAATGCGCTTTGGCATTCTGCGGATCCAGTTTCAGCGCCGTGGCGATTTCCTGCTCAGCGGGCACATTTTGCTTGGCGCGGTAGAGGAGGAACCCCAGCGCGGCATGGGCGGCGGCGTGGTGCGGGTCCAGGTCCACGGCTTTGCGGTAATAGGCAACCGCCTGATCCGTGTTTTCCCGCTGCTCAAACAATTCCCCTGCCATGAAGTAGTAATCGGCTTTCCGGGGGTTCCGTTTGATGAGCAGCAGGTATTCTTTCAGCGCTTCGTCGTACTGGTTGAAACGCAGATAAAGTTTTGCAATAATCTGCCGAAATTCCTCCTCAGGGATTTTGGCGGAAAATGCACCGGCGGAGTTGACGGCTTTCATTTCCATCAGCGCCAGCTCCGGTTTGTGGTCCGCCAGATAGGCTTTGCCGAGCATATAATGCGCTTCGGCATCATGGGGCGATTTGGCAATGACGGATTTTGCCAGCTTGATGGCCTGCTGCTGTTTTCCGTTACGGATAAGCTTTTCAATTGTTTCCAGCTTTTGGGGGGCGAGGAGGTTTTTGATCAGTACGGCAGCCAGTACAACAACGCCTGCTGCCAGCAGGGCGGTGCACAGAATAAATACTGCGGGCATAATGGAGAAGACTATAGTTTTTGCGGAGGAATGTCAAATGAATCCGATTTTTGCCGGAAAAAAACGGCGAATGCGCGGACGGTTTTGTATGGTTTTTTGGCTTCTGGCCGCTGTTCCGTTTCTTTTTGCGGTGGATTATTACCGGGAAGGGGAGGAATTGTTCCGGCGCAATGCCCCTGCGGAGGCTATCCCGCTGCTGTATCAGGCTTCGCTGCAGCCCGGAACCGATCCGCGGGTCTTCGTGTATCTGGGGCTTTGTTACCAGCAGGAAGGGAAATATTCCGACGCTGTAAGTACATTCATCAAAGGGACGTCCGCGCCCGGCGCGGATAAAAAAGTGCTGTTTTTTAATGCGGGAAACGTGTATTTTACCCAGCAGCTGTTTCCGCAGGCGGAAGAAATGTATTCCCGCGCCATTGCCTCTGATGCGTCTTATGCGCCGGCTTTTTTGAACCGTGCGAATGCCAGAATCCGCCAGCAGAAACTGGATGAGGCGGCATCGGACTATACGGTTTATCTGACGCTGGATCCGGCTTCCTGGCAAAAAGATGCGATCCGGAATGTCGTTTCCATGATCGAAGAGGAACGGCTCATCCGGGAAGAGGCTGCGGCGCGGGCGGAAGCCGAGCGTGCGGCGGCGGAAGCGGAACGTAAGGCGGCCGAAGAGCGTTTCCAGCGGCTGATGGATGAGGTCAATTCCTCCCTGCAGGCGGTGGACGGCGCGAGCGTGTTTTCCGCAGGGTCGGAAGATGTGATGGGATACGAGGAAGAAGGGGAACTGGAATAATGAATCGGAAAATACTTGCTGTGGGGATTCTCCTGGTTTTGGCGGCTGCCGGTGCGGCGTTGTTTTTTTCCCTGCGCGCATGCAGCGCCGGGGAAACGGAGGACGGCAGCCTTTCGCGGATCCGGCAGAATACGCTGGCGCTGGTCCAGTCGTATTTGGACCGGGAGGAATACGGGCGCGCACTGGAGCTGCTGGAAGACCTGCTGATTGACAATCCGGACGACGGG
>JADIMS010000029.1 GCA_017694555.1 Candidatus Avitreponema avistercoris
CTTCCATAACTGCCGCCCACCCGGAATCTCCGTCTTTCCGGGAAATATTCCAACTTTTTTTTTGCATACCTGAAACGCCGCCGGAAACTTATACTTTGAATCCCTGCCTGGCAGCCTCCAAAAGTTTCGCCTTCAACAGCGTGTTTTCCTTTTTTAAAACCGAAAGATCATATTGCTGTGACTTGATAATTTCCGCCAAATCGCCGGAAGAAAGCGCGCCGCTGCCGGCCAGTTCTTCCACGGATTCCATTTTTGCCTCAAAATCCACAGAGGCTTCCATTTCCGCAGACTGGAACGAATCGTCATTCAGTTCCGTAAATGCCTCCGGGGAACCCGCAGGCTCCTCTTCCTCCGACTGGATGATTTTTTCCGCAATCCGGTAAACCGCCTGCGCAAGCACGGAACGCGGTTTATAAACCAGCACCGGAAGCCGGGAAGCAAGCGCAATGTCCTGCACGCTGTCCCGGTAAATCACGCCCAGATGTTCCAAATCCAGATTCAGATATTCCCGGCAGGACCGCCGGATTTTGCCCGCTTTTTCCGCATCCTGCGGGCCGTCAATCATATTCATAACAATACGCGGGCGGAATACATTCATATAGCGCAAAAACGTTTCCGTGTTTTCCGGATCCGCCTTACCAAGAATCTCAATCAATTTGGGAATATACAACCGCTGCAGGGACGAGCTGTCTTTCCGCAGCTTTTCGATGTAGTCCCGCCCCGGAGTCCCTTTCTTGAACGAGTTAAACAGCAGCCGGAAGACCGTATTTTTCAAAAACAGATATGCATTCAGCGTAGCGGTGACAAACGGCGAAGTCACCACGATTCCCCGGGGAGACAGCAGAAAAAAATCCAGTATCGAAAGATGCGTGCCTGCGCCAAGATCCAGAATCAGATAGTCGGTGGAATCTTCCAGTTTGTTAAAATTGCGCAGAACCGACATTCTCTGCGGAAGCTTGAGGGCGCTCAATCCGGGAATTTCGGAGTCCCCCGGAATAAAGCGGACGTTTTCATAAGAAGTGGTATGAATGCTTTCCTCAAAAGACGAGCCTTTTGTCAAAAACGTACCCAGCCCTTTTTTGACCGCCTGCTCGCCCAAAACCAGATGCAGGTTGGAAGCCCCCAAATCCAGATCTGCCAGTACAACCCGGCGGTTTCCCTGTCCCAAGGCAATCGCCAAATTCGCCGCCAGCAGACTTTTTCCGACTCCGCCCTTGCCACTCGCAATGGGTATTATCCGCATAATTTACTCCGTCTCCTCAAGCAGAAAATAAATGAAACCAAGTCTCCGGGAACGAAAAGTATTATAGCATAAAACGCGGCAGTAAAATCAGAAAATTGCGGGGAAACAAAAAAAGCGGAAACGGGTACGGTCAATATCCGTAAAATGAGCGCAGCAAAAGCCAGAACCGAAAGCCCTTTCACCAGCACAAGGAAATGAAGGCAGAAAACAAAGGCATTTTCCCGCACCGCCAGCATCAGATACATGGCAGGAATGAAACACAGCGCAGGCAATGCGGCATAAACAAAAATACCGCCGGCATCCGGAACACCGGAAAGCGGCGCCAAAACCCGGAAAGAAAGGAAACCGGTCCGCAGAATCTCATACGACAGGAAAATCAGGTACCATACCCGCGGGACACGCGAAAACTTCATGACGTAACCAGCATACGCAACATCCCCCGCGCGGTCAAGTGGCAATCCCGAAACGGCTTTCATTTATATATGCGGCACACCGGCAGCACGGGAACCGCCCGCGGTATGCAGGCACCCGCAGGCCGCACACGGACCAGCCGTTCAGTTCTCCGCACCGGAAACCGGCTGCACATCCCGTTTCCAGACAACCGTACGCAGCACCCGCCGGTCTTTGATTTCCGTTACCCGGACGCGCAGCACCGGCGTTTCCACCGTAAATACAGAACCGTCATCGGGAATTGAACCATACTCGCCGAGCACATACCCGCCGAACGTGTCGTATTCATCCAGCGGAAGCTCCACGCCAAGCTGTTCCGAAACATCGTCCAGCGAAGCGCCGCCGCGGATTTGCCAGGAGCCGCTGCCGTCCGGCGCAGGCGCAATATCTTCACCGGCGTCTTTCTCATCCGCATCCAACGCCGTAAAATCGCCCACAAGCTGTTCCAGCAAATCGTTTACCGTCACGACGCCCGTCATGCCCCCGTATTCGTCCAAAACAACTGCAAAATACCGGTGCGCTTCTTTCATTTTTTTAAACACAACGTCGGCTTTCAGCGTTTCCGGAATAAACCAGGCAGGCTTTACCGCATGCGCCATCACATTTTCCCGGCTTTTGTCTTCCAAACGGAAATATGCCGATGCAGAAAGCACACCGATAACGGAATCCGCCGTATTTTCGCAAACCGGATAATTTTCATGGCCGCTTTTCAAAATCAGAGCGTTCCATTCCTCCATTCCGTCCCCAAGCAGGAGAAACACCACATCCTGCCGGTGCGTCGCAAATTCACCAACCTGCAGATCGTCAAACTCGAAGATATTTTGAATCATCTCCTTTTCTGCGGCGTCAATCACACCTTTCCGGCTGCCTTCATCCACCATCAGGCGGATTTCTTCTTCGCTCACGCTGCCGTCGTCCTCTTCCGGATCAAAGCCGAACAAACGGAGCACGGTATTTGTGGAAACCGTAAGCAGCCAGACAACCGGTGCAAAAAGCTTGGAAATAAACGTAATCAGTCCGGACAAAAGAAAAGCCAGCGCTTCGGCTTTTTTCATCGCAATCCGCTTGGGCACCAGCTCGCCGAAAATCAGCGTAACATACGAAAGGATCAGCGTAATCAGGACAATGGAAATGGTGCGCACGGTTTCGTATTCCACAGGAAACCCGAAACCCGTAATCCAGGAAGCAATATAAACCGAAAAATTATCCGCCGCAAAAGCGCTGCCCAGAAATCCGGACAATGTGATGGCAATTTGAATGGTGGAAAGAAAGCGGGCAGGATCTTTTATCAGCTTTTGAAGGCGGGATGCTTTCCGGTTCCCTTTTTCCGCCATCTGACTGATTTTTGCTTCATTGACGGAAACCACTGCGATTTCCGCACAGGCAAAAACCGCATTCAACAGAATCAGAATCAGCTGAAGAATCAGCGACCATAGAACGTCTTCCAAAAACACTCCCAGGCAGAAAACTGCCGTTTCCAATATCAGCATAAAAGAAAAATCTTTCCCTGTCAAGAAAGAAGAAGCCCCGCGGAATTCCGCTCCGGGATGTGCGGTTTACAGTTGCGGGGAATTGTGATACTACAAAATTATCATGAATCAGTCTGTTTTGACTCCGGGCGGCGCAATCCGGCCGATGTTCAGCAACCGGGATTTGCTGCTTCTTATCTGGCCCCTGATTGCAGAGCAGTTCCTTTCGCTGACAGTCGGAATGGCCGACATTGTCATGGTCGGCAGGCTGGGGGAAGCGGCTGTTTCCGGCGTTTCGTTGGTGGATAATATCCAGATTTTGCTCAACAACCTGTTTTCCGCACTGTCAACCGGCGGCGCCGTAGTCTGCGCCCAGTACATCGGTAAAAACCGGCCGGATCTTTCTTCCCGTGCGGCAAAGCAGCTGGTATATACGGTTTCCGTGTTTTCCGTTACGCTGGCGGCGGCCGGCCTGCTTTTCCGGAACGGTCTTTTGCCGTTTGTTTTCGGAAAAATCGAAGCGGACGTCATGCAAGAAGCGCAGACATACTTTCTGGTCATGATGTTTGCACTGCCTTCCATCGGCATGTACAACGTCTGCTCAGCCCTGTTCCGCGCCCAAGGCAATTCCCGCATTTCCATGTACATTGCGGCGCTCATCAATGTCATGAATATCGGCGGAAATTACCTGGGGATTTTTGTTCTGAATCTCGGCGTGCTGGGCGCGGCTGTTTCCACGCTGTGTTCCCGGACTGTGGCGGCGGCTGTGCTTTTTATCCTGCTGTACCGCAATAAACCCGTGCAGGGTGCGGAAATTTGCCATGCAGGCGGATCCGTTCCGGACGGATTCCGGAATACGCAGGCGGTCAGTCTGCGCGGCATTCTGCGTATCGAGCTGGACGGCCGTATCATCCGGCATATTCTCGGTATCGGTATCCCCAACGGAATCGAAAACAGCATGTTTCAAATCGGCAAAATCGTTGTCCTTTCGCTGATTGCCACTTTCGGTACAAGCGCGATCGCCGCCAATGCCGCAGCAAATACCATTGCAGGATTTGAAGTGCTTCCCGGCTCAGCAATCGGACTGGCTATGTTAACCGTTATCGGGCGGTGTGCAGGCGCCGGACAACTGAAAGAAGCGGAACGTTTTACCTGGAAGCTGATGAAAATCACATACATCTGTATGCTCGTGCTGAACGCCGGTATTTTGATTTTCGCGCGGCCAATTATTTCGGTTTACGGACTGATGCCGGGCACCGAAGAATTGGCTTGGAATATGCTGTTCTGCCACGGGTTTTTCTCTATTTTTTTCTGGCCGCCTTCTTTTACGCTGCCGAATTCCCTGCGCGCGCTCAATGATGCCAAATTCACCATGGTGGTTTCCATGCTTTCGATGTGGTTTATCCGGATCGGCTTGAGCTACGTACTCGCCTGGACAACGGACGCCGGCGCTATGTGCAGTTGGATTGCCATGACCGTCGACTGGGTGTTCCGCGGCGCGGCTTTCTTTGTGCGGTTCAAGCGTGAAAAGTGGATGAAGAAAGCCACAATATAATACAGCCCCTTCCCCGTATTGCCGGCGGCGTCCCTGTACCGGAGCAAAAAAAGACCGCGCCCCTTACGGAACGCGGTCTTCATGCAAACACCGTTTGCAGGTTTCTTACTTATACAGCTCGATTAACCGCTGCAAATGTTCGTAACGGGCTTTGGCTGCATCTTCGTTTTTCTTGAACAGCAGCTCTGCCCGGTCGGGGAACGCCCGGGTCAAGCGGGAATAACGCGTCTCGCTGGACAGGAAGTCCTGATACGAACCGTCGCCCGGCTTCGAAGTCAGCGTGAACGGATTCTTTCCTTCCGCTTTCAGCGCAGGGTTGAAGCTGAACAGATTCCAGTAACCGGAAGCAACCGCCCGCTTCATTTCCGTCTGACAGTGGTTCATGCCGCCTTTGATACCGTGCAGCTCGCAGGGAGCATACCCGATAATCAGGGAAGGTCCGGGATAGGCTTCCGCTTCGGCGATTACCTTAACGGTATGCGCCGGATTTGCGCCGAGGGCAACCTGCGCCACATACACGTAACCGTAAGACATCGCAATTTCCGCCAGGGATTTTTTGCCCATCTCTTTTCCGGCCGCCGCAAACTGGCACACTTCACCGATATTGGAAGCCTTGGAAGCCTGTCCGCCGGTGTTGGAATACATTTCCGTATCAAACACCATGACGTTGACATCTTCACCGGAAGCCAGAACATGATCCAAGCCGCCGAAGCCGATGTCGTAGGCCCAGCCGTCGCCGCCCATAATCCAGATAGACTTCTTGCACAGGTAATCTTTTTTCTCCAAGATTTCCTGGGCCGCACCGCATCCGCATTTTTCCAGTTCGGCAATCAATACTTTCGCCGGCTCTGCATTCGCACGGGTGTTGTCCTTCGTCTCCAGGAATTTCGCAACCGCTTCTTTCAGAGAAGGCGCGGCTTTATCGCCGGCGGCAATCTCCTCCAGTTTCGCAATCAGACCGTCGCGGATGTATTTCTGACCCAGATACAGGCCGAGACCGTGCTCCGCATTGTCCTCAAACAGCGAGTTTGCCCACGCCGGTCCGCGTTTGGAATCTTTGTTGATGGTATACGGACAGGTTGCAGCCGGACCGCCCCAAATGGAGGAACAACCGGTAGCGTTGGAAATGTACATATGTTCGCCGAAAAGCTGCGTAATCAGGCGGCCGTACGACGTTTCTGCACAACCGGCGCAGGAACCGGAGAATTCCAAAAGCGGCTGGTTAAACTGCGAACCTTTCGGCGTCAGCTCGTTGAGGCCGGCGTCTGTCTTCTTGCTGACATTTGCCACCAGATAATCGAAAACCGGCTGTTTGTCGCTTTCGCTTTCCTGGGGAACCATCTGGATTGCCTGTGTGGGACACACCGTCACGCACTCGCCGCAACCCATGCAGTCCAGCGGGGAAACGCTCATCACAAACTTATACTGCGTCGGTTTCGGCTTGGTATCCACCGCGCCCAGATTGGACGGCGCAGCGCTGACCTCAGCCTCCGAAAGCAGGAACGGCCGGATGGTCGCATGGGAACAGACAAAAGCGCACGTATTGCACTGTACGCACTTGCTGCCGTCCCAACGGGGAACCATAACCGCAGTACCGCGCTTCTCGTAAGCAGAAGCGCCAAGCTCAAACTGGCCGTCGGCATAGTCGCGGAAGGCGGAAACCGGCAGGTTATCCCCGTCCATCAGCCCGATCGGGTTCATCAGGTTTTTCACCATATCGACGGTTTTGGCTTCACCTTTCAGCGAAGGCGCACCGGCGTCCGGCGCAGGATTTTTCCAGGATTCCGGGACGTCCACTTTATGCAGGATTTCCACACCGGCATCAATAGCGGCGTAGTTCATCTGCACAACGTCGTCGCCTTTCTTGCCGTAAGACTTTTTCGCAGCCTGCTTCATGAAATCCACAGCCTGCTCAATCGGAATTACATTGGCCAGTTTGAAAAACGCAGACTGCAGAATGGTATTGGTGCGTTTGCCCATACCGATTTCAATGGCTTTATCAATCGCGTTAATCGTGTACAGCTGGATATTGTTGTCCGCAATGTATTTCTTTGCAGCAGCATTCAGGTGGTGTCCGAGCTCTTCGTCCGTCCACTGGCAGTTAATCATGAAAATACCGTTCGGCTTCACGTCCTGCACCATTTTGAAACCCTTCGTTACATACGACGGGTTATGGCACGCCACAAAGTCAGCCTGGTTGATGTAGTACGGGCTCTTGATCGGTTTGTCGCCGAAACGGAGGTGGGAAATCGTGATACCGCCGGTTTTCTTGGAGTCGTACTGGAAATACGCCTGGATATATTTATCGGTGTGGTCGCCGATAATTTTCGTGGAGTTCTTGTTGGCGCCAACGGTTCCGTCTCCGCCGAGACCCCAGAATTTGCATTCCACTGTACCGGCCGCAGCCGTAATCGGCGCCGGCTTGATTTCCGGCAGGCTCAGGTTCGTCACATCATCCACGATACCGATGGTGAAGCGGGGCTTCGGTGCGTCTTTTTCCAGTTCTTTGTACACGGCAAAAATGCTGGAGGGCGGCGTGTCTTTGGAACCGAGACCGTACCGGCCGCCGGAGAGCACAATCCCGTGCAGACCGGCCTCACGCAGCGTCGCGGCAACGTCAAGATACAGCGGGTCGCCGAGCGAACCGGGTTCTTTCGTGCGGTCGAGAACCGCAATTTTTTTGGCTGATTTCGGCAGAACCGCGAGGAATTTTCCGGAAACCCAAGGCCGGTACAGGCGGACTTTCACCAGACCGACTTTTTCGCCTTTCGCGGCCAGATAGTCAATCACCTCCTCGGCGACGTCACAAATCGAGCCCATGGCTACAATCACGCGGTCGGCATCCGGCGCGCCGTAATAATTAAACAAATCGTAATCCGTGCCGAGCTTGGTGTTGATTTTCGCCATGTATTTTTCCACAACGGCCGGAAGCGCATCATACACCTTGTTGCAGGCTTCACGGTGCTGGAAGAAAATATCGCCGTTTTCGTGGGAACCGCGCATGGCCGGATGCTCCGGATTCAGCGCGTGGGCGCGGAATTCCCGGACCGCGTCCATATTGCACATTTCTTTCAGGTCTTCGTAATCCCAGGTTTCAATTTTCTGCACTTCATGGGACGTGCGGAACCCGTCAAAGAAATTCAGGAAGGGCACTTTACCTTCGATGGCCGCAAGGTGCGCAACCGGCGCCAAATCCATCACTTCCTGCGGGTTCGTTTCCGCAAGCATGGCAAACCCTGTCTGGCGGCAGGCATACACGTCGCTGTGGTCGCCGAAAATATTCAGCGCATGGGAAGCAACCGTGCGGGCCGAAACATGGAAAACGCCGGGCAACTGTTCACCTGCGATTTTATACATATTCGGAATCATCAGGAGAAGACCCTGGGAAGCCGTAAACGTCGTCGTCAGCGCACCGGCTGCAAGCGATCCGTGAACCGTTCCGGCTGCACCGGCTTCAGACTGCATTTCCACAACTTTCGTCGGCGTGCCGAAGATATTCTTCAATCCGGTAGCCGACCACTGGTCAACGTAATCCGCCATCGGAGACGAAGGGGTGATGGGATAAATACCGGCAACTTCCGTGAACGCATAGGCTACATGAGCGGCCGCCTGATTCCCATCCATCGAATGTTTTTCTCTGGACATAAAACCTCCTGAACAGTATGGAGAGAAATGAAATAGTAGCAATCAGGATACTCTGTTCTGCCGCTTTTTGCAATAAATATTTATACTTTGTCTGCGGCCTTTGCGGCAGAAAGCGGCAGTCCGCGTACCGCTTCAATCAGCGCCTGCGGCGGAATTCCCCACGGCGCATACACTTCCCGGGCTGCAAGGGTATGTGCCAGGGAAGCGTTCCACGCAGCTTCCGGAGGAGGGTATCCCTGTGCAAGCAGCGCGCAGACCAGCCCGGCAAGAACATCGCCGGAACCGCCTTTTGCCAGCGCCGGTACGCCGAGTGCGTTGGCATACAGCCGGACCGGCTGTCCGGGCGCCGGGCAGAATCCGGTAACCGGCACCGCGCCTTTAGCCAGCAGCACTGCGCCGGGAAATTCCGTGCAAAACGCCCGGACAAAGGAAAAGCGGCGGGCGGAAACCTCCGCCGGGGAAATCCCGTCCGGCGCAAGGCCGCACAGGACAAGAAGGGAAGCGAATTCGCCGGGATGCGGCGTCAAAACCAGCCCGGCAGGACGTTTCCGCAGTAAACCGGCAAGTCCGGGCCAGCGGAAAAAATCCGCATCAAGCACCGCAGGCAGACCGGGGCAGGCGGCAAGACTTTCCGCCGCAAAATCCAGGGCGGCATCCGGATGAGGATTTCCTTCTGCCGCGCGCAAGCCCATTCCGGCCGCCGCGGCCGTACAGGATGCAGGCAGCCGGTCCGCCGTCATCAGCTCCGCAGGCACGGCAAACCGTCCGGTTCCGGAACCCGCATCTGCCTCCGGAAAGACCAGTGTGGTCCGTCCGCTTCCGAATGCAGAGGCGGCTGCGGCTGCCATCAATGCAGCGCCGGGTTTTCCGCCGCAGAATACCGCGCTGTGCCCGAATGTCCCTTTATGAACGTTTTTCCGGGTACGGACCGGAAGCCGCAGATCGCCGGGTTCCAGCAGGAATGCTTCCGGCTCACCCAGCGATTCAAACTGCCGGGCAGAAACGCCGAGATCCGCCACCGACACTTCCCCGGTAAAATCCACGGCGTCATCCAAAAACAGGCAGCGTTTCAGCGCGCCCATACATACCGTCCGGTCTGCCATAAACCGGACCGGGGCGCCGGCTGATTCTCCGGCGCCGATTCCGGAAGGTACGTCACAGGCAATCCGGTACGGGCTGCGGCCTTCCGGCGTTTTTACCGCATTCATACCGGCGATACACGCCAAAAGGCTTTCCGGCGCAGGAGAACGGAAACCGCTTCCAAACAGGCAGTCAACAACCACGTCGGCAGGGGAAAAATCCGGCAAAAACGGAACACCGCAAGCCGACGCCCGGTCGCGCTGTCTGCGGCAAACCGCGGTCTTCGGCTCCGCGGCGGAAAAAACCGAAACGGCCAGCGGCCTGCCGTCAGCCAGCGTACTCCCGGAAAGCCGTCTGGCCAGCGTATAGCCGTCAGCCCCGTTTCCTCCGCTCCCGGCCACAATCAGTACGGCAACCCCGCGGAATAAAACCGGCAGGCGCGCGCAGGCATCCCGGACAGCCTGTTCCAGCGCACAGGCTGCATTTTCCATCAAAATCTCTTCCGGAAGCAAAAACGCTTCCCCTGCCTTTTTGTCCAAAACCCGCGTATCCGTGAAAATTTTCCGCATATTTTCCCCACCGCAAGTATACTCCGGGTATCCGCAGATTTCCAGCCGCAAAACACCGAACGGAACGCCGGAGCGCTTGCCTGTCCCCCCGTATTCGGTTAAACTACCGGTATGGATGCTACCATTGCGGAATTTGTGCAAGTCAGCAAAGTCTATCAAATTGAAAAGGTTCCGCTGCAAGCCGTATGTAACGCGTCGTTCACCATCCGCAAAGGCGAATTTGCAGCGATTTCCGGACCTTCCGGCTCAGGAAAATCCACGATCCTGAACATCATGGGACTGATTGACCTGCCGACCGGCGGAACAGTCATTCTGAACGGAACCGACGTCTACGCCGGAAAAAATTCTGTTATGGACAAAGGGCGCGTAAAAGGCGCTTTTGAGCATTTTCTGACGGATATGCGGCGGCAAAACGTCGGATTCATTTTCCAGACATTCAATCTGATTCCCGTGCTGAATGTGCGCGAGAACGTTGCCCTGCCCCTTTCTTTAGGAAAAAACGGCAACACCGACAGCATGACAAAAAAAGAACGCGACGAATGGGTGGATTTTCTTATCGACCGCGTCGGCCTCTCCGGATGGAAAAAACACACGCCGGCGGAGCTTTCCGGAGGACAGCGGCAGCGGGTGGCGATTGCCCGTGCGCTGGTCACCAAAGCGCCGATGATTCTTGCCGATGAGCCGACCGCAAACCTGGACTCCAAAAACGGCGACCAGATTCTTGCGCTGATGCGGAGCCTGAATGCGGAAACCGGCACAACGTTTGTTTTTTCCACGCACGACGCAAAAATCGTTTCCATGGCCGATCATGTCATCACACTGAAAGACGGCGTTATCCAAAAAGACGAACGTATTCCGCGCTGACTTCCGGCGCGCCTTGCCGGCGGCGTACCCGCATTTCAATAATCCATTTCCAGATAAATGGTGGAACCAAGCCGGATGGTAGGCGAGGAAATCCGGGCGCCTTCCGGATCCTTGCCGTAGTAAATTTCTGCGGCTGTTTTCCAGCGCGCATGCGGCAGAAACCCGCTGACGATAACTCCCGGCGTAACGTCCCCGCTGCAATCCGTCAAATCGTGATTCCACTCAACGCCTGCCGTCAGGCGTTCACCCGGCCCGATTTTGGTCACCGCGCCGACAAACGCCAGGCGCTGGGAAACCCGCGGGTCGCTGTCCGCAGGCTCCGGGCGGAAAACGTTTTGGTATTCCAGATTCACGGCAATATTGGGTTTAAAGAAATCCCACAGGCGCATAATACCGCCGACAAACGTAATGCGGTCAAAGCCTTCTGCGCGTAAATCCGCCAGACGGTAAAACGAAGCGATACGGGCCTGTGCGTGCAAATACAAATCAAAACCCAGAATTGTGCGCTTGGCTTCCAGACCGAGAATGGGAATCCCCTGCGGTCCCGTCACGGAGGAAGGAAATTTCCGCCCGAAAATGTTGACCGTCGTACGCCCGATGCGCGCTTCTGCGGAACCGGCAAACGACATAAACGACGGCGAAACCGGATCGGTTCCGGAATGCCCTTCCGCAGAAAGTAAAGGAAACATCGCTACAGCACTGAATGAAAACACGGAAACCGGAACAACCAGACGCGCGGAAATGTTTTCTTTGCTGTCGTACAGGATATTCGGCTGGAAACGTCCGGTTTTATCATCATATTCGTCGTCATCGTCAAACAGGCGCACGTATCCCCAGTAATATTGGCGTTTTCCGCCGCTGAGGTAAATCCGGTCAAAAAGCAGGTAGTCAAAAAAAATCTCGTCCAGCCCGATATTGAACGAAGGGAATTCCGTCAGGATTCTTCCCGTCAGCGAAAGATTGCGGCTGGCCCGGGCAGAAAGCGTCAGGATGTTTTCAAAATCAAAATAGCCGCTGAGGTTGTTTCCGCTTTCCGCCCAAACATAACCGAGCCCGACTTCCGTAACCAGATGGCCGGAAACCGACAATGGCGAAGATTCCGGCAACAGGGCATTCAGACCGCCGGTTGCAGGGGAACTCTTGGAAGCCGGGCCGCCGCCAGCGCCGGCTTCTTCCGCAGAAATATCTTCTGCATCTTCAAACAGGCTGTCCAAATCGCCGGTAAAACCCGTCCCTTCATCCCCGTCGTAGGGGACAAACCCGTCGCCCGGCGAACTGCCTCCGGAGATTTCAACGTCCGTCACTTCATCGAACAAACCGTCCAGCGGGTCATCCTGTGCATACAAAGCCGGCGCTGCAAAGACCGCAAGGAAAAAAAGAAATACAACGGCAAGGGGAAATCCGGCCCGGATTCCGCCTGAACGGAAAACACTGCCGCGCCGGAAAAGCCGGGAAACGCTCATCGATCGCTCATCATTTCCAGATAGGCTTTTGTATAGATGGAAGGACTCTGCCGTTCAAACGAAACATTGGAAATTGAAATTTCCGTCCGTTCATTCTGGAATTTCCCGCTGATGTTTTTTCCGCGCAGCTCGTCCACAATCAGCATTTTCACCGGCACATAATACGTGCGCTCTTCCGTCCGCAGGTATTGGTACGAAGGAACGGCAATCGTCCGCAACCGGTTCCCGGAAAGACTGTAATCTTCTTTTTTGCGTACCAGCCCGTCTTCTACCGTCACCCAGATGCGGATTTCCGGATAATCCACATCTTCCGTTTTTGCCTTCAGGACAAAACAAACGCAGTCCATTCTGCCCAGCCGGACTTCTTCGAATGATTCGATGGCGTAATCCCGGTGATAATATTGCGGGCCAAAGTCTGAATTGTTGGCGTTGGTATTCTGGAATTTGTCTTTTGCACTGGTGAAGGTAAAACGTCCGTCCGCCGGATCGTAAAACCAAATCACGTCATTTTCCTGCAAATATCCTTTTCCGCGTTCTTTCGGCGGATTGGTCACCAAAATCACGTATTTTGCATCACTGTCCCGGCGGTACATGACCGCCTCCGTAACGGTGCGCCCTTCCCCGGGCTTTTCCTGTACAATATGGTATGCTGCGCCGTAATCGGTTTCAGCAAAAAGCGTATTATTCTGGGCGCGGAGTAAAAGCGCGTCCGCTTCTTCCATGGTCAGTGCGGACAAAGGAGCCAAAGCGGCGGTAAAAAAACAAAAAAAGAGGAAAACGGAAAGTCCGGAAACCCGGCGGCTGTGCAATTCGTTTTTCATTTTTCTATTTTACCCCGTTTTTGCAAAATTTTCTACTGTGATTCCGTGTATTCCCATGCCGGCGTTTATTCTGTTGCCCGGATCACCTCAGCTGGACTGATGCTTACCGTCCGGCGTATGGTAAACAAGACGGCCAACCCGGTCGTTACAAAAATCACCAGGCAGAAAACCGCAGCCGGCGCAAAATCCGGAACCGGTGCCAGAACGCCCTGGCGCAGAAAAATATCCACACCCGGAATCGAAGACAAATCCAGCGCGCCGGACATCAGGCAAAGCAGGCCGGAAAAAGCGAATCCCGCCAGACAGCCCGATACCAGCAGCAGCATGGTTTCCAAAAACAAAACCAAAGCGATACGTCCGTTCCGCATTCCGA
Organism: Candidatus Avitreponema avistercoris; assembly: GCA_017694555.1. GTDB lineage: Bacteria > Spirochaetota > Spirochaetia > Treponematales > Treponemataceae > Avitreponema > Avitreponema avistercoris. The sequence goes on from JADIMS010000029.1 coordinate 13,533, forward strand.
TGGACATAAAAATACCGATTTCGTTCACCCGCTTCAAAATCAGCACCCGGTATGTGCTTCCGATCCCGGCAATAATAATGCCCGAAAGCATGACCACGATGATGCTGAAAATCAGGTGCATGGCACCGGTCAGTTCCTGCAGGTCTTCCTGATTGGCGTCGAGCGTTATCAGCGCATAGACGGGTTCGCCCCCGAATTTCGGCTGGAAAATCAAATCGTGATAAAACAGTTCCTTATCCGAAACCAGCGGATACATAGGGAAGAATTCGGAAAACGAATCCTGCAACCGCCGGATTTCCTGCTGCGGGGGAGGAGAAGGAAAAATGAACGAAATGCGGTGCGCCAGATTTTCCGGCACGCCCATCGTCCGGCGCAGGAATTCGATGTCGCAATACGCCGTATAAAGCCCCAGCACGCTGGAATCCAGGAAAATACCGCCGACGCGGAGATTGACGGAATTCAGATAGCCCTGCACCGTGCGGCAAAAAAACGTAACCACATCATTCTGCCGGACTCCCAGTTTACCGGCCAGCTGGTTGGAAATCAAAATTACGTTTGTCCCGGCCAATTCCGGAAACGGCGGCAAAAACCCTTCCCCGCTGCCCTCCGGGGGAACATAAGTGAAACGGGAAAACAGGGAACGTTCCCGCTGGAAATCCACGCCTTTGATAACGCGCAGAACGACTTCCGAGCCTTCATAAAACAGCGAATATGTTCTGCCGTCAAACTCCAGGCGCGCCGTAACCGTAACATCCGGCGCAACGGCAGAACGCAGGGTATCCATTGTATTTTCCGCATCCGGAACCGCAAGCCCTTGCACGCCGCCGATAAACTGCAGGTCGCCGCCGTAATAAATCCGGGCTTTATCGCGGAACGCTTCCGTCATGCCGTTCGACAAAAAGAACACAAAAAATGAAAGCCCCGAACATACGGCGCATACAAGAAAAAGCGGAAAATATTGCCGTTTTCTGGAAACCAAAGAACGGAAAGCAAGCGCCGGAACCGTCATCATTCTTCCCCCTGCATCGCCACAGTAGGACTTGTGGAAAGCGCAATCCGCACGGGATATATCCAGGCAATCACACCCAGCACCACCACAAGGAAAAACGCCTGCAAAAGGTTTTTCCCGGAAACAAACGCTTCCAGCGTGTGCCCGCCGAACAACTGTACAAGAATCTGATTGGAAAACGATACGTCCGCCGCGTTCAGCAGCAGCGTTCCCAGCCAGCCCAAAAACGCACCGGCTATCCCGGCTGTCAGCGTAAGCAGGAACGTTTCCGTCATAAAAAGCACGGACACATAATTTCCGGAAGCGCCGGTTGCCCGCATCGTACCGATTTCTTTTGTCCGGCTCATCACGTTGATAATCAGCGTGTTATTCACCACGATAAAGCCTGCGCCCAGCACCACCAGGATCCCGATATTGAAAATAACACGGAGCCAATACAAGTAAAGGGAAGAAATCCCGCCTGCATAACGCCAATTCACTGCTTCAACCGGCCAGCCGCGTTCAGCAAAAGACTGATTCAGGCGGCGGATAAAGGAACGGTCGGAAACGCCTTCTTTCAGCCGTCCCGTAAGAAAATGCCAGGAAGAAATACCGGCGGCGGAAAACTCCGCTGTACTGCGGCCGGCTGTCTGGGCAAGGGCTATCATTGCCGCCAATTCATCCGCTGCATCCGCGTCTGAACCGGAGTCCGCCCCGGCAACAATATCCGAGGATTCAAAAAACAAATCGTCCAAATTAAAATCCTCTTCCGCCGGCCCTTGTTCCCCGCCGGAATAGGTTTCTTCCGCACCGGAAGAAACCGCCGCATTCAGTTCCATCAAAGAAGAAAACGTTTCCACATCCACCAGGCAAATCCGTGTCAGCGTTTCGTTTTCCATCGGATAAGAAAAAACCCCGGAAACCGGCGCGGCCCGGATGCGGAATGTCGGCCCGTCTGCAATCACAAACTGAATGGTATCTCCCGGCGCAAGCGCAAGCGTTTCCGCCATCTGCGCATTCACCAAAGCAGCGCGCTCCCCGTCTGCGAATGCGCCGCCGGAAAGAAGCGTAATCCCGTCCATTACCGAAAGATAGCGTTCCGCTTCTACGGCAAACAGCACAACCGGAATCCGCGTCCCGGCCGCCGGATTTTCCGCAAAAGCCATACCGGAAAACTGCGGCGCAAAATGCTCCACTTCGGCGCGTTCCCGCAACAAACCGGAAATGCCGTCAAACGGAACCAGACTTTCCATCCGCGTCAGTTCACCGACGATAGGCGTTTCGTCCCCCAAAAGGGAACACGGTCTGTCGGAAACCGGACGGATCATAAAATCGCCGGTAAATCCGGAGCGGAAAACCTTTTCCACCCCGCGTTCGGTACTGTCAAAAACCGCATTGGAAAGAACCAGAAGGGAAACAGAAAAAGCGATAAAGATGACAATCACGACGGAACTTTTCCGCGACAAAATATTTTTGCACGCCAACCGGAATAACACGGAGATAATATACCAGAAAACCCAAAATCATTCAAACGCCGGCGGTGCGGACAAAGTCCCGCGCACAGCAGGACGGAAGCGGAACGGAAGCGGGGCTTGAATTGGTTGACCGGGAGCGGATTCTTCGGTATCTTCACGGTATACATTCTGACAGGAGAAAATCATGGAAGAAGCTGTGAAAACTGCCCTCAACGAAATCCGGCCGATGCTGCAGGCCGACGGGGGAGATGTGGAATTCCTTTCCGTATCCGATGACGGCAAAGTTTCCGTCCGCCTGACCGGCGCCTGCGGAGGCTGCCCGATGGCGACCATGACACTGAAAATGGGCGTAGAAGCGCATCTGAAGAAAAAAGTCCCCGGTGTAACCGAGGTCATTCAGGCGTAAAACAGAAAAGGAATCAGAAAACCGATGAATATTGCAAAAGACACTGTGGTCGCATTCGACTACACCCTGAAAGACGATAACGGCGAAGTGCTGGACACAACGGAAGGCGCGGAACCGCTGGAATATATCCACGGCAGGAATAATCTGATTTCAGGTCTGGAAAAAGAGCTGGAAGGAAAAAACCCCGGCGACGAACTGAAAGACATTGTCATTCCGCCGGCAGAGGCTTACGGCGAATACATTCCTTCGCTGGCAGCCGAAGTGGAACGCGCCAATTTTCCCGAAGATGTGGAAATCGAAGTTGATATGCAGTTCGAAGCCGAAGGTCCGCACGGTACACAGGTGGTTACGGTTACCAAAATCGACGGCGACAAAATCACGGTAGACGGCAATCATCCGCTCGCCGGAAAAACCCTGCATTTTGACGTCAAGATTCTTGCTGTCCGGGAAGCCACGGAAGAAGAAAAAGCCAAAGGTCTGGACAACGGATGCGGTTGCGGATGCGACCATGACGACTGCGGGGATGACTGCGGCTGCGGCCATGGACACTGCGGCTGCCACTGAAAAGGAAAAAGAAAACTACCTGATTCCGCGGTTCGGCGCGCTGTGTTTTTTTCTGGCCGCGCTGGAAGCTGTCATTCCCAAGCCGCTGCCTTTTTTGCGGCTTGGGCTTTCCAATATCCCGCTGATCGCGGCAGCGGGATTTTTTCCGCCAAAAGCATATTTCCTGCTCGCGCTCGTTAAAATCCTTGCGCAGGGAATCACCGGCGGAACCTTTTTTTCCTGGGTTTTCCTGTTTTCGCTTGCAGGAACGTTTGCATCGGCTTCGCTGATGTTCCTGATGAAACAGATGCTGAAATCCCGCATTTCGGCGGTCGGAATCAGCACCGCCGGCGCATTTGCTTCCACCTGCATTCAGATTCTAATCGCGCGCCTTTGGATTTTCGGCGAAGCTGCCTCAGCGATTGCGCCGCTTTTACTGGCCGCAGGAACAGCCGCCGGGTTCGCGATGGGTGTTTTCGCGGAGCTGTTCATCCGCAATTCACAATGGCTGAAGGAAACAATTGCAAAAACTGAAAGCGGCGCGTTTCCGCGGGAAACTCCTCTTTCCGGCGGCGGAACAGAACCGCAACAAAACAGTCCGGCCGCAACCAGACGCGCAGTTTTGCGGACCGCGGCGGGTCTCTGCGCAGCCGCAGCAGCGGGCGCGGCGGATTCGGTTTATGTCCGGGCAGGAATTTTCTGCGTCTTTTTCGCGGCTTCCTTCCGGAACAAAAACAGCCGCCAAAAACTGAACATTCTGCCCGTTTTATTTTCCCTTGCCGCTATCACGGCATTCAACCTATATCCGCCGCGCGGGCGAATTTTGTTTCAGCCCGCCGGATTTCCAATCGCGTCCGAAAGCCTTGCCGCAGGAGCTGCGCGTGCGTTTTTGTTTGAAAGCCTGCTTTTTATTTCCCGGTGGACTTTCACGCCGGAGCGGTTCCGGTTTTCGCTGCCGGAACACGGCCGTTTCCGGATTATTTCGCTGACGGGCAGCACGTTTGCAATGTTCGGGCGCTGGAACGCTGTCTTGAACCAGCGTAAAAAAACCAAAACCGGAACGGACGGTCAATCCGCTTCGGGAAAGCAGCGCATAAACGCGCGCGCGCTTGTTTTACGCATCGACGGACTGCTCCGGAAGCTCGACGGCGGACCGGACCAAGAGCGGACACCGCCGGAGCAGCGCACAGGCAATATGTCTGCGCCGTGAAAATCAGGATTCCGGCAGGGCGGCTGCTTCAGGAGCAGGCAGGGATGCGAACACGGTCTGCTCCACAGCGGAAACCAGCTGCCGCTGTCCTTCTTTGGACAATCCTTCTGTTTCCACCGGCGGATGAATCGTCACGCGCACATTGGCGGAATGCAGACGTCCGGATCCTTCCAGCAGCCTCCAGGTACCGTCAATAGAAACAGGGACAACCGGGACGCCGGCTTTAAAAGCCAGCTTGAAACTGCCGGCCTTAAATTGTCCGTGCGCGGCGCCCTTGCTTCTGTGCCCCTCGGGGAAAATCAGCAGGGAATAACCGTCTTTGATTTTCTCCACCGCTTCTTCCATATCTTTAACAGACTGCCGGATATTTTTGCGGTCAAGAAACACACACTGCATCAATTTCATCCAGCCGGACAGGAACGGAATGCGCAGGAGTTCTTTTTTGGCAACAAAAGCCATCGGTTTTTCGACATAGCCAAGCAAAACCGGAATGTCCAGATTGCTCTGGTGATTGGCGACAAACAGCACGGCGCGGTTTTGCGGAAGATTCTCCTGGCCCGTTACCTGCACCTGCGTTTTTTTGCCGGTCAGGCGCACAACGTACTGTGCCCATTCCCGGACCATCGGCGCAAGCAGCCGGTCGCATTCTCCGGTCTTTCCGGCAGCCTGCAACCGGAAAAATTCGCGCTGTTTTCCCTGCCTTACCATCAGATAAAAGAAAAAGCGGAATACTGCAAAAACCGTTCTCAACATTCTTCCGTCCTGCTTCTTTGCCGTCTGCCTGCCGCGTTTAAACAAAAAGACCGTTTATGCCTGCGCCCGGCTGCGCGCACGGCGGAGTCCGTCGCTTGCTTCCGGATAATCCGGACGCAACCGGAGCGCACGGTTGTAAGCATCCACCGCGCCGGAATGGTCACCGATTTCTTCCCGGACCGTACCCAGCCGGTACCACCACAAAGGAAGCGCCGGTTCATAAAAAACAGCCGCGGTATAAGCAAATTCCGCAAGATTATACCGGCGGGTCAGACGGTAAATTTCCGCCATAAAAAAATACGCGGTACTGACCCGTTCGCCGCGCGGCGCGGTATCCGTGTAGCTTTCCATATTCCGCAGTGAATCCCGGTAATTGTCCAGATAAAAATAAGCCTCCCCCATGGATTCCACAATCCGGGGATCGTTGCGGACAGCAAGCGCCCTTGTCCCGATATTTACGGCTTCCTGATGCCGGTTCAGGCGGACGAGCGACCAGCAATAAATCGTATATGCGTCCATATTTCTGGCATTGGCGGCAAGATCCTGCTGGCAAATGGCAATCGCTTCCTGATATGAAGCGTTGGCCTCTGCTATCCGGTTTCTTGCTTCCAGATCCCGTCCAATCCGGTACGAACGGAGCGCGTCAGGCCTTGCCTGCTCCTGGGCAAAAAGCGGAATCCCTGCCGACAAAACAAATGCGGTCACAACCAAACCAAGCCAGGCTTTCTGTTTCATTCTGCACCCTCTTTCAAAAACCGGCGGAAATCAACGCGCCGGAAGCCTGCTCAATCTGCAGGATTCATAGAACTTTCGATACCGCCGTCGTCGTCGTAAAAAGCCCCCGACTCACGGATTTTTTTATTCCGGTATTTTACCAGAACTTCCGGATTCCGCCGGCACAAATCTTCCAAATCGGCAGCGATTCTCTTCCGGATTGCCGCAGCCGCAGCCGCAGGATCGCAATGCGCGCCGCCTTCCGGTTCCGGAATCACACCGTTAATTACCTTCAGGTCAAGGACTTCCTGGCTGGTAATTTTCATCATGGCGGCGGCGTCACGCGCTCGGGAAGAATCGCGCAGCAAAATCGATGCAAAGCCTTCCGGACTGATAACGGAATAAATGGCGTTTTCCAGCATATAAATCTTGTCGCCCACGCCAATACCCAGTGCGCCGCCGGATCCGCCTTCTCCGATGATGATGCAGATTACCGGCGTTTTCAGGCGGCTGAATTCCCGCAGATTCACTGCGATGGCTTCGCCGATACCGCGCTCTTCCGCAGCAAGCCCCGGATAAGCGCCCTGCGTATCGATAAACGTAACCACAGGACGGTGGAATTTTTCCGCCTGTTTGGCCAGGCGGAGCGCTTTCCGGTATCCTTCCGGATTCGACATACCGCCGTTTCGGTCAATCGTTTCTTTCAGATTACGGCCTTTCTGATTGCCGATAACCGTAACCGCCATCCCGTTGATAAAGCCGATTCCGCCGATCATCGCAGGATCATCGCCAAAAAAACGGTCGCCGTGCAGTTCCGTAAAATCGTCAAAGATCAAATTCACATAATCCAACGTACGCGGACGGCCGCTGTTCCGGGCAACTTCCACGCGCTCCCAAACTTCCGCCACAGCTTTTTCGCTGTTTTCAAATTTTTCGGTGATTTTCCCCAGTTCGTCCGTAATATCCAGACCGCTTTGTTTTGCCAGCGCCTGCAAAGACTCCAGCAACTCCTGCTGTTTGTCATTGATCATGTTCGGCCTCCGTTTTTTTTCCTGCAGGCTCCCGGTGTTTCTTGAAATTCAGCGTAATTTCACGCTTCACCGGATAAGACGGAACAGCCTGCATATGGGCATCAATCATGCGGATAAAAAATTCACGCTGTTCTTTGCGGGGAACAATGCAGTCTACAAAACCTTTTTCCAGCTGGAATTCCGCCCGCTGGAATCCATCGGGAAGTTTTTGGCGGATTGTGCCTTCAATAACCCGCGGACCGGCAAACCCAATCAGCGCGCCCGGCTCCGCACAAATCAAATCGCCCAGCATGGCGAAACTTGCCGTTACGCCGCCGGTAACCGGGTCGCAGAGCATTAAAAAAAGCGGAATCCCGGCCCGGTCCAGCTCAGCCGCAGCGCTGGAAGTTTTTGCCATCTGCATCAGGGAAAACAGGCCTTCCTGCATCCGCGCGCCGCCGGACGTGGCGTAAATAATCACCGGCAGCCCTTCCCCGGCTCCCAGCATCATAATGCGGGTAATTTTTTCCCCGACAACGGAGCCCATGGATCCGCCCATGAAAGCAAAAGACATAACCGCAACCAGAGCCGGCCGTTTCCCGATTGTACAATACCCGGTAATTACGGCATCCGACAAATTGGTTTTTTCCTGCGCGGCGGAAATTTTCTCTTCATAGCCTTCCATTTCGATGGGATTCGCACTGGTTAAATTTTTGTACAGCTCCGAGAACGAACCTTCATCAATCAGATAGGCCAGACGCTGCATCGGTTCCATGCGGAAATGTGCCCCGCAGGCAGGACAGACGTACAAATTTTTTTTCAGCGTTTCAGCGTCCAAGACCGCTTTACATTGCGTACATTCCATAAGACTCCCCACCATTATTGCTGAAACAATTCAGCGTACAACCCTGTTCCAAAGTGTCCCGACAAAAATTGCGGGGAAGACAGAATTGTTTTCTGCTCCCCGATATTCGTGGGGACTCCGTCAATTTTCAATTCATCCAGTGCACGCAGAAGGCGCTTCACAGCCCGTTCCCGCGTACTGTCCCAGGCAATCAATTTTGCAATCATGGAATCATAAAACGGAAGCACGCTGTAGTCTGCATACACAAACGTATCGAACCGGATTCCGGGTCCGCCGGGAATATGCAGCGTTTTAATCTTTCCCGGCGCGCGGGCGTTGATTCTGGCTTCAACCGCCCAGCCGTTCAGCGCATGAACGCCGGGCTCTGCTTCCATAGGCAATCCCGCACAAACGCCGATTTGATCCCGGATAATGTCGGAAGATGTGACCATCTCGGAAACCGGATGTTCCACCTGCACGCGGGCATTCACTTCCATAAAGAAAAATTCATTTCCGGAAGCAAGGAATTCGATGGTACCCGCGCCCCGGTATTTTAAGGCAGAAAAAAGCGAAACGGCGCCCGCGCACATTTTTTCACGCATTTCCGGCGAAACGCCCGGCGACGGGCTTTCTTCAATCAATTTTTGGTGGTTTTTCTGCGTGGAACAATCCCGTTCCCCCAGAACGGCAACTCCGCCTTTCCCGTCGCCCAGAACCTGCAGTTCCACATGGCGGGGATTTACCAGATATTTTTCGATGTAAACCGTGCCGTCCGCAAAATTCGCCTGCGCCTCGGAAGAAGCAATCTTCAGGTTTTCCGCCAGATCCTTCTCCTCATACACAATCCGCATACCTTTTCCGCCGCCGCCGGAAGCCGCCTTGATGATAACCGGATATCCGCAGCGGGCCGCAATTTTTTTCGCTTCGGCTTCGGAAGAAACGGCGCCGTCTGATCCCGGCGTGACCGGAAGCCCGTGCGCAACCGCCGTTGCGCGCGCCTGCACCTTATCGCCCAAAAGACGGATAGTTTCCGGTTCCGGACCAATCCAGATTAAGCCTGCTTTCTGAACTTTTTCTGCAAAGGCGGCATTCTCGGACAAAAAGCCGACGCCCGGATGCACGGCGTCGCATTTTGTCCCCAGCGCCACCGTAACACAGGCGTCCGCATTCAAATAGCTTTTTGCTGAAGGCGGCGCACCGATGCAAACCGCCTCATCAGCCATTTTTACATGCAGGTTTTCTTTGTCCGCCGTGGAATACACCGCCACTGTCCGGATTCCGAGTTCCCGGCAAGCCCGGATAATCCGTACCGCGATTTCCCCGCGGTTGGCAATCAGCAAACGTTTAATCATCAGTTTTTCCGGACCAAAAACAGCGGCTGGTCAAATTCAACCAGATCCCCGTTTTGCACAAGGATTTTTTCTACCGTGCAGTCAAATTCACTTTCCAGCGTATTCATCATTTTCATCGCTTCCAAAATGCAAAGCGGATCGCCTTTTTTTACGGATTTTCCTTCTTCCACATAGACAGGAGCATCCGGTGACGGCGCGCGGTAGAACGTTCCGACAATCGGGCTTTTTACCGGTACAAGATCCGCAGAAGAAGCGGCTGGCTCCGTATTGTCCGGGGTTTTGTCCGGTGCAGGAGCCGGCGCCGGTTTTTCCATTACCGGAGCAGGCGCCGGTCCGCCTCTTTCCGCAGGCGCAACGGGAGCCGGATGCGGAACAGGCGGATGCGCCGCCGGACCGCAGGCTTCTTTTTTCTTCAGGACCAAAGACTCTCCGGCCTGATGCCATTCCAACGAAACGATGGAACTTCCATTCAGCTTGTCAATCAAAGAAAGAATAAAACTCTCGTTCATTTCGGTTCCTCACAAATGCAAAATATCCGTTCACAACGTGTCCAGCCGGGGCACGTCTTTTTCGTAATCCACACCGGCAATATCGAAACCGCTTGTTGCAAGAAAATCGTGCTTATAACCGGCAAGATCTGCAAGCTCCGCAATATTTTCCGCAGTGACTTTCGGCATAATTTCCGAAACTTCCGCCTGTACTTCAGGATCCATTTCCCAGTCGTCGATGCGGATCCGGTTTTCTTCATCTACCGGAATGGCGCCGCCGGTATACAGGCGTTCCGCAAACAGCCGGTTCATCTGTTCGATGCAGCCTTCATGCGTGCCGCGCCGTTTCATCACCTTAAACAAAACCGAAAGATACAGCGGGATAATCGGAATAACCGCGCTGGCCCGTGTAATCAGACCTTTGTTCACGGAAACATAGGCAGAACCGCGGTACGCCGCCATTTTCTGATTCAGTTCTGCGGCTGTTTTTTCCAAATGCTCTTTCGCGCGGCCGATGGTTCCGCGGCGGTAAATAGCCTGCGAAACTTCCGGGCCGACGTAAGAATACGCGACGGTAATCACACCGTCCGCCAGAACGCCGCCGTCCGCCAAATGCGAAATCCAGCGGGCCCAGTCCTCCCCGCCCATAACTTTCACGGTCTGGGCGATTTCGTCTTCCGTTGCAGGTTCGGCGGAAATTTCTTTTATGTCGCCGGTCATCGGGTCAAAGGTTTTGCCGGAAAACGGCGCGCCAACCGGTTTGATGACGGACTTATACATCACGCCGGAATCCGGGTCGGTCCGGACCGGGCTGGCCAGACTGTAAACTACAAGATCAAAGCGGATGCCCCGCGCGCGGGCCGCTTCTACAATTTCCGTCTTTACCGCATCCGAAAATGCATCCCCGTTGAAGGTAAGCGCCGTCAGGCCTTCCGCTGCCGCAGCCTGATCAAAAGCCAGATTGTTGTACCAGCCCGGCGTCCCGCCTTTTGTTTCCGTACCGGCTTTTTCCAAGGAAACGCCGAACGTTGCGGCGCCGTAACCGAAAGCAGCCACAATCCGGCTGGCAAGTCCGTACCCGCCGGAACAGCCCAGCACCAGCACATTTTTTGGGGAAGAGGAAGCGGAATGTTTCTGCGCTTTCACATATGCAATTTGATCCTGCACGGATTTTGCACATCCGGCGGGATGCGCATTCAGACAAATATTGCTTCTTACCATCGGTTTTATTATCATAATTCCCTCTCCTTATCATCCAAACCGGATCACGCCGGATTTACTTTCCCACAAGACACATCCACTCCGCTTCCGCTGCAATTTCATCACCGACATACGCCACGCCGGACTGTTTAATCATCCGGGGAGAAACCCGCAGGTTTTTTACTTCCACACGGACGGTATCGCCGGGCCGGACCTGGCGGCGGAATTTCACCTTGTCTACAGTTCCCAAAAAGAACAAAGAACCTTCCGGGAATACCTTTTGCGAGCTGAGCGCCGCGCCGCCGCACTGCGCCATCGTTTCAATCAGGATGACGCCGGGTACGACGGGATATTCCGGAAAATGCCCTTTGAAAAAGAAATCATTATCGGTAAATGTACGCAGCGAAACACTTCCGTTTTCATCGGCACTGACAATTTCATCCACAAACAAAAAGGGTTCTCTGTGTGGAAGCAGATCTTTCACATTTTTCAGCCCCATAACTTCTCCCGTATCCGCGGAACCAGCCGCTCAAACCTTGCGGAAAACCACTACGCCGTTGTGCCCGCCGAAACCGAGGGAACCGGACATCGCGCAGGAAATCCCCCCTTCTGCGGAAACGTCTATACCGTGGTTCGGGACGTAATCCAAATCGCACCCGGCTTCCAGATCCGGATTTTCCAGGTTGATTGTGGGCGGATAGAAACCATCCTGAATGGCTTTTACGCAAAAAAGCGCTTCAATGGCGCCTGCGGCGCCCAGGCAATGCCCGGTCATGCTTTTGGTGGAAGAGATTTTCATCTTGTACGCATGATCCCCAAAGGCTTTTTTGACCATCGCCGTTTCAGACGGATCGTTGATCGGCGTAGAAGTCCCGTGCGCATTGTAATACTGCACATCTTCGGGACGGATTCCGGCATCTGCAATTGCATTCGTAATTGCCAGCGCGCCGCCGTCTCCGGACGGATCCGGGCTGGTAATGTGATAGGCATCCGAGGAGCCGCCGTATCCGGCAAACTCGGCATAAATCCGCGCGCCCCTGGCTTTTGCATGTTCGTATTCTTCCAGCACGAGAATTGCAGAACCTTCACCCATGACAAAACCTTCACGCCGCTTGTCAAACGGACGGCTGGCTTTTTCCGGCTCGTCATTGAATGATGTAGCCAGGGTTTTCAATACCTGAAAACAGCCGATTCCGTAACCGGTAATTGTAGCTTCAGTACCGCCGGCAAGACAGATATCCAGACGTCCGTGCCGGATTTGATCCAACGCAAGACCCAGCGCGTCCGTACCGGAAGAACAGGCTGTTGCCAGCGAGAGCGCCGTACCGTGCAATCCCAGCAGCATACTGATATTGCCCGGCGCTTCATTCGGAATCAGCATCGGAATGCTGAGCGGAGGAATACGGGCGTTTCCGGCGTCAAAATATTTTTTAATCGAAGATTCAATAACTTCAAAACCGCCGATTCCGTTGCCCAGCAAAACACCGGCACGGTTCACGTCCATGTTGTCTTTATTCAGTCCGGCATCCGCCATCGCCTGCACAGCGGCCGCAACGGCAAACTGGGTATAGCGGCCCATTTTCCGGGCTTCCTTCCGGTCAATCCAGCGGCTTGCTTCAAAGCCTTTGACTTCCCCGGCGATTTTGCATTCATAATCCGACGTATCAAAAGCGGTAATTTTGCCGATCCCGCTTTTTCCTTCCCGGACTGCCTGCCAGGTTTCCTCTACGGTATTTCCCAACGGCGTCACCGCGCCCAGTCCTGTAACTACAACCTTTCTGCTCATTCTTTACTCCTGCTTTCCACGAATGTACCTGAACTCAGGCTCCCATGCCGCCGTCCACGCCAATCACCTGTGCAGTGACGTACGAAGATAAATCCGAGGCAAGAAACACCACGACATCCGCAACATCGGTTACCGTTCCGGCGCGGTGCATCGGAATTCCTTTCAGCCACTCATTCCGGGCGGCTTCGTTGATGGCTTTCGTCATATCGGTTTCGATAAATCCCGGCGCAACGGCGTTGACCCGCACGTTCCGGCTTCCGATTTCCTTTGCCAGACTTTTGGTCAATCCGATTAACCCGGCTTTACTGGCAGCATAATTTGCCTGACCGCCCTGTCCGTGCAAACCGACCACGCTCGACATATTGATGATAGATCCGGCGCGTTTTTTTATCATATCGGCCGCAACAATCTGTGAAACCAGAAAAACGCCTGTCAAATTCACCGCAAGCACGGAATCCCAGTCTTCTTTTTTCATCCGGAAAAACAAACCGTCCCGCGTAATACCGGCGTTATTCACCAGCACGTCAAAACCGGCGGACTCTTCCAGCGCCTGTTTTACCACGGCAGAAAGCTGCTCCGCATTTCCGGCATCCGCGCAAATTTCATGAAACGCCGAACCGTTCTCTGACGCTACCTTTTCCAGCTCTTCGCGGGCGGCGGAAGGTTTGGAGCACAGCCCCCAGACTTCCGCGCCTTCCGCCAGAAAGCGGCAGACAATTTCTTTCCCGATGCCGCGGGAAGAACCGGTTACCAGCGCTTTTTTTCCTTTCAGTAACATAAAATCCTCCGAAACGGAAACAAATCCCAAAACTGCGTAAATTACAGCGCAGTAATATTTTCAAACGAACAGCAGGGCGAAACCGGATGCTCTGCGCCGAATTCGGTGTCTTTCCACAAACCGGCAAGAACCTTTCCCGGCCCCGGCTCCAGAAAACGCCACGTACTGCCGGCGTCCGCAGCCGCAAATTCCGCGAGCGCCTTTTCTTCGCTGGTCCACAAAACGCTTTGCACCAGATGCCGGACGGCGGACGCTTTGGCTTCTGCCCCGGAAGCCACCTGTTTTCCGCTCACATTGGAAAAAAGCGCGGCAACCGGATCGCGGAATTCCACGTCCGCAATAACCTGCTCAAATGCGTCGGCCGCTTCCTGCATCAGCGGGGAATGGAACGGCCCGGCAACTGCCAGACGCACCACCCGCCGTGCTCCGGCTTCTTTGAATGCCGCCTCTACGGCGTCCAACCCGTCCGCCGTACCGGAAACCACGGTCTGCCGGACGCTATTCATGTTGGCGGCAAACACGCCGTCAATATCCGCGCATATGCGCAGTACGGTTTCCGGCGGCAGTCCGATTACCGCCGCCATTCCCGGCACACGGCCGGCAGAACGGGCCGCAATGCTGTCGCATACACGCTGCATAATTTCACCGCGCTGTTTTACCACCCGCACGGTATCCGCAAACGAAAGTACGCCGCTGACGCACAGCGCAGGAAACTCGCCGAGACTGAATCCGGCGCAAGCGGAAGGCTCAATCCCCTTTTCTTTCAGCACAGCCGCCACAGTCAGCGAAACGGCTGTGATGGCCAGCTGGCTGCGGTCGCTGCGGGAGAGAACATCCGCAGGAGAATCCCGGAGCAAAGCAAGGACGTCTTCGCCTGCAATTTCCGAAACCGTATCCAGGCATTCTTTAGCGGCCGGCGATGCCTCATACAAATCCACACCCATACCGGGAAACTGCGCGCCCTGCCCGGGAAACAAAAAAGCGTATTTGGTCACCATATGATAATTCCCCCTCCGCCGGTAAGTCCGGCGCCGAATCCGGCAATGATAATCCGCATTCCTTTTTTCAGCGTACCGTTTTCCTCCATCAGCGCCAAAGTCATCGGAATGGAAGCAGAAGACGTATTGCCGTATTCTTCCATATTGAAAACGAATTTGGAAACCGGCAGGGAAAGCCGTTTTGCCGCAGCGGTGAGAATCCGGGAATTTGCCTGATGGCAGACAATCCAGTCCACGTCGTTTTCGGTCAGGTTTTCGGCCTTCATCAGGGAACTGATGATACCGGTGATTTCCGCTACGGCGAAATTGTACACCGCCTGACCGTCCATTTGCAGCCGGCCGCCATGTTCCAAATACAGCGCACGGGCGCCTTTCCCGTCCGCGTTATGGTACATGATTCCCAGCCCCCGGTTCCCGTAATCGGCGCCCGTAGCAGCCGTGTTCTCTAAAACCGCAGAACCGGAACCGTCTCCGAACAGGACGCAGGTCGCGCGGTCCGTCCAGTCTACAATCCGCGAAAGAATTTCGGTACTGCAAACCAGCGCGTATTTCCAGCCGCGGCGTTCCAACAGCCCTGCGGCGGTATCTGCCGCGTACACAAATCCGGAACAGGCAGCCAGAATATCAAAACACATAGCCTTTTCCGCACCGAGTTCCGCCTGCAGCAGACAGGATTCCGAAGGAATACAGGCGTAGGAAGGGGTAATTGAAGTAAAAATAATCAAATCCAGCTGGTCCGCCGTGATTCCGGCCGCAGCAAGCGCCTTCCGCGAAGATGCAGCACCCAGCGAGGTTGTCGTTTCGTCTTCTCCGGCAAGGTATCTGCTGCCAATTCCTGTGTGCGAGCGGATCCATTCATCCGAAGTCTGAAGCGATGCCGGCAGATCCTCGTTCTTCACTTTTCTCTTCGGAACCTGGATTCCGGTTCCAATCACAACAATAGCCATAGCAACTCCATCAGCCGCATACGTCACGCCGCATTTCGACAAATTTCATGATTTTGTCGAAATAACGCCATATTCTGTATGTTTTTTCAAATAGTGTCAATGCGGAGATTATACCATAAGTTTTCCGGAAAAAAACAGACTTTTCCTGATTCAGATACAAACTCATACAAACTGATTGACAAAAAATAAAACCAAAAGTAAAATTTCTTAAAATGTTTTTAGAAGATCAAAAAGACACTCCTGCTTTAAAAGATATTTTATCTTCACTTTCCCAGCAATTCTCTTTTGACCGTCTGGACCGGTGGCAGACTACAGCGGAGCTTCTGGATCTTGTCATCGACTTAATCCGCAGAAAAATCCCCGCTTCCGCGCCGCGCATATTTATGCACGAGGAAGATTCCAAGGAATACCGCGAAATCGACCGGGAAAGTATTGTCTCTATTCCGGACGACACAACGTTTACCGGATGTCTTTCCATGCTCAGCGGCGGCATGGATCTGCTGCGCTTTTTTTCCGAATTCCAGGTTGAAGATCCGCTGACGCAGGAATTGCTGATGCGCATTTACGGCGGAAAATACATTATCCCGGTTATCCACCGGTTTTCGCTGCTCGGATTTATCCTGCTTGGTATCACCGAACAATCCCAGGCCGGCCCGGGCGAACCGTTCCTGACCGAAGAAGACCTGGATTTTCTGCACCGCCTTTCCGAGCACTTGCAGGCCAATTTTTTTGCGGCCCAAATAGCAGACCGCCGGCAAAAGGACCTGCTGAATCTGGCTTCCTTTCCGGAAATTCTCCACAAATACAAAACCGGTACGGATCTTTTGCAAAACATCATTGCGGATTTACACAGCCGGATCGATTTTGACTTTGGTATTTGCTACCGGTTTGATGCAGCAGAAAATATCCTGCGCCCGGTCAGCTTTACCGGACTGAACGCCGAACCGGAAGATATAAAACCGGGAGAAGGAATTTCCGGCAAGATTTTCTCTTCCGGGAAGCCGGTTTTTGTCACAAACCGGGAAATGCATCCGTTTTTCTCTATTATCAGCGACGAAAGCTTTATTTCCGGCTCGTTCGTCTCTGCCCCAATCCGCGCGGATCAAAAAACGTTCGGCGTTATCACCATCGGCAGGAACCGGGAAACGGGCAGGAATTTCAGCACAGAACACTGTTATGCACTGCAAATCGCCACCACGTTTATCGCTGCGGTGCTGAATAATCTTGAGCTGCTCGGAGAACTGGAAAACAGTTACATTGAAACCATTACCGCCCTTACCCGCGCGCTGGAAGCAAAAGACCAGTATACACGGGGACATTCGGAACGGGTAATGCGGATAGCCGTCGGTGTGGCGCAGGAAATGAATGTTCCGCCGCAAACCATTCACGACATCCAGTACGCCGCGATTCTGCACGACATCGGCAAAATCGGCATCAGTGAAAACATCATCCGTAAAACATCCCGGCTGACTGAACAGGAATATGCAGAAATCAAATGCCATACGGCCATCGGCTTTGAAATTCTCAGCGGTTCTTCGTTTTTTGAAAAAATCCGGCTTCTCGTGTTGTATCACCACGAAAAACTGAATGGCACGGGGTATTTTGCCAAAAAGGCAGGCGAATACCCGCCGGAAGTCATGATTATCAGCATATCCGATATTTACGACGCGCTTTCTTCCAACCGGCCTTACCGCAAACCGATGGAACCGGCCGAAGCCGTGGAAACCCTGCGGAAAGGAATCGGCACCAGTTTTTCGCAGGAAGTATTTGACGCTTTTGTCCGCTGGCTGCAAAAGCAATTCCCGGATCAGGATCTCCTTGCACAGCAAACCGGCAGCGGGGATTCCGCCCAAAACCCGGCATTTGCTGTCCGCAATTCTGCGCTGGAAGACCCGGAACTGCTGAATTCCCGCTTCTGACGCACAGCACAGCACAGCACAGCGGACAAAAGGATTACACCGCAGCCAAAGCCTGGTCAATATCGGCCAGAATATCCTCCACGTTTTCCAGACCGCAGCTGAAGCGGATCATACCGCCGTCTATGCCGGCCGCCTGCAGCTGTTCGTCCGTCAGCTGCCGGTGTGTCGCACTGGCGGGATGCAGGACACAGCTCCGGATGTCTGCAACATGCACTTCGCGCGAAGTAAGTTTCAGCGCATCAGTGAATTTCATCGCGGCGTTTTTTCCGCCCTTCATCGACAGCGAAATTACCCCGCTGCATCCGTCCGGCAAATATTTATCCGCAAGCGTTTTGTACGGATCGCCGGGCAAAGCCGGATACCCGACCGATGCCACCAGCGGCGATTCCCGGAAATGTTCCGCAACGCGCAGTCCGTTTGCACAATATTGCCGCATCCGCACAGGAAGCGTTTCCAAACCGAGGTTCAGCAGAAAAGCCGAATGCGCCGCCGGATAACAGCCAAAATCACGCATCAGCTGCATCCGGGCTTTGATAATATACGCCGCCCGGCCGAATGCTTCGGTATATTTTACGCCGTGATAACTTTCATCCGGAAGGACAAAATCCGCAAACACCCCTGTTTTTTCATATGCCGACGCCCAGTCAAAATTTCCGGAGTCTACAATAACGCCGCCGATTTGCAGCGCATGACCGTCCAGATATTTTGAAGTGGAATGGATGACGATGTCCGCGCCCCAGGCAATGGGGCGGCACAACACCGGCGTCGCAAAAGTGTTGTCGATAATCAGCGGCACATTCTTTGCATGCGCGGCACGGGCCAGCTTTTCGATATCACAAACCTGCATCGAAGGATTTGTCAGCGTTTCACCGAACACGGCTTTTGTACCGGGGCGGAATTTGGCCAGAATCTCTTCCTCCGAATCGCCGCCGTCAAACCAAATGCATTCAATGCCCAGCCGTTTCAGCGTTACCGAAAACAGATTCACCGTCCCGCCGTACACGGAATTCATAGCCAAAAAACTGTCGCCGGCTGAACAAAGATTCAGGATAGCCAGCAGGGAAGCTGCCTGTCCGCTTGTTGTCAGCATAGCGCCCACGCCGCCTTCCAGCGCCGCAATTTTTTTCTCCACTGCGTCACAGGTCGGATTGGCAAAACGGGAATACATATATTCCGTCGGCATATCAAAAAGCCGCGCAATATGCTCCGTGGAATCAAAGCGGTATGTTGTACTCTGGACAATGGGAACCACTCCCGGGCCGCCGTTCTCCGGCGTATAGCCTTCATGCAGGCACTGTGTTTCAATATTCATGGCTGCCTCCGGCTCCAGTATAGCAACCGGAGAAAAGAGAAACAAGGGACATATTTTGCCGTTGCCCCCGTTCTTTTCTTGCCTGCCCCGGAAAAAAAAGGTATACTCTGCTGTTATGGAACAAAAAATGACCGCTTCCAAAGAAGATTATCTGGAAGCGATTCTGGACTGCGAGGACGAAGAAGGAAACGCACGCTCCGTCGATATTGCACGTGTGCTGCATGTTTCCCGCCCCAGCGTCAACAAAAGCCTGTCCGTGCTGAAAGAAAACGGTCTTGTTGAGCATGAACGTTACGGCGTCATCAGCCTGACCAAAGAGGGGCGGAGCGTGGCGGCGAGGGTCCGGGAGCTGCACGATACCCTGAAATTGTTCCTGACCGATGTTCTGGGCATTCCGCCGCAAATTGCAGAGCAGGATGCCTGCCGCATGGAACATGCCATCAGCGAAACAACGGCAGAAAACCTGAAACAGTATTTACAAAAGCAGCTGCCTAAGAAATCCGGATAAAAGCCCTTATCCGTCCACAATCCGCCATTTTTCCCCGGACAGCGTCATGCGGAAAGCCGGAATTTCCAGAATCCGCTCGTCTTCGCCAATCAGCCGGATCCGCTCGGTGATGGGGTTTACTTCCGACACCCGGAACATACAGCCGTCGTAAAACACGCGGACACCGGGATTCGGCATTTTTTTGCGCGCTTCCACGTACCAGTCGTATTCATAAGCCAGACAGCACAAAAGACGCCCGCACTGTCCGGAAATTTTCAGCGAATTGATGGACAGATTCTGCTCTTTCGGCATTTTGATGGATACCGGCCGCAGATGATCTGACACCGAATGGCAGCAATACGGACGCCCGCAGACCCCCAGCCCTCCGGTAATTTTTGATTCATCGCGGACGCCGATTTGCCGTAACTCAATCCGCTCCAAACCCTTTTCTTTCCCTTTCAGGGAAGCAGACAAATCCTTTACCAAATTGCGGAAATCCACGCGGTTTTCTGCACTGAAAAAAAACAGAATCTTGGAACCGTCAAGCAAAAAATGTGCTGAAATCGGTTTCATATCCAAATGATGCGCCGTGATTTTTTCCCGGAAAACCCCAAAGACATACTCTTCTTCTTTCCGGAAATTCTCCGCCTTTTTCCGGTCCTGTTCGGTAGCCGGCCGTTCAATGACGCCGATGTTTTCCGGTTTAACGCCGACCGGTGCGCGCACTTTTCCCAGCACACGGGCCAGATCCCGCCCGTAACGGGTCGGCACCAGTACATACGTACCGCGGGCAAGTTCATCCCCGGCAAACGAAGCATAAAAGCTTTCATTGGAGTAATCCAATTTCAAATGATAAAGCGTACCGGAAAACGCAAAATCCGCTTCCGAGAAATTTCCGGCAAATGCTTCGGCTTCTTCATCTTCCAGATCTTCAAGCCGGCGGATCTCTTCCTGGGAAATTGTATCGCCGTCTTCCGCATATGAATCCGCCATGTAAATTTCGTCATCCGTTTCCATTTTTTCTCCCAAAGCATTCCTGCACAGCGAAGCCGCTTACGAAAGCAAATCCACCAGCAGACCTTTGATTTCTTCAACCTTGGCCAGAATCGTCAGCCGGTCTCTCTGGTTTGCCAAAATTGAAGCAGCCAGTTTTTCCAGTTTTTCGTCAATCACATGAATCTGCGTATACTGCTTTTGCCGGATTTCCAGCCCTTTGCGGATACGCAGGCCTTCAGAAGTTTCCACCTGGAAAGAACGCGCAACAACAAAGCGGATAAAATTCCGCACAGCTTCTTTATAGCGGACAATGTTATCCGGAACCGGACGTTCCTGCAAAGCGTCCCCGGCTGCCGAAACGCCGTCCAGAAGCGCAGGCAAAATTTTATCTTCCGGCAAAGACGCCAGTTCCGGCGGAAGCTCCGGCAGTTCCGTATTTTCCCCGGTTTCCTGCTGTTTTTCCAGAATGCGGGCAAACCGTGAAGCCCGGTTTTTTTCCGCTTTATTCAACACGCCGGATTTTGAACCGGGCTGCATACCGGACGCCTGCGCAGCAAGGGAAGCGAAATACGCAGACGTAGGGTCAATCTGTCCGGGCGCCGGCATCAGAACGGAGACTCCCTGTTGCCGGAGTTTCCGTTTCCCGGCGTTTCATAACCGGAATTCGCCGCCGCCCGGCGGTTATTCCAGGCAAAACAGGCTTTGTCAAATTTTTCCGCATCATTTACCGCAAAGCAATAGCCGTGCAGCAGGACGGATTCCGCCACGGTAAGTTTTTTGGTCAGCACATCGCCAAGTACCATCCCGGAAGGCAGAATATCCACGCCCTCCGGCGCAATGACGTTCCCTTCGACGATCCCCCCGATGGTTACCATTTGACCGCGGACGTCCCCCCGGATCCGGGAATTTTCCCCGATAATCACGCGGCCCGAAGCCTGTAGATTTCCGTCCAAATCCCCGTCAATCCGCACAAATCCGGAAACATTCAGTTCACCCCGCACCAGCGAACCGGCGCCGATCAGCGTATTGATGGAAATATCTTTTACCGCGGCAGCCATAATTACTGATTCTTGTAGCTGGTATCCCGAATATTCAGATATTTAATCGGGTCAACCACTTCGGATCCGATATGAATTTCATAATGCAGGTGCGGGCCGGTAGAAATCCCGGTGTTACCGATGTACCCGATAACCTGTCCCTGTTCCACATGCTCCCCGCGCTTGACCCGCTGCGAAAGCAAATGTGCATAGCGGGTATAAAATCCGTGTTTGTGCCGGATAATTACGTAATTCCCGAAGCCCGGGTCATAATCCACCATAACGATCTGCCCGTCCGCGGTGGCCAGCACCGGATCCCCGGAACGGTAGGTGGAAAGGTCGATCCCTTTATGGATATACCACTGTTTGGAAAACACATGGCGGTTCTGTCCGAACATCTGTGAAATATGGCCAATTCCGCCCTGAATCGGCCACAAACTGGGAATATCGGAAAACAAAGCATCGCGCGAATTCAACAGCTTGCCGATTTCTTCAATCGGCTGCACGGAGTCTTCCAAAAACGAAGAAATCCGCTGCAAATCCGCCGCTTCCGGCAATTCCCCGCGCGAAGTCTGCCTGATGTCAAAAAACGAAGAAAGGTCGCCCGAACGGACCGAATCCTCTTCGGAAGCCGTGTCGATACCAACCAAAGACAGCGTTTCGGAAAAACTGGTCTGAAAATTGCGCGCCGCATTCAACAGCGATCCGGTTTCGTCTTTCAGACGGTCCAGACTGGCCCGGGTTTCCGTAATTTCCTGTTCCAGCGAAGCAAGCGTACGCTCTGAAGTAATCACCCGCCGGGAATAGATAAAAAAGGCGGAAAATATACCGGTAAGCAACAGCACAAAAAGCGAAATGGAAAACACCGAGGCTTGTATGTTGATAACTTTTTTCTGAGAATGCGGCACCAGCATAATTGTAATTTTCCGCCCGGCGCCGGCAATAACCGCCCGGAAAAAACCTGCCACAGCGGAAAATATACTTTTGAAAATCCGGCGGACGGTCCGCACGGCACGGTTTTCTATCCGTTTATAGCCTCTCGTTTTTGCCAAAACAAGCTCTCCTGTCGTTCACCGAAGAACGTTTCATCCTATCATAGGTTGAAACACAGTGTCAAATCCGCGTTTCCTTCCGCAAGTATTTTTTGTTGACGGCACAGATACCCTGTGGTATATTTTTGCCGAAGCAGTTGGAACACCCCGAAAACCATATTGCACAATTGCAAAAGAGAGAAAACCATGCAAATTTTTGATACTCATGCCCATATCGGCCTCATTTATGACGATCCTATAGAACAGCTCCGGGTTATCCAGGAAGCAAAACGGGCAAAAGTTACGCGGATCATCAGCATTTGCAATAACCTCCACGACTTCAACACCGTTTATCAAACACTGAAAACCGAACCGTCCATTTACCACGCTATCGGCGTTTCTCCTTCCGAAGTCACCAATCCGGGCCGGGACTGGATTCATACGGTGGAAGAAGGCCTCAAACTTCCGGGCGTTGTTGCACTTGGTGAAATCGGCCTGGATTACTTCCGGAAATTCGGAGATAAAAAATCCCAAATTGAACTTTTTATCACCCAGCTGGAAATCGCCTCCAAAGCAAACGTCCCCGTTATTATACATAATCGGGATGCCGGACAAGATGTTTTAGCTGTTCTTGCAGAAAAACTTCCGGAAGCCGGCGGCGTACTGCATTGTTATTCAGAAGACGCAGAATATGCCCGGCTGGCGCTGGACCTGAATCTGTATTTTTCATTCGCAGGAAACCTGACTTACCGCAACGCCCGCAATTTGCACGAGACCATTCTTTCCCTGCCCAAGGACCGCATCCTTGTGGAATCCGAAAGCCCGTTTATGGTTCCGGCTGAATACCGCGGTAAACGGAATATGCCCGCGTATACGGTATCCACGGTGAAATTCATGGCAGAAATGCTGGAAATGGATATCGAAGAACTTGCCGCGCAGCTTTGGAAAAACAGCTGTACGCTGTTCCGTTTACCGGAATAATCTGCGGCGGACGGCCGTATATCCTGCATGAGCAAAACCGGATCCCTGCTGCATCCCGTGCAGATCGGGGGACTTACGCTTCCCGGAAACCTGTTTCTCGCACCGGTTGCCGGATATTCTGATTATGCATTCCGCAGTATTTGTGCAGAATTCGGCGCGTCTTTCGCGTTCACCGAGATGGTTTCCGCGGAAGCCTTGGTACGGAATTCGGGGAAAACGAAAACGCTGATGGCGCGTGCGCGCAGCGAAAAAGCATACGCGGTCCAACTTTTCGGCGCAGATCCGGCAACAGTCGGGCAGGCGGCCCGGATTGTGCTGGAAACCACCGATACAGACTGCCTGGATATCAATGCAGGCTGCCCGGTACCCAAAATCGTAAAAACCGGCGCAGGTGCAGCGCTGACCAGAGACCCGGACAGGCTTTTTTTTGTCGTACAGGCTGCGGTAAACGCCGTACAAAAAGCGGCGGAAGAAACCGCCCGCAAACAGGTGCCGGTTACCGTAAAAATCCGGGCAGGATGGGACGCTTCAGCCATTACCTGGAAAGAAGCTGCGGAGGCTGCCATCCAAGCCGGCGCGGCTGCGGTTACCCTGCATCCGAGGACGCGGGCGCAGGGCTATGAGGGAAAAGCCGACTGGAATCTGATTACCCGGCTCAAAGCATCCGCCGGCCGGAAATTTCCGGCGGTAAAAATATTCGGTTCCGGCGACCTGTTTTCTCCGGAAGACGCACAAAACATGCTGCAGGAAACCGGCTGCGACGGGGTAATGTTTGCACGGGGAGCATTGGGGAATCCCTTTATTTTCTGCCAGACAGCCGCCCTGCTGTCCGGAAAACCCGTGCCGGAAATTTCCGATGAAGAGCGGATCCGCGCCGGATGGCGGGAATTTCTGCTCCTGCAGGAACACGCCGGGGAAGCGCTTGCCTGCATGGAAATGCGGAAACGTTTCTGCGCTTACACCAAAGGGATAGGGCACGGAGCAAAACTGCGCGACGCACTTGTCCGCGGAAAAAGCGAAGCCGAATTCCGGAAAATCTTCACCGGCGCCGGATTTTCCCTTTCCGGCATCCAAACGCACTGACGGCAAAACAAACGTATCCTGCCGGCAAGTTGCGGCAAACAAACCGGCCCTCCGTTACGGATTCTTGCAACAGGGGGAGAAAATGCTTTACAATACACGGAAATGTCGTTTGTCGATACGCTGATTTCCGCCGTGCAAAATCTTTTCGAATTTCTCTTCGGTTCATTTCCGGAATTGAAAAAGAAACAGGAACTGCATAAAATTTCTGTACGCCTGAAATCCATGTTGCCGCCGATGTACCGGAACGACGGCTTTCTGCTTCCGGCTTTTGCTTCCGCCCTGTACCAGTTTTTCCAATTTCTTCAGCCGCTGCGGAAAAACCTGTATGCAACCATCGCCAATCCGGATAAACGGATTGCGAACCGCTGCCGGGAATTTGTATTGGAAACAGCGCTGACCCCGGAAGAAAAAAAACTCCGGCTCTCCCTTCTTTATCCGGACCGGCTGAACGAGCTCCTGAAAAACACAAAAAACACTGCGGCGGTTCTTGCGGAGCAGGAAAAGAAATTCATTCAGTATATCCGGC